>JAFECR010000014.1:0-7366 GCA_018242045.1 Pseudomonadota bacterium | reverse complement strand
AATTCAAAGTGGAAGCAGTATATTTAATTCATCTCAATGTGTCTTCTTAAATTCACGTTAACACTTCGACTACTATTGCTTGAATTTTGCATTGACATTTTCTCTAGAGCTGGCGTATAGCTATTTTGTATATCCCATTGCGGATATTCTGTATCGCCTACAATCGAGCCCAACTTATGCTTTAGGGCTATTTCATCCACAATGTTATATAGATCACGAAACACGGGCGCAGGTTCGCAATGATATTTTAGTGCATAACGTAGGGCAGCCAAATGGTGTTTAATCTCCTGTTTTATACAGACTCGTGATAAAAGTGAAAACACGCTTGTTAATATCGCCTCCATTTCCTCCGGCGTATAATTCGCGATCTCATGGAAAAATACACGTCGTGCAATCGCACGACTGGTCGCTTCACGAGCATCCATTGAAATGGGATTTTGTGTTGCCAACAAGATAAATCCTGGGTGCTTAGCGGGTTGTTTTGTCTTAGGGTGATACCCCATCAGTATCGCATTAAGTAGACGCTCCATCATCGGACAACTGTTGATCTCATCGATAACTACCAGTAGTCCTTGATCGAAAGCTGCAAGCAATAGCTTCTCTTTTTGAGCAAACGATAAATTCGCCGGGATTACATAAAAGCCCTTAGTTGGAGGATTTTCATTCATCTGTTCGCACTTTTTAAGTGGAATTTGCGTATAGCCTTGCTTAAGGAGTTGATCAATCAAAAAATGACTCTTACCAACTCCTGAATCACCTTCTAGTAATAAACCACCTAGCCCTGGGAGCCGTAGCCGTGGATCAGTAGCTTGTATGCTAAACTCGCGTACCGCTAAGAGATGTTGCAAAGAGCATGCAATCGTTTGCCGTGAAGGTGTCATTACATAAACTTTCGTTTGTGACAAAGAGAAATGGCTGCTCTGTTTGGGCTCTTCTGCGGGTAATACCTGTAGCGGATATTGTGCCATAAACCATTGATCAAATTCTTGACGCTTTTCCACAGCTAAACATGGGTAGACAATGTCATAGATTATACGGTGTGGATCTTGTCCACCTCGTAGAGTAACCAACAACATCGCCATCATCTTCAACTCACGCGGGCTGATGAGCACTTCTGTTGTTGATAATGCACTAATGATTTGGTAGGTTTTTAATATACATTTACCCCATTGATCACTCAGATCTTGAGGAATTTTACCTGCGTCAAAAATTGGATGAATGACCTCTTGATAAATATATTCCACCGGCAGTAAATCAAAGTAACACACATTACCGTGTTGCGCTATGATCTGGGGCAAACGCCGCTCTCCACCATAACTCATCGGGTTCCCCGCCATAATAACAACATGGTCGTCTGTCAGCTCCAGTAATTTATCATTCACTAAAATTCGGGGTGGGTGTTCGCGCAAACCAGAAAACAAGGTAAAATCCTGATCTGCAATATTGGCCTCATCAATAAATAATACTTTTTTTAAACCCAGTGTTTTGTCATTAGCCCATGCTTGAACCTGTGCAAGCTCATGGTACAGTTTATAACCATTTTCAGGAGTGACATACTTATCAATAAATGTACTTTTACCCACACCAGTTTTGCCACAGATAAAACCGACAGGGCCTCGGGATATCAGTTGTTTAAGCGCAGCTAAGCGTTCGCCAACAAAACGATCACATGTCGAGTGGACGTGTTGTTGCGTTAATTCTAGCGGCACTTCAGCTGGGTGTACTACCGTCCGATCAGTTAACACCGCAGACAAATAATCAAAGCTCGGTGGGGTACTGTGTTGATAATGATCTATAGAGGCAACAAGTTGATCGTAGCTGATTTCTTTTGGCCAAACATGAGCTTTGATTGCAGTTTTCAATGGTTCATTCAGACCAGGATAATGTGTAAAAATGTGCGCTAGTTTCTCATTAAGGCTCACATTGTGTGTTTCTGTTTGTAGGACGTCCGATAACTTATTCTCAGCAAGTACATACAATTTGCCATTAATCGGTCGGTATTGACCATTTACCGTTATGCCACCTTGTACACAAAGTGGTAATAGTGCATCACGTAATTCGTCGCTCAAACGACCTTTTAAAATCACCGTTTGCTTATTTTGTAACGCTTCAAAGATGGGGCTAAACTTTTCATGAAAAATGAGTTCAGTTTTGTTAATCGTCGCATCTGCTCGATAAAGTACGTCGCTAGGTGTACATTCAGAAATATCAATCACCAATGGCTGTGCTGTCGCTAGTTTTTCTTTTAAATTCGCTAAGCTAAAACTGATATCGTTTGATTGGATCAGTTGTACATTCGGATATGGCTCAATATCTTGCGTTAAGGACAAAGCAGAAAAAGCTTGGATCAGCGCTTCTGGTAACGGAGTATCTTTAGCAACAACAAGCTGTAATTTAACCTCATGCTGTTGCGCAGCTTGTAATAATCGATGCCAATTGGCCGTATTGAGTGGTGCACTAATAAACACCGTCAGTGTTTGCTGTTTATATTGTGAAAATAAGCTGGGGTGTGCGACAGGTTTACTATCCAGCAGATCATAATGTTCAACAAATTGATTAAAATTACTGGGATTAATAACTAAGGGAGGTCCGGGTTGAACGGTGCTGACAAATTTAACTCCCTTGAACTTGTGCCAATCATAACCCTGTCCTTGATTGAGATCTGTCCAAAATGATTTTGGTACAGCAATGGTTTCATTGCATGTTTTAATACAGCCATGAATTTTAGCTTCTTGCCAAAATTGCAGAAAATCTGGGATATGCCAAGGCGCATTACGTAGATGCACGCTTTTGCCTTGCTTTAAAGCTTTAACTAATTCCCCTTCTTTATAACGCAGTTGACCCGCCTCAATGAGCCAATGCCCCAGTAAAATTTCCTTCCAATTCACTGAATCATAAAGCTCGATTTCATAATGATTGGTACTGGGTTCACCCGTTGGAAACTCCAAAGCAAAGCGAGATTTACATAATGCATCAAATACTTCACTCGATGCTGTAAGTTTTAAACTATGGCGGGAGTAAAAATCACTGCCTTTATAGCGATCTGCTTTCTTTGTGTTGTACAAACCAACGACTATACATTCATTAGGTAGTGGAGTATCATCAACAAAGCGTTCTTCGCCAATGAGTTTATTAAAGCGGACCAATTCATCTTTGCTGAAATTATTCCAATTGACAAGCAAAATGGGCGGCTCTTGCGTCGGATCAGTTAGCGTTAAAAAATCATATAAAGGTCCTCCCGGACCTTCCATTGTTGTACCGGTATTATCTTTTTCACGCTTGAGCCAATTCTGTGCACAAACCAACTCGTCAGCATGATTAATCACATAAATTCGACGATTCATTTGCTTGGCTAAATATTGTACATTCAAACACATCGTCTGTACATCTTCGTTGCTTTGACAGCGGATGAGTACATTGTGTCCTTCATTACCAAGCGCTTGCATAGCAATAGCATCCGCATTAATTGGGCTTGCATCCTCTTCTTGCTGCCATGTAATATGCTTTGGATCAAGTGTCATAAGCTCTAGTACTTCTTGTGATCCTGTTTTGGCTGGTGGCTCTTTAACCGTGAGTTCGCCTGGGTATCCACCCAAGTCATATGCTACCCATTGACTTCCGAGTTGCACCTCAACATATGCATGGCAGTCGCTACACACTATTCGCACAGGAAGCTGGGGGCATTGTTTTTGCAAAAAATATTTAAACATCACTGCAAGCTGTTCACAACGACCTAATTTCTGGTTATACAACTGCAAGAGGAAGTTTTCAGCATTCTGATCACCTATTTCAGTCGTTAAAGTTCCTGGCTGAAAGGTCCGAAAATACTGTACAAAATTTTCAACAATTTCATGAGATTGGTAATTTACTGTTTCAGGTACATTGATAAGATAATCAATTTTAGCTCGAACATTTCCCGGAGTTTTCTTACGAATATAATATAAATTATCACGCTTCGAATAGCAGAGTTCTATCTCTTTTTGAGGAACACCCTTAACATCAAGGGCTAACAAGAGTTCATGTGGATTGAGAGAAGGAAGCGCTTGAAATTCATTTGATAACGTCAGTTCATGTTGACCGTAAAAAGTTGTTCGCGTGGGTACAGCTTGCTCTTTTGCTAAGATCTTTTGTAACGCAATACTACCGTAAGCATAATCTTCATAGTTCTCTAAAGCAATATCGCCTTTGTTTTCCATATAAAACGGATATGCGTTATCAGTAGTAAACTGAAAACTGTCAAATACGCTATTACGATAGTAGTTGATAACCGGATGCGTGCCATTATGAATATTAGTAAATACATGGGTTAAATTATATTTCAGATCATCTAAGCGTGGATCGAGCTTGACATGATGTCCCTTTGCCGATTGATTATGACCATAAACTACCTGTGGAGGTTGTACCTGTGGCGGTTGCGCATTACCATTATTTCTATGTAAGTGATTAATAATTTCAACATCTTCATCATGTATCCCTGCTTCACCCGCAGGGGAACCGCTAATGTTAATACTCAACAAGTTGGGTGCAATAGTTTTCAACAGTAAGTAGTCTTGTTGGGTGAAATCAGAGCAGGGGAAATGTGCCTCTGTAAGCGCAGGTAACAATACCTGATTTTCAGCAAGTTTTCTAATCAAGTATGAGCATCCGTCTTTTGTATATTCAAATTTCTTTAAACTTGCAGCCTTTTGTACTATCGACTTGAGCTCATCCACATTGATCGTGTTTCTAATTATCAATTTTTTCAATTTGAAACTAGTATTTAATTCTTCATTGTTAAATTCTTCATTAAATTCTTCCCCAATATCGTCATCTTCATCTACCTTGAAATTTTCAATTGTTTGTATCTTATTAAATAATGTGCGAAGGGATATCTCCGATGAAACGCGACAGGTATTTAAATCACGTAGCTTTAATTTCATTAATTGCGGTAAGAGTTGTTCAGTAATCCTTATATCACCAGCCAGAACCTGCAAATTTGGTGTATAATTAACAAAGTCGAGCAAAAATTTTGATATGAAACCTTCCGGATCTCCACACGAATCAATGATATTTAAATCCTTAAGATTGCTAAAAGACTGGAAGATAGAGTCATTCAAACTAAGGTGTTCTGTATCGCTATTTATATGCAAGGAAAGACTGCTAATATTAGGCGAACCCTTATTGCAGTTTTGTAGAAGTTTTAGGTATTCTTGTGTTCCTAGTTCTTCTAATGAAAGTGAGGTAAGATGTGGAAAAGACATATTTTCTGAAAAAATGAAATCTTCTTGAGGACTGGAAATCGAGAGCGTTTGCAAGTGTGCAGATCTTTTTAGTAATTCATCCACAATTTTCCAAGGGATATATTTAAGCGTTATATCTTTTAATTTGAGGTTATCACGTAATGATATTGATGATTCATCTGTCAGATGAGTTACAGAGAGTGATGTTAAACAAGGTAGCTCATTGATAATATAAAAGAGATCATCGACTTTTAATTCATTTAAATCAAATTTAATTTTTGTCGTATTAATCCGAGAACGCTGTTGTTCATTTAATGATTTTAGTGTTGTGACAAGCGCTACAACATCCGCTTTGTTATTTATAGTTATACAACTATCGCTCGTGCAGAGTTGAATACTGTTTGACGGATCCTGCCTTAACATCTCAAGGTAACAGGAGATAGTGTTTGGAATAATGATTTTTTTAAGATTTGGCATACTTCGTATCAAATGATCTATTTTCTTTTTATTGAAAGTAGCCATTTCAGTTTCATGAAGATCCAAGGTGTGAATGCTGGGCAGCAAACCAATATCGGCTTCAACAGAAATTGAAGAGAGAGCTTTCAGTTCAAGTGTTTCAATCGCTTTGTGCGTAAGCAAACGCTTCAAATCTGATATTGCACACCGATCTATAACTAAGTGACTCATTTTTCCTTCTAGTGAGTAATACGTATCCAGATCCGTCTGATTCTTGATCGTAAATTTTTTGTAATTAACCTTAACAGGTTCTGAACATTTTTTGATCCATCTATCTACGATAGATTGGGTAGGGGGAGCATATTCGCTAACGACAAGTTGTATTTGTGGAATAGCTTCGATAATTTCAGGATATGAAAAAGATGATTTTATGATCTCTTGAACATCTACTTTTGTTTGTTGCGACGGTTCGTGAACCACACCGCCACGCACAGTGTTTGCTAAATCATCCAGTTGTTGGATATTTAAAATAAGAATGCTATCAGGGCTCAATTGCTTTTTTGCCATAGCGCTCTTAATTTTTTTGGGGTGTACTGGTGTGCAATTTTTGGCTATGTTTTTGTTTTGCAAAATGCCAATATTTTTTTTTGTCAATTCTATTGGGCCATCTTGTTGCCACAAATAGACAGAAAGTCCCTGCGTAAACAATAAAGCAATATTATTTTCTATTTGACTAATGCAATTTGTTTTTTTTTGCTCAAGTCTGAAATCACTTAATACAATAATTTTCTTTTGCTTACCACCACCTATTTCTTGCTTTTTCCAACAGCGAGGATTGGCTTGCATGGCGTGTTGCACATCTAAGTCACCCGTGTATTGTGTTGTATGCTTTTCTTTTACCTGTTTAGATTCAAAATATACATAGTTTGGCAACAATTGGGCTTTAGTATGATTGTCAGTTCTTAGTTTCTGCTTACTCCTTAGGTTGTCGTCAAATATTGGTCCTCTTTTCATTACTGGTACCTAAATAATCATAAAAAATGTTCTATTCTGTCATGCTTTGGCTATACCATATTCATTGAGCATATATAAATAATAAACATATATACGCTTCTGATTTTTCTGTTCGCGAAAGATAAAACTACAGAAAATAACTTGCTATAGTAAATGATCTATCTTGTTTTTACTATTAATAGTTGATTAAAGGCAGGAAAAACAGGATAGTTAGTGAATGAATCGCCATATATTTAGTCGAACGTGGCGAAGTCATTATCATTGTTATGCCAACTCACAATTAATGACTCCTGGTCCAGGGGGCATACATCCAATGCTAAAATATTGATCCCCCAAATGTACCTCCTTATTTATGTTTTCATTTTTAAGCAAGAAATACATAAATATCATAAGGTTATAAAATTTCTTCAAGCACCAACTTTTGTTGAAAATACAATGACACTTAGTGCGTCACATTATCAGAAAATCACAAATAAAGCACAAATGCAGCGCGTTAATGTTAATGATTATTGCAATTTGTTAAGATCGCTTCGTGCCTATTTTTCTATTGACTTATTGGGCACTAAAAAACTCTTTTGGAAAAGTGATGATAAAGGCTACGAACCATATACTGCTTCCACTTTGAATTTAGGAGTTCAGTCATTGCAACCCAGAGCGAAGCGAAGGGGAAGCAATCC
>JAFECR010000013.1:61701-115596 GCA_018242045.1 Pseudomonadota bacterium | reverse complement strand
AGCCGGCAAAAGAAGCACTGGCATCGATAGCAAAATTAGTTTCATCTACGATAAGGGTGGGTTGATTAGAATAATTATTATGAATGCTGGGGCCATCATCTTCGAATCTAAAGGCATCGCCTATATTCCTGGAAGCTGTGGCCACGTCCCCATCGTTGTCCGTCAGTGTGGCGCTGATTGAAATAAGACTTGCGTCGGCTAGCATTGCAGGCGAGGAAGATTCATCAGGATCGTTAGGGTTGTTATGTACAACAGCTCGACTTTGATCGAGTGTAACATCGCCCGTATTAGCATCAATTGAAATCGTAAATACAATATCACCCGCCGGCCCATCAATTCTGCCGACAACGGAGCCTGATTCTAAGAAAAGTAGCACTGCTTTATTTGAAAGAGTATCAGTTAAACCGCTATTAGCACCTTCCGTGACACCCAAAGTGTAATGTGTATTATTCGCGCCGTCTGCGCCTGGAATAGCAGTAAAGAGTTTTGCAAAAGAACCGGTTGCATTATTGGAAAAATTACTTTCATCTACGATTAAGGTTTCATTTTTTTCAGAGGCTTGAATGGAAGGAACATCATCGATAATTCTAACGGAGAGCGTATCACTGGCTGTATCGCCATCCGTATCCTTAAGTGTAACGGGAAAGTCTTCAAAAAGATCATTTTCACCGTTGCCAGGGGGATGGTTTTCATTATCGACAAGAGTATATTGATAAGTGATGACGCCGGTTGCGGCAACATAACTTATAAAACTAAGCAAATTACCAAGTGGTGTTACAATGACGGTTGGTGTAAAAACATTATTTAATATGATATCGCTGCCCCCGACGTTAAGGCTACCGACGCCGTCAGGCGCGCTTATCTTAAAGTTGCCTTCCACCGTAGTAGACTCTTTGGTTGGATCGGAACCTTCAGATTTATTAGGGCCACGGATTGCCAACAGATCATCTTCATCAACAACCGTATCACCACCGTCCAACTTGGGGGTAAGATCAGTAATTAATACGCCATTGTCGGGAGGGGTAGATTCAACTTGAGGAATAACTGGAGTGAAGACAGGGGTAATTTCTGTACCAAAAGGCCCGATCCCTAAATCGCGGGGTACACTTTGAACAACGTAATTCATACCATATAGAATATAAAATGAATCTCCTAAGTTACCATCATCTGCCTCACCAGCTTCAGCTTCTTTCATTTTTTCAATTTCTTCAAGGCTCAAGGGTATTTCAGATTTAATGTTGTCGATAAGTTGTGCAGGTTCTTCAAATAATTTTGGCACTTGAACATTTAAGATTTGAAAATGGTCATCGCCGTTGGATATCTGTTCTAATTTATGGCTGCTGCCATCTGGTAATAACTCAGAGGTGGCTTTTCCATCTAATGAGAAAGAAAAGGTAGATTTTATCCATTCATAAAATGAATACTCACTATTCTCTTTTTTAGGCGTTTCGACGGAAAAGTTATTTTCAATGGAGTTTTTATTGTTTATGCGTCTATCACCATTTAAATTGCTCATAGTACCACCTAATTTAAATTACTATTAATTACTCAAATTCAAGGCATATGAACATTTAGCCCTAACTTTCCACTTAAAAATATAGAACTTTGGTATTAATTCAAGATAGGTCTTATGCTATTAAACTATAAAAAAGAACAGTTATTATCATCAACGTAGAAATAAAATGAGAATTTAAGAGTGTAATATCTCTCAAGATCTTCAATTAAACGCCGAATATTTCCAAGAGCACTTCTCTTGCCCCACCTCGCCTAAAATTTAATTGGCTCGAAGTGTATATGCAAGATTGTAAAGATTGGGTGATTCAGTAAAGTGAAATCAAGTGAGAAAAAAAAATTCATAGCAACGCTTTCTGCGATAGGCATTGTCTATGGTGATTTGGGTACAAGCCCACTTTATGCTTTTAGAGAAGCTTTAAAAGGATTACCTGTTACCCCTGATAACGTGCTTGGCATTTTATCACTTATATTCTGGACACTAATTATTTTAATTTCCATTAAATACCTGGCATTTGTTTTAAATGCAGACAATGAAGGAGAAGGTGGGATTCTTGCTATGCTTGCGCTTATAAAAAAAAGCAGTAAAAATGCTTTTAAATTATTTTTCGGCACAGCTGTTTTTGGCACAGCTTTGCTAATTGGCGATGGTATGATAACCCCGGCGATTTCAGTGACAAGTGCCATAGAAGGTTTAAATGTAGTTTCACCAGCATTTGCATCGTTAACAATGCCCATTACGATTATTATTCTAATCATATTATATTTATGTCAACACTACGGCACTGCTAAGATTAGTAATTTATTTGCCCCTATTATGATGGTTTGGTTTTTAACAATAGGCTTGCTGGGTGCTTCACATATTTTTGATAATACACTTATTTTTGATGCCTTAAATCCTTATTATGGCGTGAAATTTTTTATAGATAATGGTTGGAATGGTTATGCTGTTTTGGGGGGAGTTTTTCTTGTTGTCACCGGCAGCGAAGCATTATATGCTGATTTGGGCCAGTTTGGCAAATCTGCGATTCGAGCAGGCTGGTATGTTTTGGTTTTTCCTTGTTTACTACTTAATTATTTTGGTCAAGGTGCTTTTATTTTAGTTAATCCTGCAGCGATCAGTAACCCATTTTATTCACTAGCGCCAGCATGGTTTTTTTATCCTTTATTACTTATTGCAACCCTAGCAACCATTATTGCCTCACAAGCAGTTATTTCTGCCACTTTTTCAATTACGAAACAAGCTATCTTATTAGACTTGTATCCAAAGGTCCCCATTGTGCAGACTTCAAGCAAGGAAAAAGGGCAAGTCTACATTCCGCAAATGAATATATTTTTGGCACTTGGAACACTTTTCTTTGTTTTAACTTTTAAAACTTCAAGTGCAATGGCACATGCTTATGGGATAGCAGTTAATCTAGAAATGATTTGTGTTACGCTCATTATGATGTATGTGGCTCATAAAATATGGAAGTGGTCATATTTAAAAATAATGCTATTATTTGTGATGTTTTCAGTGCTTGAACTTTCTTTTTTAGGATCCAATCTATTTAAGGTGCTAACCGGAGGATGGGTTCCTATATTATTTGCTATTTTAAGCGTTATCTTAATGACCACTTGGCATGAAGGGATGAAATATTTAAAAACCATTTTTTATCAACGCAAAGGATCTTTGCAAGAAAACATTGCACGATTTTCCGTAGAAAAACTTAAATTCTTACCGGATAAAGTAGCTATATTTATCTGTGAACCTTATGATGAAAGCGCTGCTAATTTATTAGAGTATTTTAAACTTAATGGTGCAATACCAGAGACTATTCTGATTGTTAAAATAAATATCAAGAACGAACCACATGTCTCAAGCAGTAATCGCTATGAACTGACTAAATTACATAAACATGTATATTGTTTAATTATTCATATTGGCTTTATGCAAGTTATCAATATTCCAACGACTTTAGCAGTTGCAAAGAAGAATAATGTTTTTCCGTTTAATCTGGACTTTAAACAAGTCACTTATTTGGTGGAAATAACATATATTTCAGCGACTGAGCGCAAATCAACACTGCCATTTTTTTGGCAAGAAAAATTATTTGCTTTTTTAATGCATAATTCATCCATAGGAATTGAATTTTACCATTTGCCTTATAATCGAACGATAGCGATAGGCAGTTATTGCGAGTTTTAGTCTTATACACTATAAGGACATGTACTTTTGAGTCAAATTGAATTACTTGTTCTGTTGTTAGGCCTTATTGCGATTGTTGGTTTTATTTTTAGAAAATCTGTTATTCCAACCTCACTATTTTTAGTTTTGACAGGCATCCTTTTAAGCTTGCCTATCGATTTTCCTTTAATATCAAGACATCCAGATTTAGTACTTAACGTGTTTTTACCTTTGTTACTATATCAAATCAGCAGTTTTTCCTCTTGGCGCGAATATAGAAAACAGATAAAGCCCATTTTGTTATTATCTGTGGGGCACGTACTTTTTATTACAGTGCTAGTTGCATGCTTTGTTCGCTATTGTTTCCCACAAATCAGTTGGCCGCTTGCCTTTATTATTGGTGCGGTTGTTTCTCCTCCTGATGACGTTGCCATTATTTCTATTGCAGAAAAAGTAAAAATGCCAAGTAAAATAGTAACTATTTTAGAAGGAGAAGGGATCTTTAATGATGCTACGGCATTAATACTGTTTCGCTTTTCAATAGCAGCATTGATAACACATCAATTTATTATAACGCAAGCCGTATTCACCTTTGTGTTTATGATGGTAGCTGAAACAGTCTATGGGATATTCATGGGCCATTTGTTAGGAAGAATAAGACTTTATTTACGCGATCCTTATTTGCATATGCTGGTTTCATTGATTACACCATTTATTGCTTATTTGCCAGCAGAGCGCTTAGGCGGTTGCGGGGTTATTTCGACAGTTGTTATAGGCTTTATTATTGGAAATTATTATTCTGTCCAATTTACCCCAGAGTTTAGGTTATTATCAAGAGCAGTTTGGCCAACGATTTCATTTATGATTCAAAGTTTTCTATTTTTGCTTGTTGGCGTCAATATCGATTCAATTTATCAAGCCATATCGACTGTGCCTATTTTGACCTTAGTGCAATTTCTTCTTGTTGTGCTTACAACGGTAGTATTGGGACGATTTGTATGGGTTTATCCTACACTCTATCTTCCTAAATTCTTTATAAAAAATAAAAATAAAAATAAAAAGAAAAAACATTCCTTTTCTTGGCAATCCACCTTTGTGATCTCATGGTCGGGGTTAAGAGGTGCGATTTCATTGGCTGCTGCTTTAGCGGTACCCTCCTCAGTTTATATAGATAATATCAACGCAAGAGATCTTGTTACATTTTTAGTATTTGGTGTAATTTTGTTTACTTTAATTATTCAAGGGATATCCCTACCTTGGGTGGTTAAATTTTTAGGCATACAAAAGCATCGTAAACACGAGATTTATCTTGAAAATAAGGCAGAACTTCGCGCTCGAAAAGAGATGTGCCTGGCAGCAATGAAGTGGCTAAATGAGTATATAAAAAGTGAAGAAAATCAAGAATTAATAGAAGAAATAAACGTGCAGCTTGAAAATTATAAATTACTTAAACGTCACTTAAATAGAAAAATAAATGAAAACAAACATTATCAAGAAATAGATGAACAAGCATTCATTGTTGAAGAAACGAATTTAATGAATAAATTAATCGAAGTCGAAAAAAATCTACTAATCTCTCTTTGGGAAAACGAAAAAATTTCGCTAGCGACCAGAAATAAGTTAATGGAGCAATTAGATTTAAGGGTAAAATCCATTATAGAATAACACCTACTTTCATGATAATTTTTTAAACCATCCACTTTTTTGCCTTTTAATATTGATCAGTAAGAGAGATTAAGGTATCTTTCTTGCTGATTTCTATCATAATAATTGATTTTAAAAGGTGCAGTATCACATGTTAGGCAAAAGAATTTTGGAAGACAAAGCAGATTCAGACAGTAAAAAACAACGTATTGAAGATATAAAAACGGTAGAAAAAGAAATTAGTGATTCTAGTAACCTTGTCGAGCTTATGGCCGCTATCACTAAACTAGAGCCAAATTTTAAGAATGCCAAAAATCAAATTGTTAACCGCGACACCGTTATCCAAAATATACAAAAAATAAAAAATGATGATAAATTGATTAAAGAAATAAAGGCTAATCCAAATCTAGCAAAAAAAATGTGCATTACAGGATCTTATGGCATTTTTGATAAATTGATAGCCCTGCTTAAACAAGATACCACAAATAAAAACAAAGAAATTATAGCAGAAAGTCAAATTAATAAAGCAATTGCGTGGGTGAAACAGCTTGCAGAAGATTCTAAGCGTATAAATAATAATGTTGTTAATCAAAGCAATGCAAGAATTGATACTATTAAATCTGAAATACAGGCAGTTAATAACTTTAATCAATTGACGACAGTCATTCAAAAACTCGAACCAAAATTTAAAGTCACAAGCACGGAAATTGTACGGGACAATTTAATTAAACAAATTCATAAAATACAAAATGACTACTTTTTGACTTCCAAAATAGTTAAAAATCCAAATGAGGCAAAAAAACAAGGTATAACAAGTAGTTATGGGATCCATGAAAAATTTATTTCTCTGCTACAACAATCATATGCTCAAGATCAGAAAATTGAAACTGCAATTAAATTAGAAAATAATTTTGATGGTGTGCTCAAGATAATAAAAGGCCTTGCCCCAACGTTTCACGGGGTAGATAGAGACGAGTTAGTCGAGTGTATCTTGAAACTGAAAAAGGATAATGAATTTCTAATTGACACATTAAGTGATGATCTAACCAAGCATGGTATCACCAATGTTTATGGTATAGCTGACAAATTTAAATTATTGCAAAAAGATTTTGTACAAAGCTATCAAAACATAAATCTAGTGTTAACGCCACGGACTGTAATGACTCAAATTAAACACGGCGATCTTCCTATTTCATTTAACAATGAGGTTTGGGAACAATTAACGCATGAAGTGAATTGGGCAAATGAAGGTCATACTAAAAAATATGTATCGATGGGTCAATCAGATACACGAGAAAGAATATTCATAGACGCAAACTCTGAATATATGAATAAACTTAAAAAAGATGCTGAAGTATGTAAAGATAAATCTATAGCAGAAACATTGGCTTATATTAATACCTACATTGCTAATTTATTAACAAACAACCCAGTAAATAATGGCAAAAGTATCAGTATCTTAAATAAAGATATGGAAAAAAGGCTTAGTAAGTATATTGCAGATAGAAAAGCTGGTTTGTTAATTGATAAAAATGGCAAGCAACTCCCTAACAATACCGATATTCGCATTGAAGAATTTATTGATGCTGGTTTAATGGTATGTCGCCATAGAGTCCTGCTTGCTGCTTGTATTATTGGATATCTTATCGATCAAAAAATGCTTCCTGGTGGTAGGGTATATGCTTATCGTTCAGAGGTACAATTCGCAAATGGTAATAATATGGGGGCACACTATTGGGCTATCTATAGTGAGCAACAACGTTCCAGCTTATGGCTATGTGATCCTACTTGGGGGCAAAATAAAGAACTTAATATCAATAATCTTGGGACAAGTAAATATGGCGAAGCAGCCACTTTAGATATGGTAAAACGGATTAATTTGCATGAAGCTAAAGCTTATATTGAATCTGGAAAAGTTATAATTAATCCAGATGAATGGGTGTTTGCACAAGGATATTTTCTTAGGGATTTGACTAAAACAAAATTAGATAAACGTAAACATAATTTATCTCATTCCTATATTAAAGCCAAAGATACTATTTACGCGATAGCTAACAAAGATGAGCAGACTTCTCAAGTTGGTGAGTCAAGTACAATGAAAGTTATTCAGACTGTAAAAGGTCAAAATTACAGGCTTAAAATTGAAGGTAGAGGATCTTCAAATGAATTAGAAACATATGTGCCCGTTGAGAAAGATGCGATAGCGATAGCATTTAGATCTTTAAAGAACGAATCGAAGTATAAAAATAACGATAAACAATATTTTGATAAAATAATTGAGGAAAAAGTTTATACTATTTTGTCTAATGAAGAGACTAATTCTAATAACAATCAGCAAAAAGTAACATACTAAGGTGCGAGTGCTTCGGTTTTTATCCACCATTATTTTTTACAGGAAACTAAGCGTGAACTATAGAGTCATATAAACATAGATTAATAATGATGAGGTGGGTCATGAAATATACGATTGCCATAGGTACAATTTGTCTTTTAATAAGCAATGCTGTCTTTGCAGATGATAATACTGTAATTCAAGTATATCCACAACAACAGCAACAACAAGATCAGTCTACTCAAAGTAGTCAAAGCGATGATGGCACTGTTATCTATGGTGGCGGTGCAGCAGTAGTCAACCCACGTGGCGGTGCGGCAGTGGTCAACCCTGATGACGCTTATAGACGAGATAATGCTATGCAAAGAAACATGCAACAAAGAAATGATTTTAACGAACGTCGCGGTGGTGGCGGTGCTGGTAGGGAAAGACGATAATTGCTGGTTAGACCAAATTATCTTTTTCCTTTTCTATACTGCTTCCACTTTGAATTTAGGAGTTCCGTCATTGNNTGACGGACTTGAAACTCCTAATTTTAAAGTGGTTCGAGTATAGATCTATACATTTTTAGAATCGCAAAACGATCTTGGGATACCCAAAAGGATATGTTTTTGCGGCACTTGGTGCTGAAAAAATGGGTTTTAATGTGGACCGATAGGCGAAATTAAAAAATGAGCAAAAAATTACCCCCAAAAATACCAGAAAAACAAGTTAATTATAAATCGACTCCTGAATTAAAACCCGCAAAACTTTTAAAGGAAAAAAAGCACGAAAGACGAGCGGATTTCGAAAAAGAAAAAGAAAGAGAAGCTACAAATATTATAAAGAGAAAGCTATAGCTGTCATAAATAAGATCAGTGACATAATGTCAGTCATTTATAATATTATTTCATATATAATTCAACACATTGTAAAATAATTTGTGCAAGTAACAAATTATTGCTATGTTTACCATCTATATTAACCTTACCATTCATCAATAATTAAGTCTTTTAATTTTAAGAGGCTTAAGTGGTACAGGAGGATTTTAAAGTGAAAAAATATTTGTTAGCAGTTTTGCTCATGCCTATGGTTGCATTTGCAGATATGTCTAGTACAGATTCAAAAGTTAATCCGCAAAATAGACATATTAACGCAGCTAAAGAAAAACCTTCGGATACTGCTATCACAACTAATGTAAAAGCATCTTTCTTAAAGCAAAAATTGTTTGGTGATGCTGCCGTGAGTGCTTTTACGATTAGCGTTGAAACAACCAATGGTGTTGTACATTTAACGGGTACGGCGGATAATCAAGCTCAGGTTGATCGTGCCGTCAAGTTAAGCAAAGCAGTAGATGGCGTTAAAAGCGTCGTTCCTGAAGTGCAAATTAAGTCTGGCGGAACAGATTAATTTGTGTGAATCATAATATGACGAGGAGGTTCTATGAATAAAGATATCATTGAAGGTAATTGGCAACAACTCAAAGGAAAAGTACAAAAACAATGGGGTAATTTAACAAATGATGACCTTGATAAAATGAGGGGAACCAAAAAAGAACTAGAGGGTTTATTACAGAAGAAGTATGGTTATCAAAGAGACAGAGTTGAAGAAGAAATCGATAAATTTCTTAAAGCTAATGGAATAGATGATGCAGATTAATCTTTTTTATCAGGGGAATGGAATCCCCTTGTTATTTCTTACTACGTTTTTTAATACGATCTAAGACAATACAACCAACAAACAGCACAATAAACACCACTAAACCTACTTCTGCAATTACTAACGCGAAACCAGAAAGTACTTTAGAAAACACCACCACAACTATCGCAATAATCGCCACAATAAGAAACAAAGAGGCGTAATATAACATTTTTAACTCCTTTGCCGTTGATTTACAAATCATGAGGACATAAGTAATTGGAACTACATTCACTTGGCATCTTTATGGACTATTATATTATAGTATCTAACTTCAAATGTGGAAGATAAGCAAGAATATGGTTACTAAAAAAACGACTAAACCGAAGGTAAAAGCCACTACTAAAAAAGGCAGTAAAGCTCATCACCGCACTGCCAGTAAGAAGATCAGTAAAAAGCCTTTATCAAAAAAGAGAAAATCTAAAGTCGAAATTAAAAAGTTAAAGGAAAATAAAGCAAAACCAACAACACGCAAAACAGTGGCTAAAAAAAGAAACACAAAATCAAATATTAAGAAAAAAGCATTGAAGATAGCAAATGACAGCGTAGGTAAATTTAAAGAGCAAGTGGTAAAGTTAAAGAAATCTAAAGCCATTGCCATGGTAAATGATATTGAAATTGTTAAGGATTTGGAAAAGATATTGGCAAGGATTGAAGCAACATTACTAAAGAACAAGCGATAAGGAAGATATTATGAATATGAACAATGATAAATGTACGAAAAGAATATTTTCTTGGAAGGCGACTTTAATAGGAAGCTTGATTGCCTTTGGACTTATGTTCTTGTTTACGTTATTAACTATTGGAGGCGGCCTTTCTAGCTATGTAACAACGGAGAAAGGTTTAGATACACTGGTAGTATTAGCTTATCTTTGGCTAGCAATAGGTAGTTTCTTGATATTATTTCTTGCTGGTATGGTAACCAGCATGCTGGTGAGTCATGATGGCTGTGTGAGTGGTTCTCACCATAGCATTTTACACGGCTTTGTTACTTGGGTGTTTTATATTTTAATTAGTTTAACGTTTTTGTCACATTTGTCAGATTCGATTGTTACATTCCCTAGAAACTTTTTTGCCATTAGTAGCACCATCGATAACGTATCTTCTTCTGTTAGCGAAAGAATATCTGAAAATAGAGAAACAGCTAGACAAAATACAAAAACGCAAGAGCAAAAAGCAGCACATAAATTAGGAATAGCAACACTAGCTTCATTTTTTATATTTGGCTTAGAAGCACTTGGCGCATGCTTTGGGGCTTGGTGTGGAATGGATATTTGCAGAAGACATTGTCCACCGAAAAATAATTGATACAAGAATAGGGAGAGGCATCATGTTGTATTGGGTACTTGTTTTTATGGTTTTAGCGGTAGTTGCAGGTTTGCTAGGTTTTACAGGCGTATCTGTCGCTGCAGCTCAAATAGCACAATTACTATTCTTTATTTTTATCGTGCTACTGTTATTGTCATTGATATATTATTTAGTGGTTGGCAGAAATCCACCACCACCGCCACTTTGAAACTAGGGAGATAATTATGTTTAAATATATTATCGCATGGCTATTAGGCGTCCCTTTCATTGTTTTAGTTATTATTTGGATACTTTCTCATTAGAGAATGATTTCAAGGGCTTACAAATGAAAGCGAATACAGATAAGGCTCAAAAAACCACCAATAAATCAGGTATTATTGCTGATTGCTCGGATATGTTTCATATTGTGGCACTGAACCTTGCAAAATTTGTTGGTAATGCATGGGTATTTATTTGTATGCTATTAGCAGTTGTGATTTGGTTTGCTTGTGGTCCTTTTTTTCAATATTCTGATACTTGGCAACTTGTCATTAATACCAGTACCTCTGTCATTACATTTTTGATTGTTTTTATCATTCAAAACACCCAAAATCGTGACACTATCGCTTTAAATATTAAATTGGATGAATTGATTAGGGTACACAAATTGGCTCATAACACACTAATTGATCTGGATAAATTATCTGAAGAGCAAATTAAAGAATTAGAAACCCATTATTGTCAGTTAAGTCAAAGCGAATCTAGCGAATCTAGCGAGTCTATTGAGGAATCCAATGGCAACAAAAGCAAAATCGACTAAAAAAACCACAACCAAATATGGACCAGCGGCACAAAAAGCAGTAAAAAAAGAACTTCATGCTTTTAAACGTGGTAAAGCACATAGTGGTGCTAAAAAGAAGAAGGTAACAAGTCGCAAACAAGCGATAGCAATAGGCTTATCTAAGGCAAGAAAAAAGGGTGCGAAAGTTCCTAAAAAAGCGAGCTAATAACTTTTTTAAATAAGTAGAGTATTATATGAGTAAAGAAAATTTGCAGTGGGATCCACCCATACCCGAAAACCCAACAGTCCCTGAGATACCAGAAATACCTAAACCAGAAAAGCCAACCAATCCAGCACCACAGCCTGATGAAGTGCCCCAAAAGAATCCCGATGAAAAGCCAACAACGCCTGAGAAACCGACACAAAAACCTTAAGGTTACTTTTTTAGTTTCTAGTTCTATTAGAGGGTAAAACCTTTTTATATCTTTTGCCGATATTTCTATTTAATGAAAAAGCTTAAATGCTAAAGAGATGATCAGTGTTACATTCAACACCGCTTATTACCTTGATTGTTATTGCTTTTGCTTTGGCATTTGTTCTAGGTTTTATTGCTCATAAATTAAAACTCTCGCCTATTGTTGGTTACTTGCTTGCTGGGGTAATTATTGGACCAACCACACCTGGGTATATTGCCGATCTTAAACTTGCACATGAATTAGCTGAAATTGGCGTTATTTTGCTGATGTTTGGCGTTGGGCTACATTTTTCATGGAAAGATCTCGCCGATGTTAAAAATGTTGCCCTGACTGGCGCCATCTGCCAAATGGGAATTGCCACATTGATGGGATGGGGAGTATCTTTATTGACCCATTGGTCATCGGGTACTGGAATTTTAGTGGGTCTCACGCTTTCTGTTGCAAGTACAGTAGTTTTACTAAGAGCACTTGAAGAGCGGCATTTACTGAGCACGAAACGTGGCAAAATTGCCGTAAGCTGGCTTATTGTAGAAGATCTGGCGGTGGTAGTTATCTTAGTAGTATTACCTGCGCTCGCTTCTCTTTTTAAAATGCAAGATTTAACAAAGCCATTCATGCTGGCTGATCTTTTAAACAAAGGTGTGTTGATAGCGCTAGGTATTACCTTTTTAAAAGTCGCTACTTTTATGGTGTTGATGCTGATTGTTGGCAAGCGATTCATTCCTTGGATGTTAGATGCGACAATCCAAGCTAAATCAGAAGAACTGTTCAGGTTGTCAGTTTTAGCAATAGCATTGGGGGTTGCGTATGGTGCTGCTAAGCTATTTGGTGTTTCATTTGCGTTAGGCGCTTTCTTTGCTGGTATGATCCTAAGTGAATCTAAGCTCAGCCAAAAGGCTGCAAAAGAAACTTTACCCTTGCGTGATGCTTTTGCTGTGCTATTTTTCGTGGCAATGGGGATGTTGCTTAATCCCAATATTATTTTAGATCAACCCTATCTTGTCTTGGCGGTTGTTTTAGTCATTGTTTTAGGGAAATCGATTGGTGCCTATTTGATTATGATTGCGTTTGGGTATCCACAATATACAGCGTTTACTATCGCAGTTAGCTTAGCGCAAATTGGTGAATTTTCATTTATATTAGCTGAACTTGGGGTTAAGCTAAAGATTTTAACCGCACAAAACCAAGATATTATTTTGGCTGGTGCCATTATTTCAATTTTACTCAACCCCATGCTTTTTAATCTGCTCGATAGATTTAAAAAATCAGATAAAGCAGCATAGTGTTGCGTAGTTAATTAAATTTTTTTCCTAAATTCGATAACCTTTTTGGTGGTTCATGTGGTGTTTGGGGTTCAGACATCGCGGTATGGTCTTTGTTATTGAGCATTGGCTCACTGATATTCAGGTGATTTTGAAAAAGATTCAAAAAAGTATTTAAAGAGTTATCAAAACTAAATCCGCAAAAACTGATATTTTTTGTATTAAGTAAATATTTGTGAGAATCGATTGAAATACTTGGCAATGAAGGTAATAAATCAGCGTTACTTGGTTCATTGGTATCTCGTTGTTGAGTAAGTACTTTGATTTTGTTTGCTGCGTTGTTATGCAGTTGACAAGGTTGGTCATGTTTACTTGAGCCATTTTTGTCCCAAAGTTCTGCAGTAGATTTGATGATCTTCATTAAACTTTTATTTTCATATAGGTTTGGATGATGAAAAGTAATTTGCCATAATGATGGTGCAAAAGTTTCAATAATATATTCTTTCATTTGGGTTGGATTATATTGAGGTAATGCGAATAATTTAAAATTATAGATGGCTTTGGTGATATCGTCATTGGCTGTATTGTATTGCTTTTGATAGGCTAATTGATATTGTTGAAGGATAGTTAGAATTTCATTTCGAAGCGCAGTGTTAACACTTGGTGATTGTAAAGACATATTATCCACCCTATATAAATTGATGACCCTTTTTACCTAATAAGGCGCGCACCAGCATATCACTTGATCTATTAAGAAACAAACGGCGAAACGGATGTTTTCTAACTAGCTGTTGATGGAGGTTCAGAAGAAGTTTGTTTAGGGTAAACCCGTATTTGCAAGATACGAGGACCGCGAATTTTTTTTACCACCAAGGTAAATTGATCAAATGCTATTTCCTGATTTTCCTTTGGAAAACCTTGTAGTGACTCCATAATTAAACCACTTAGGGTGTGCGTATTTGTTTCTGGCAATTCAATACCTAAAAGATTTTTCAAAGTAAAAATAGAGGCGCTGCCTTTAATAATAAAACTACCATCATTTAGAGCGTACCAATCTTCTTCTGTAATATGAAATTCATCCTTTATTTCACCAATTATCGCTTGAAGGATATTGTCTAAGGTTACAAAGCCAATACTTTTACCAGCTGAAGTAACGATAGCCAGATGCGGTTTTCCTTTGCGAAACTTATGAAAAACGCTGAGTAAATTATCATTATCTTTGACAGACATAATTGATCTGACAAATGGGCTAAGGCTTTTCACTTTTTCCATATTAGTAACAACAGCAAGTAGATCCTTAACATGTAAGATGCCAAATATATTTGATTTTTCGTTACGGTATACTGGATAACGGCTGTATTGTTTCATTGAAATTTTATTAATATTCTCGGAAAGCGGACTATTGATATTAAGAGAAACTAAATCATCAAGTGGGCGCATGACGTCTGAAATTTCCAAATCTGTAAAAATTAGGCTTTTTGTCAGTAATTCTAATTCTGATTTATTAAATTCACCATAACGATGGCTGGTGCGTAATATTAATTTAATTTCATCTGAGGAATAGGATAAGACATTTTCATCAAAGTTATTGAGCTTAAAAATTTTTAAAAATATATTTGCACTCGCGTTAAGCAACCAAATGGCGGGGTACATCATCCAATAGAATAAATAAAGTGGCACCCCTGTCCATAAGGCGACTTGTTCTGTTTTTCTAATGGCAACACTTTTGGGCATAAGCTCGCCGATCACAATGTGCATATAAGTAATCAAACTAAAGGCAAAGAGGAACGAAAGAAAGGTGATGGTGTGAGCTGATTTAATGCCTGCTATTTTCCATAAAGGCGCTAGCACATGAGCGAAAGCAGGCTCGCCTATCCAGCCTAACCCTAAGGAAGCTAAAGTGATGCCAAGTTGACATGCTGAAAGATAAGAATCTAATTGTTCATGTATGATAGCGAGGGTTTTACCTGGAACTCCCTTTTTTTGTTGCAGCGTTTGAACTCGAGTATGGCGAATTTTAACAATGGAAAACTCAGCTGCAACAAAAAATGCATTGAACAGCACAAAGAAAAAGGCAAGTAAGATTAATAAGCCTGAAATCATATCTATTTCCTCATGCAATTATATTAAGTATATCAATAGATAATTGCGCCATTATAAGCAAGATGATTGACTTATAATTTTTGTCATCTGAGACAAAACTTGTTTCATCAACATTCAAGTAAAGAAATTTATGGCGTTTGCGTATTATCAAACGTAACAGCAAATAAAGATCTAGCTACTTTAAAATCTATTTGTGAGCAATTTCCAGCATTAGTGCAATTTGAATCACTTGGACAAAGTGTTTATGAAGTTGCAACCATGCCCGAAATGGCAAGCTCATTAAGGAATTCTTCAAGTTGCCTGATATGGTAAAAGAAGCACCTGCACCAGTTATTTTTAGCGCTCCTCCTAAAAATCATGGCGCAAGAGTAACCATTATGTGACGCCAACCTTAGAAAATTATATCCCTAGCGCCGCAATTTCCAGCAATGATCTAAAGCGAAAAGCCGATGAAATTTCTAAGACCCAGCCCAAAGAGCAGAGTGAGGTAAGTCAAGAAACCGAAAGCAATGAATCGAAGAAGAAAAAGCAAAAAGTAACCCTCTAAATCAATGAGCGATCTTACTTTGTGACAACGATGTCCATTGCATTTTAAATATTATATGAATACCATAATTCCAAGAATAGCCATGCTAAAAACAGAGGCAAAGACAGATGCGACGATTAATAAGTGTTCTGCTGATGTTGCCATGGTTATGCTTTGCTAACCCACCCGATGAAGACCTATCACAACGGATAATTCAAAGTAATCAGCTTATCTTAGTTACGATCCCACATGAAAATGATATTCATGGGTTGTTACAACGATTTACACGGCAAAATAGCACGCAACCCTGGCAACACATTACAAAGCCTGTCTCAGTCTTAATTGGAAAAAATGGTATTGCAGCCACAACCATGGCATTTTCGATGGCCTCATTAAACTTGCCAATTAAAAAAGAAGCCGACAATCGCACCCCAATCGGAATATTTCAGTTAGGGCCTATTTTTGGTTTTGAAGCCAAAGCACAGCACGTTAATGGCGCTGATTACATTCAAGTCGATGATAATATCATTTGCGTTGATGATCCTAAGTCACGATATTACAATCGAATTATAGATAGTTCTAAGATACGCAATCCTGATTGGGACTCTAAAGAAGAAATGCGAAAAATCCCGAACTACCAATATGGGCTTGTGATACAATACAACAATCAACAAAGATCTGAAAACGGCTCATGTATTTTCATGCATTTGCAATCTGCCGATAAAACAGGTACGGCAGGGTGTATTGCCTTGAATGAACATGATTTAAAAGAAATATTAACATGGATAGATTTAACTCAAAACCCAATCATTGCCATTTTTCCTGAATTAGTATATAAAAACATTTCAAATCAGTGGGCACTACCGCGATGTATGAGGTTAATATGCAGCACCAACCTTATTTCAACCAATCGATCGTTAACTGGGTAGCAACCAACGATCCTGAATTAAATGCCATTATTCATGAAAGTTATCAATGTTCCCCGCTTGTTCATGAAGCAGTTGAGCAACAGCAGCGTTATAGTTTAGCAATTTATTCTGATCAACAAGCCTTGCTGCAGCAAAATAGCGCGTTATTTGTCAATTCAGACTCAGAACTCGATATAGCGTTTCTTCAATCGCAAGCTTTGGCTCGTATTGAAAGAGATATTCAATATGTGCAAAGTTTAAATCAAAGGTTGGGGGGTTACTCCGGTGTTGAGCCAGGTGAAGGAAATTATACTTGGTCATTAAAAACAAACAAAATGGAAAATATACTTTTTAATGTCAAAGAACTCATTTCGGATACAACCACCTTTAGCGATCTTGTTCAAGGCCATGCTGATAAATTTGATAATTTACCGCCGCCGGTTGTGGTGTTAGGCGATCCTTCAAACATTTATGGCAATAGTCAATTGACTTATCTAAGCGGTGCTATTTTAGTCGCGCAATTAAGTTTGCTTGGCGAGCAAAGTAAAATTCAGGATGTCATGGATAATTATAATAACTGGGTAGACAATGCAGCGATTACGCATGTAACGCCATTGCCAGATTTTCTGAATGCAACCGATATTGCAGCAGATTTTACCGATAACTTTAGTTTTTATTTTTCAGATGAATTAACGCCACAAGGTTTTGCTTTTATTCATAGTGGTTATGCGTTTGGCGGACATCGTAATGAAACAAGATACCCCGACGGTAAAGAATTTGGTCCGGAAGATTGCTCTTCTTGGATAGCTAAATTGATTGGATCGGAAGTGTCTTTTTCTACCATCGATCAGCTCTTTACCTATCGCATGAGTGAACCTGAAGAAACAAGAGGCTATGTCGATCCAGATTGGTTTACAAGTGAATATGCTAAAACCATGGATATATTGTCGCCTATTCATGTGAGCGATCCCTTAAAAGATGTTCATCCTGGGCAAGTATTTACTTTTAGAAATTTTGACTCGGACGATCATATCAATGCTACTGGTACTGGTGGGCATACTGCGTTGGTATTGGGTGTACGCGAAAATGGCGATATTGTGACCCTGAACTATAGCAGGAATATGCCTGCGGTCGAAGGTTTTGGTATTTCAACGTTTTCTTGGCAATCTACCTCGCAAAGAGAAACTATGTTTTTTGAGGTAAAAGGCAAACCCCTTGCTATTGCAGATGTGCTTCAGGACAGTTCATTGCTAAGCGAAGTGTTAGAGGATAATTCAAGGTTTGATAGTGCAAATGAAAACCTCTCAAGCATTTGTTCCAATAATGCGTTGCTTGGGGATCCTTTGTTTATGTTGCCGATGCAAGTGCAAGAGATATTATAAGCAATATTCTTCCAATTCAGGCAACAAAGCTTAACGGGAGTTTCACAGCTTAGAAAATTAAGCGGCGAAATTTCTGTTAATTTCAAAGCGGAAAGCGTATTTATGTTAAATAATCTTGCCAACCTGGAACACATCGAACAGCCGCTTTCATTTTACTATTTTTTCTGGTTTCTTGGGCCAACTCAGCGCTGATTACCTCCAGGTGGTAATTTAATAAATCATACAAAGGTCCTGCCGCCACATATTGCAATTCATCGTCATTCTCAGACATTTCTATTAATATTTTTGTAACACACCAGCCAGCATAAGGATCTTTGCGTACCAGCGAGTCTACATATTCCCAAGCTTGAAATAATTCATCTTGTAATAAAAATTTCTCTTCGCGAGAAGGGTTAGAAACTTTCCAGCGATAATATTTTAAATAAGCTTGAGCAGCGGTTAGGTGCTCTTGATCGTTTCCCTTATACATAGTTAGCTATATACCTATTTTATGTGTTATTCAGTTACCAAATTTTACACTATCTTACGTATCTGATAAACTAACTTCCTATTTTGTTCTAACTTTTTGAGGCTATAAGATGCTTTCAGGCTTTGATCGATCCTTAATTGATAGTGCTGCTTTAGTATACAAAGGGTATATTGTGCTGAATTTGGCAACTGATCCTTCCCATGCTAATAGAAATCCAGCATTTAAAATTAATGGCAAGAAGCAAACTTTGCTTGATTGCATTCAACAAATGCAAGACAAAAGGATTAATAAAGAAACCATTAATGTTGATAATCAAAATTATACAATTGAAATTAACGCTACCAATAAGATTATATTAACGAAATTAACCAAAGAGACGCTTATAACAGAATCTAATCTGGAAAAACCGCTTAATGAATACAATTTTTCAGATTTAGTAACATTAACGCAATCTTACCCCTTATCGATAGAAAAAAACCCCGAGCTTGTTTTGTCGACAGTTATTCGAAAAAACACTAAAGAAATCAAGCTTGGCGGAAAAGATGTAAATGGTGAAAACAAAATTGATTTATATTTGCTTCATATCAGCAATTTATGGTTGATTTATCAACATCTTTCACAAGGGGCAAATCCCCATGCACTTATTGCGATGGCAACGGGTTCAGGTAAATCGTTTACTCAGGCTCTAATGTTCTTAGTGCTTTATATATCCAATATTAAAGGCATTTTTACTGTTCCGACCCAAGCCTTGGCGAATCAATTGAAAAAGGATTTTGCTAGAATATTACCCAAAACCATGGTGGATGAAATTGCGCAATTTAGCCAAGAGGCTGCACTAACAGAGAATTATTATATAGCAACGCATGAAAATATCTTTTTAGAAAAATGGACAACCTTTAAACAAAAATTTATCGATAATTCAGAGAGAATTTATATCTGTGTCGATGAAGAACATGAAGCCATGAAGGAAGAAGTATTAGCAAAAAGAATTAAGATTGCTTCTAATTTTCATTCTTTTATGTTTCTCAGTGCAACCCCTACTAAATTATCTTACGATATTTCAGGTCAAAAATCAGTTGTTAAACTTTCGATGCAGGAAAAGAAAGCCCTTGGTTTAAATAAGGACGTTCATCTTGTGAAAACAACAGCAAAAACCTTGCAACAGCGATTGGCCACCGTGCAGCAAGATGCCTTAAAAAGAAGATCTATGTTCTATAGAACAAATAGCTCCTTGCGAGAACGGCTTATTGCAGCCAGAGAAGGGCTAGACAATTTTTTGGCTAATATTTCCATGAAATTTATAGATATGATTAGCACGCCATCTTATAGCGTTGCTCATGATTATTTTCACCAGGCATATATAGAATTTAAACAAAAACAACCAAGCGATCCTTATTATATCGATCCGCGGGTTTTAAATGTAAAAAATGCATCTGAAATTAAAAGATTATTGAAATATAATGTTTCTCAGATGTTAGATGAAAATGCCTTAATATTAGCAGACAAAATAGATACGATTGTTAATCTTTCCAATTTATTGCAAAAAAATGATAATGATGTATTTACAATGGGAAACAAGGTGTCTCGTGCTCGCATATATGAGTTTTTTGGTTTATCTAACGTTGATGAGACTTTTCTACAAAAAATTAAAAACGGTATTTATAGTTTAAGAGACAACTATTACACTAAATATTTGGCGGATAATGGCATTAATGCATTGCAAACAAATGATTTGATTGATAAGAACATTGAAATAAATCAAATGAGTAGCAACAAAGTCATTCATGGCATTGTTGACAACGCATTATTGTTTATCACTGGTTTTGACTTGCACAAACTTGATAGAGAACGTTTTAATAATATTAAAGACCTCACCAAACTTGTTTCATCGAAACTAAAAGACGCAAGCGCAGTAACCGCTATCAAGCAAACGCTACAGGAAACCTTGAATAAAGAGCTGGGACATGAATTGGGTAGGATAGTTAGCAATGAAATTCAAAGCATGATCAGCCATTTACAAGCCAAAACGAATGAGCTTGAAATGTACATTGAAAACTGGCATTTTGATTATAAATTAAATGCGCAACTTAGAGATTATATTAAGGCTAATAAAAATACGCAACAGTTTATTGAAAACTATCAAAATGTATTTTTATTTAATCAAATTGAAAGCAATGAAATAGAAATCATTGATAATCGTCCGTTTAAGGGTTTTACTCAAACAACTGAAAGTATTCATCAAAGCAGCAATAAATTAAAGCGCAAATTAACAACCATGGAATCTTTGGATGATAAAGCAAATTTTTACTCTTATAAACCTAATTATTTAAATTGCACAGAAGCGCAGGTTGATAGTTTATTTAAGCGAAAATTAATTGGAAATTACATTACCAATAAGAAAGTATTTGGTTTTAATGATTTGAATTTACAGCATGTTGTTCATTTTATTGAATCTGATGTTGAAAAGTTTAACGAAGCAGATTATTTAATTCAGTCCTATGGCCGAAATCGTGGGCTTAACCCAGTTCGAGATCCATTTTATACCATTATCAATGGTAATGGGGTTAATGTTACTTTCGATTTGTCCCATATGGATAGGGATGATTATTTTCCCACCTTTTTTAAAGCGCAAGAGGCGTTTTTAAAAAAGAAAAGTCAAAACATTCGTTTAGAAATTGCGAGTGAACTAAAAAAATGGATAGAAAAAAATAATGATATATATGGGCGCGTACCACACGAAAAAATTCAAGAACATTGCTTTGATTTGATAATTGATAAGTTTGAAGAAATTTATAAGAGAAACAGCTTTGATTTTGACAAGACCCGTTTACAAATGCGCCATATTCTTTTGGATGTTTATGATGAACTGTATCATGAATCATCTCGTTTGAAAGAATTGTTAAAACCTTCGGTTTCAAATAAGATCATCCTATTTATTTTAAGGAACCTCTCTTTTGCTTACTTTGCTATTTTTGCAAAAAAATATAAAGATGCGTTTAATACGGCAGCTCAAGCTGAGTTAACTAACGCAGGCGATCGTATATCAGCAACTTCTTTGTATATTAAAATTTTGAAAAATTATAGTTATGAGTTTGTTACTGAAAAAAGAGCTATTGCTAAAAAAATCGATATTGCAATGAATAAGGAAATGCTCAAAGTAGCGAAATTCATTAACGCGAAACCTTACCAGTTTATGAGTGAACAAGGCAAAAGTCTGATTAATTCGCAAGCTCAAGCAGTTTATTTGCCATTGATGACCTTGATGGGCTTAAATGATGAATCATTAATACAAGCGATAAAAAGTTGTGATTGGGCTAATGTCCTTGATAATTTTAGTTCAAAGACGCAACCTCATTTGCCAAACAATCCCCAAGCTTTACTTTCTTTTATCCTGAATGCAGCGGTTAAAACATCAAATGTTGAGCTTAAATTAAAAATAGAAGCATTTAGCAAGCAAATTGCCAATTTTGATTTTAATAACCAAGATCCTTCGCAATTAGAAGCGTTATCAGCTAAAGTTGAGTTTATGCTAAATTCTTTTGAAAATTGCAAGAAATTTACGGATATCCCTAAAGTAAAAGAAGCCTATTTTCGCGCAATCAAAAGGTTTATCTCTTCGAAGAGGTATCAAAATACTTTCATTGATCTTTTAGGTAAATTTTCCCAAAATGAACTTGAAATGTTATTGAGTGAAATCAAAGGTATTGATTGGAAGAATAATAAATCAGCCAAACTAACTGCCAAAACCATCTATGATTTCACGCTCATGATAAAGGAAAGCAAAAATGAAAAGGATTGCCAAAAAATCCTGGATACCTTTCTTAATCTAGATGCTAATTTGAAAATTAATGACACTTCTTTAAGCCATATTCATCATTGTCTTCAAAAAATAAGTGATGAAATGCTACGCTGCCTTGGGCATTTTTATAGTATTGATTCAAAAGGAAATTTTGAGTATCTATTAGAAAAGCCTCACTTACTAAATAATAATAATGCGATTGCTGAAATTATCGTGCCATATCGGCGTAACTTCTTGCATGGTTTATGTGCTAAAACTAAATTTATTCAAGCTGTTTTTGCTTCTTTTAATGGTATGAACGAAGTAGAAGCAACAGAGAATCAAAATGTCATTGAAGTGATGCAGCAAACGGCTGAATATATCATTCTGCCTATCCATGATACTTTAATGGATGAACAGGTAAACAGTAATGACAAAGTTGCTGCATTTTCCGAAAAAATAAAAAAACATCGATCTTTTACTTTGGATGAGGTTAGCCGCGGGGAAATCGCTTATTCTAATGCTCTTAAGCAGTTTAAGGCTGAGTTTAAAGCAAAATTGCCTGAACTTAAAGCAACGTTGTTGCCAGCTTATTTAAATGATGAAGCCTTTGTTCACCAATATAAAAATAAAAATTTGTTTGATAGGATTAATGCTAAAGCAAAAAGAAACTTAAAAGTTCCTGCCAAAATTAAAAAACATCTTGCGCCATTAAGCTTAATGGCAGCAGGATTTATTGGCGTGGTAAGTGCTGGTATATTAGGCAGTGGTTTAATTTTTTGTGCAATAGTGTCCAGCTTATCGATGATCTGTATAGGCTTTGGATATTATGTAATAAAAGCAAAAATGAATTTAAGCCTTTTGGCAATTGAAACTAAGCTTGCTAATAGTGATGCTGATATGGTCAAATGGTTAACAGACAATAAAACAGATTATCAGTCCGGGCATCTTTGTAAAGATTGGGTACCGTATTTGAAGAGCTTTGCAGCGCCAAAGCTATACATTAATGAAGCATATCAGTTGGGCTTAAAAGAGGCTAAGCAACATAAATTACCTAAAATAGTTTCAGTTTCGTAGTTATAATGAATTGACTAATTTTTTTGAAAGGGGGTAGGCATTTATTATGAACATAATAAATGCCTAAAAAGGATCACCACCAATAGGGACCACAGCTACCGCAATAGTTTCGGGCAACTGGCCAGTAGTTTCCACTGCAGCTGTAATTGTAGCTTCTGTAAGCTCTGTAGGGCCAATAGTACACTCTGTTGGGGTAATAAGCTCTGACGGTATCGCCACAACAAGTACGCACCACTCTTCTTTCAGCACAACCACAGGATGGCATAAAGAAAAAGTTAGTATAGCCATACCCGTAATGTGCATGATGTCGATGGTGATGATGTTTATGACATCCATGAGCAAAAGAAACTGTGGAAAACGTAGCTATTAAAACGAATAGTAATGTCTTCATGATATACCTCTTTTTGTCGAAAAGACGTAGGTATGACTATCATGTTTTTAAAATGGTTCCGAAGTTTTCCTGATTTATTCTACAGTTTATCCCAATAAATGATACCCGGCATCAATATAAAGCGTATCACCGGTAATATTTTTAGCGTATTTGCTTGAAAGAAAAGTGACCATGGCGCCAACATCGAAGATATCAACTAAGGATTTTAAAGGTGATTGTTCTTGCGCTTTGTTGATCAATTTATCGAACTCTTCCAATCCAGAGGCAGCTCTTGTTTTAACAGGGCCGGGTGAAATGGCAATGATCCTGATATTTTGAGGACCAAGTTCAAATGCCATGTAACGAACCATACATTCAAGTGCCGCTTTAACAGGCCCCATTAAATTATAATGTTCAACCACTTTTTGTGAGCCGTGAAAACTCATGGCAAACATTGCGCCACCATTTTTCATCAGAGGTTTTGCAAGGTTTGCCATGCGGATAAAAGAATGACAAGAAATATCCATTGCTAATAGAAAACCTTCTTTGGAACATTCAACAATAGGCCCTTGAAGATCTTTTTTGGGAGCAAAGGCAATGGAATGGATGAGGATATCCAGTTCTTGCCATTGAGTTTCAATTTCTTTAAAGACATTTTCTAAATCATTACTGGATGTGACATCGCATTTGGTGTAAATGCTGGGAGATAATTCATTGGCGATATTATCGACGTGGGTTTTGGCTTTTTCATTTAAGTAGGTAATGGCAAGATCAGCACCTGCCATTTTTAACATTTTTGCGCAGCCATAGGCAATGGAGCTTTCGTTGGCTATTCCTATTATTAAAGCCTTTTTACCCTTTAAGAGTTGAGTGTCCATTAAGTCTCCCTAGTCCTTGAATTATGTGTATTATCGGCAAATACGCCTAGGCCAAGAGGGTGCTTATTAAAGTTATACTATGCTCAGCTTTATACTAATCTTGTTTAAGACATTGCTTTTGGAGATAGTAATAATGGAAAAAGATCCAGCAGATGAAGCGATTATCATTGCGCTTTTTAAAAGGTTTGCAGAACATCGATTACCAAGAGCAATGGAATTAAAAACCAAAGTTTTTGCTGGAGAAATTTTAAGCGCAGCGGATATGACATTTTTAGATACAGTCTTTAAAGATGCGCAATATGTCTTACCTTATTCCGATAAATACCCTGAACATCGTGAATTATTGCTTAAAGCGCTTCAGTTATATACTGACATTACTGAGCAAGGCTTAGAGAACGAAAGAAATCAGAAAAATAGACCAACGAAATAGAGTTACTTCCTTAGTAAAATTTCAATCATGGTTATTTATATTAAGTGCTGTCGTTTGCGTATATGCGGTATAAGCAAGACTTGCTACACAAAAAATACCTGCGCCTAAGGAAACAAGAGTTAACGGGGTAATTGGATTTGCAACAAAGAACGTTGTTACGACCGTTGTGATTACGATTGTTGTTACGACTATCGTAATTGCACCGAGTTCTTCAACGGAAGGCTTGTGCTGGCTTGCTGCTACTTGAGCCATTTCGAAGTTATTTAAATAGCGCATGTTTAACTACTTTGAGATTTGAAAATAAGAATTTTACATAACAAAAAGGCAGTGCGCTACCGGCCCTAATATATATTTGCAGTTCGATTTATTTTCTGCTTAATTAGGATGGTTTTTTAGTTTTTCATAAGGAGTGTGTGGAATGCGTTTATTAGATAACCAAATCGTTAACGAGATATCTGGAGGACTGATTAGTCCTACCTGTGTTAATGGTGCCGTATCGCTCGTTGATAGTTGTGCTACATCTGAATTGGCTGAAGTAACAAAACTACTCAATCAAATTATTACAACTGCGCAAGCAACAGGCGCTTCTGTTGAGGTTATTGAAAAGTTGCTTATTGGAACGCTAAGAGGTTTACTTGGTGGTATCCCAAGTTAATTAGTTTTATTCTTAACTCTTTATCAGTTTGCAGTCGATACAGAGGATGCGTTAATTCTTTTTAGCCCCACATACTTGTCTGCCAAAATAATATTCTTTAGCATTATATTTACATAATTAATTTAGAAATTTGAGGAAGATATCGTGACTTCAGACGCTTTATCTGTATTTAAAGAAAATCAAAAGAAAAGCTGGGCCTTATTTGCGCCTATTGAAATTTTCACGACCACGGCTGCCGCGGCTTTAGTGAATTTTTCTGGTGTTAAAGCCGGTGATAAGTTGCTGGATGTTGGATGTGGTACTGGAGTGGTTGCTATCACGGCAGCTAACAGGGGTGCAAAAAGCATTGGGCTTGATCTAAGTCCAGATTTGGTGTTGCGAGCTAAAGAAAATGCAATTATTGCAGGCTTAGATATTCATTTTGAAGAGGGTGATGTTGAATCACTTCCTTATGACGACAATACTTTCGATGTCGTGCTTAGCCAATTTGGTCATATGTTTGCGCCAAGACCCCAGGTGGCAATTCAGGAAATGACCAGGGTTTTAAAACCTAAGGGTATACTTGCTTTTTCAACTTGGCCGCCGGATCTTTATGTTGGTCGATTATTTGGCCTAGTTGCCAAGTATTCACCTGCCCCAGAATGGGTTTCTCCACCATCTCTTTGGGGAGAGCCTGCTTTTATTCGTCAACAATTAGGCGATAGCTTTGAAAAATTGATCTTTAACCAAGGGATGATGAATTTTAGCGCTTTAAGTTTTGGTCATTATCGTCGTTCTGTTGAAACAACTATTGGACCGGTGCTTAAACTTATCCACGATAATCAACAAAACCCTGAAACTATCAAACAATTTAGATTAGAGCTTGAAGATTTGTTCAATGATTATTATAAAAATAATGCGATCGAACAACATTTTTTAATGAGCAAAGCAAATAAAAAATAACGATACTCTTCACAGTTTGAAATTAGGAACAGCCAACGATTGATCCGTCTTTGCGAGGGCGAAGCGAGGCAAACCAGTCTTTTTTCTGGATTGCTTCCCCTTTATATTTAGGTGCTAAGTTTATACTTCGTTAAGTTAGATTTTTCTTCATGAATGGCAGGTTCAAAAAGCAATTCTTGGTGATTTTTGGCAGTGAGACGCAAAAATGCTGCTTTCGTATTATTATTATTAATATATTTTTCATGATTTCTTTGAAATTCTTGCCACAATTTTGGGACAAAATTTTGATTTTCTAAAGTTGTGTCAACATAGTGTTGATAAAATTTTTTAGAAAATGACGGGTCTAAACAACTAAGCTGATTAAATCTGGCATGTAAATTTAAAAGGTTGCGACAATTTGTTAAACTTGCAGGCAATTCTTTTAGCATGTTATGGTTTAAATTTAAATCTTGTAGACTTGTTAACTTTTCAATCTCTTTAGGTAATTCTTGTAATAAATTAAGGGACACATTGATAGTTTTCAAATTGGGACATTTTTCAATTAATGAATCTGGTAAAAATTGAATATTATTTCCCCAAAGATGAAGCGCAGTTAGATTTTTCCAAAAAACGGTTAGGGTAGGATCTTGCAAAAGGCTGTCAGGGATGCAAGTAATATCGCAATACGATAAATTTAATGCTGAAGAATTTGGATTAATTTTTTGTCTAATCCGGTGAGCGTTAATTTCATCAAGTAAAAGTCGCCTTTCTTCTAGCGTGCGCAATTTAGGTGAAGCATTATTAATGTGATTTAGCTTATTTAAAATACTTTCAGGAAATTCAAATGAAGCAGCATTTTTTTTAAATATCCAAATTTCAGTTAACTGTTCAATGTTAATACGATGGAAATAATCATTAAACAGATCTCGCAGTGTTTTTGTAGGGGTTGGTTCAACCATCTTGGGTATTTTTTTATCAAGGTTAAGTAAACGTAGTATTAATGGCTTAAAAACCTGATCTGATAATTCCTCAAATTGTATCAGGCTAAGACAAGACAATTTTAAAGTTAAGATCTCAGTTTTGGTAAGATAGCTCGAAATTTCTTGTAAAATTTCAGGCGGAAGCTTAGAAAGCTCAAATTGAGGTGTCAATGTCATCGGAATGCTATGGCCCAAGGTACTGCTAATGGAGCGCGAATACTAATGTAATCAAGACGCCTTGTCTAGGTTCTTTTTTTAAGTAACATTTTGCGACTAAAGAGTTAATTATATAATATGTGACAACATTTATTGGTATTTTTTCTTTTGCTTAATAACTGGCCAGAAATCACCAAAGTTTTTGTTATTAAACATGGCTCTGTGTAAAAAGTTTTCCAAGAACAAGTTATCCCCGACTTTTTGATAATAAATTTGATAATGTAAATTCAAATAGGCAGAAAATTCAGCACAGACATAGTGCTTGCTATGCGAAAATAAGAATGTCAGATTTTACTGAATTACCAAAAAAATAGAGCAGGTACACTCTTCTAATAGAGATAAAGTATTCAACTACCATTGGTCGCTTAAATTTCTTGATATTCTTGCCTTAAAGTGATATAAACTCTAATTCATTTCAATAGCACAATGTTGTTGAGATTGATTTTATTTACGAGTTTTAATAATGGATCACAGAGAGAGGTAGGAAATGTTGTACTGGGTTACTGCTAGCAGCGATATTAACAAGTGGACAAATTTTGACGTAAAAAAACAAGCTCAAGAACTTGAGAAGACTTTTAATTTGAAATTGTTTAGCAGTTATGAAGAAGCTGTTCAAGTATATAATCAGAAAATTCAAAATAAAGAATCAGATAATTTGGGTATTATAAGCGTAAAATTAAAAAAAACTGACTCAATATCAACTGAATCTTATCCATTTTCAGACAAAATTGCTTTTACCATGACAGTTACCCCAGCTTGGAATATTGAAAACCCTCAATCGGTTCATACAAAAGATATTAAACAAGTTATTACTCATTTAAAGAAAGCTGAAGCAGTTAAAATAGAATACGATAAATTATATTTAAAATCTGTTCACCAGACTGAATTAGAAGAGCTTAGAAAAGCAAATGCGGACTTAACAAAAGAAGTTGCTTTATTGAAAGCCACTAAAGAATATAGAACTAATAAAATTGTTAGCGAAACAGAAGCCAAGTTAAAAGGTGAGCTGGACGGATTGCAAAAACAAATGGAGTCTTTAGGGGTAAAGCTTGTTGATAATAATAAAGCAAATACTGATCTTCAAGCGCGTATTAAAGAACTTACCTTAGAAATGGAAGATCTTAAAACGACACATGCCCAAGACCTTGTGAAGGTTAAACAGAAAAATGCAGTTGAAACAGAAAAAGCATTAGAAGATCAATTTGTTAATTATAATGTTCAGCTTCAAAATCTTAAATCAAGTTATGAAACGCAAGTACGGACACTTAAAGAACAGGTAGAATCTCTTCAGTTGGCATTAGAAAAAAATAAGGCCGAAATTAACGATATCGTCCTTGCTGAAATAGCAGGCAGACTAAATGAAATCAGAGGGCAATTAAATCATAAAGTGGATAAGCTGACAGTTCCTACGTTTAAATCTAAATCTAAAGCAAAAGCAAGATCTCAGGACCCTGATGAGATATCAGATCAAGAAGATATCCCACTATCAAAACCAACTAAGCAGCTTAAAAAAGTTACAACATCTGATTCTGAAAAATCATCATATATACCAAGCAAAAAAACACTCACTGCTCTCACTTTTTCAGCCCTTGTTGGTATGACAGTGTGGTATACAGGGGGTGTAGATATGGCGACAAATTATCTGAGTACTCACGTAAATAATTTTATTTCTCCTCAAGCACAAAATCTAGCACAAGGTATACTTGTTCCCGGTGCTCTTGGAGTTGGGGTGTATAAAACAAGTAGCTTAATCATTAAGCATTTCGATAAACCAACTGTAACGAATCTCAATGATATCTTGGATTCAAATTCAACTAAAATTGCTGTGGGAACGCCAATCAAGCCTTCAACAACAGTACAGCCAGAAACAAATACCAATACCAATACCTCATGGTGGTTGCCAGATCCTCGTAAAGTGTTAACTTGGAAGCGCAATGCTGAAAAGGCGACACCAAGAACAAGCAACACGGTCCAGCCTGAATCTACACCAACACCACCACCTACAGATGTAACACCGGCATCTCCTGCACCAAAATGGTAAGAAAATAATCCTCGATTAATAAAAAAAATTTGTTTTTACTGTCTACTTCCCGCGCGAAAGCGCGGGATCCATCCGATTTCAAGTTCTGATGGACAAATGCGAACGAGGGATTATGCAAGCTTGACCGGGATGACACGTCAGCTAATTAAGCGCCGAAACTTCTGATCATGTACATAAAGTTTTGTGGGGTAATTAATTTAAATAAAGCCAATCAAATTCATTGTAATAATAATAGAGCGGATCATCATAGAATTTATCCATTTGGGCTCCCGTCTGGATGCGAACTGTTGAGTTGCTATGCCAACCATAATTTTCAGTTTGAGCGCCTGTTGTACAGCCAAGCAGCAAATTCATCACAACTAAAATAATTAGATATCTTAGATCTATTTGCGGGTTTTTCATTTATTCACCAGCCGTACTTAGTTAATTCACTTCCATCATCTTGATTGAGATTTTATCGGCAAGATACTTTGTAAGTTAAAAAACAGTCCAAACTCTTTACTTATTAGCCAACCAGCTTGATTAAATTTACAACTTTTTATGTATTTTATATGGTGGACGACTTGCCTGTTTTAGTACACACTTCTAGTATTACGCCTAGTATTATGAATAAATTGTTAGTAATCTTACATTTAAATTATGGTTAAATCATGAAGAAATTCTCTCTTACCCGTAAGATTGGATGTGTGCTCTTACTAAAAATTATTTTGCTATTCGCGCTATGGAAGCTTTGTTTTGATCATCCTTTATCAAAAAATGATCGCCAGGCTGGCGTTAATGCCATTTTCTTAGCCCCATTGGAGAAAACAAATGATAAATGAATCAGTCGTTGAATTATCGCGACTTCAATTTGCCTTAACGGCTCTCTATCACTTTTTGTTTGTCCCTTTAACACTGGGTTTAGGGTTCATACTTGCCATTATGGAATCGGTTTATGTTTTAACCGGAAATATTATCTATAAAGACATGACTCGCTTTTGGGGTAAATTATTTGGCATTAATTTTGCCATGGGGGTGGCGACTGGGATCACCATGGAATTTCAGTTTGGAACAAACTGGGCTTATTACTCCTACTTCGTTGGTGACATATTTGGTGTGCCACTCGCCATTGAAGGATTTATGGCATTTTTCTTAGAATCCACTTTTATCGGATTATTTTTCTTTGGTTGGGATAGATTAAGCAAAGCGCAACACTTGACGGTCACCTGGTTAACGGCCATCGGTGCTAATTTATCAGCGTTATGGATTTTAGTAGCAAACGCATGGATGCAATATCCAGTTGGCGCACACTTTAATTATGACACCTTGAGAATGGAATTGGGCAGTTTTTCGACCTTGTTTTTTAATCCTGTCGCCCAAGTTAAATTTGTACACACAGTAGCTTCAGGCTATGTGACGGGTGCCATCTTTGTTTTAGGGATCAGTAGCTATTACTTACTAAGGCATCGTGATGTGCAATTTGCGAGACGCTCTTTTGCTGTAGCAGCTGGCTTTGGTTTAGCATCTATTTTATCCGTCATTGTTTTAGGAGATGAAAGTGGTTATACCGTCGGTGAAGTTCAAACCACTAAATTAGCAGCGATTGAAGGAGAATGGGAAACAAAACCGCCGCCTGCTTCATTTACCTTATTTGGGATCCCCAATGATAAAGAAAGGAAAATGGAATATGCAATTGAGATCCCCTATCTTTTAGGTATTATCGCAACACGTTCGCTAACAGAGCCGGTGATTGGTTTAAATGATCTTGTCAAGAGCCATGAGGAGAAAATGCGTTTAGGGATCAAAGCGCATGAATTACTCAATAAAATTAAGCAAACACCAACGCCTGATAAAAAATTACTGCAAGAGTTTGATGAAGTGAAACATTTCTTAGGCTATGGTTTGCTCTTGAAACGATATTCACCCGATCTTTCAAAGGCAACCGATCATGATATTAAAGACGCAGCGCTTCAAAGTTTACCAAGGGTTGCGCCCTTATTTTGGTCCTTTAGAACCATGGTAGGCTTAGGATTTTTGATGTTGATATTATTTATTGCTGCTTTTTATTACAATATCAAAGGTCAATTACAGAACCGAAAATTTCTATTACGCTTTGCGATGATCAGCATTCCATTTCCGTGGATTGCTGCTGAGTGCGGCTGGATAGTGGCAGAATATGGTCGCCAGCCCTGGGCGATTGGTGAAATTTTACCGACCTATATGGGCGTTTCTTCTGTTTCAACCAGCCAAGTGTTGACCAGCTTAAGTGGCTTTATCATATTTTACACATTGCTGTTTATTGCTGAGATATATTTGATGTTTAAATATGCAAGATTAGGCCCAAGTACATTGGGGACAGGGCGCTATCACTTTGAAAAATAAAAATTAGCCTAATCAGCAAGAAAAGGAGCGAATGAATGATTTTAGATTATGTAACCCTAAAGTTAATTTGGTGGGTTTTCATTTCAGCGCTGTTTGTCTTTTTCTTCGTATTTGGTGGTTGGGATTTTGGGGCTTGTATTTTATTGCCTATTTTAGGAAAAAATGACAATGAAAGGCGGCTTATCATCAATAGCATTGGTCCAACTTGGGAAGGGAATCAGGTGTGGCTAATTACCGCTGCAGGCGCTACGTTTGCTGCTTGGCCCATTGTTTATGCAACAGCTTTCTCGGGGTTATATTATGCGTTATTTCTTGTTTTGTTAGCGTTAGTATTACGTCCACCAGGGATCGATTTTAGAAGCAAAATACCCAATGGTTCTTGGCGCTCATTATGGGATTGGTCGCTATTTCTGAGTGGTTTTATCCCTACCCTTGTTTTTGGGGTTGGATTAGGCAATCTCTTATTAGGGATCCCTTTTTATTTTGACAAGGATCTTCATGTTCACTATCAAGGATCTTTTGTGGCTTTATTAAATCCCTTTGCTATCCTTTTTGGTTTGAGCGCTACGTCCATTATTGCGTTACATGGTGGATTGTATCTGCAAAAAAAATTACCCAAGGAATTTACAACACGTTTAAAAAAATACAATGCTATCTGTGCTTTGAGTTTTGTTGTTTTATTTGTAGCGATTGGCTGTTGGTTACAGTGGGGCATCAGTGGTTTTATGATAGATGTGATTGCCCCTATTGAAAATAATTTAATTCCCACGCAAAAGCAGGTTTCTGTTGCCACTGCTGCTTGGTTAAGCCATTATCATCAATATGCGCTTTTATGGCTGATCCCGCTTTTGACCATATTGACGGCTTGCCTTGCCGCGGTGTCGTCAATTAAAAACTGGGCTGGCTTTGGATTTTTTATGAGCACAATGGCTATTATTTGTGCACTGTTGACAGTGAATGTCGCTATGTATCCTTTTATTCTGCCATCATCGGTAAACCCCAATCATAGCATCACGCTATGGGATGCAGTATCGAGTCACCGTACATTACACTATATGTTTTGGGTAACCATTATCTTTTTGCCAATTGTGCTGGCATATACAGCTTGGGTATTTAAAGTGATGTCAGGAAGACTGCAAACAAAAACATTAGATCAACCAGAAGCTTACTAGGAGAAGCGGTATGTGGTACTTTACCTGGATTTTAGGTGTCTTATTCGCCTGTTCATGCGGTATTATCAATGTGATGTGGTTGGAACATGAACACTTATTAGAAGAAGATGAATCGATTACCGAATAATGCCTGATTCTCTTAAAGCGGCGGTAATGCCAAGGGTTCTCATGTTATCCATGCGCTCAGGATAGAGTTTACCATCAAGATGATCGATTTCATGTTGGATAATCCTAGCTTCAAAACCTGAGTGTCGCTTTTGCATTACCTGACCATGTTCGTTTTGATATTTCACTTCAATCCATTCATGACGGGGAACTAACCCACGCACTTCAGGTAAACTTAAGCAGCCTTCAAATAGATAAACAATTTCTTTGCTTTTGGTAATAATTTCGGGGTTAATCATCAAACATAAGGGAATAGGATCTTGTTCAGGATATCGCGGGTGATTAAAATCAAAGCCATAAGCTAAAACTCTTAAAGATACCCCAATTTGCGTTGCAGCAATACCAACGCCTTTATAGGCTTTCATGGTTTCAAATAGATCTGCAATAATTGTGTTTAAGGCCACACTTTGAAACATGTCGGCACTGACAGGTTCTGCGATTTCGCGTAATTGCGGAATTCCTGCTAGTACAATATGCTTAATCACTATCTCTCACTCCCTCGCCGACGACTCCATTCAGCGCAATTATAACTCTACTAATGGGGTAGGTAAATGCTCTGGCTCTTGTGTTTGTTTTTTGCGTGATAAATCATCTGCCAATAATAAATACATGGCAGGCACAACAAATAAGGTAAATAAAGTCCCTATAGAGATCCCGGTTGCAACGACTAAACCAATGCTATAGCGACTGACCGCACCAGCACCACTTGCTGTAATTAAGGGAATGACGCCTAGCACCATCGATGCGGTTGTCATTAAAATCGGACGAAGACGAATTGTTGAGGCACGCTCAATGGCTTTGCGTTTACTTAATCCTTCTTCTTGCACATCATTGGCAAATTGAACAATTAAAATGCCATGTTTGCTGATAAGTCCAATTAATGTTATTAAGCCTACTTCTGTATAAATATTAAGACTTGCACCGCCGACGTTCAAACTGATAAATATCATCGCCCCGCAAATAGACATGGGCACGCTGATTAAAACAATCAAGGGATCGCGAAAACTTTCAAATAAGGCGGCTAGTGTTAAGAAGATAATGATTAAAGCAAAAAAGAAAGTTACGATTAAGGCAGAGCTTTCTTGCAAGTATTGGCGTGATGGTCCTGCTGAATCTATGGCATAGCCTTGAGGTAAAATTTGTTTGCTTAGTTTTGTCATATATTCTAAGACTTGTCCTGTAGCGACGCCCATTGCTGGAATGCCAGAAATGGTAGCTGAGTTTAATTGCTGAAAATGATTGACTGATTCAGGTACAACATTTATTTTGAGAGAAGCAATGGTTGAAAGTGGTACTGAAGTGCCATTGGCCGCAGTAATGTAGTAATTGAGCAATTGGTTATCATTTAAACGTTGATCGCGCATCACTTGTGGAATAACTTGATAAGAACGACCTGCCATATTAAAAAAGTTAATGTAATTTTCACTTAAATTCGAAGACAAAACATTACCAACATCAGCCATCGTTAAACCCAATTCGGCAGCTTTCTCCCGGTTTAGATCAATAGAAGTTTGGGCTTTATCTATTTTTAGATCGGTATCAAGATACATAAATAAGTTGCTTTTATAAAGCTCGTCCATCATTCTTTGAGAAACTTCATTTAACCTATCGTAGGATTCTGTGGTTTTGAGCACGAACTGTATTGGTAGCCCTTGACTCCCTGGCAAAGGTGGTGGTTGAAAAGCGGCAGTTCTAGCGCCTGTAATATGATTAAATTGGTTTTGAATTAAAGCCTGCAACTGATCGGCAGTGCGTTTTCGTTCGTCCCAAGGGGTGAGAACCATCCCTGCAATAGCAGAATTTAAACCAGAAATGCCATCGAGCTGAAAAGTGTGATCCATTTCGGGATATTCAGTGAAGGTTTTAAAAAGCTCACGAGAAAAAAGTTGTGTTTGGCCAAGACTTGCATTGGGTGCGGTTGTCATTTGTGCGATTACAATACCTTGATCTTCTTGAGGTGCCAATTCTTTTTTTGAGGTTTCAAAAAGAAAATAATTGCTTGCTAAAACGATGATTGCAAAAACGGTTGTTACAGGTAGATAGTTTAATGAACCGTGTAAAACCTTTTCATAATGCGTTTCAAGCGCCATAAATTTATCATTAATGTATTTTACCAAGCCGCCTTCTTGGGTTGTTAACTTAAGAAATTTTGCACACATCATCGGAGAAAGAGTAAGCGCTATCACAGCCGAGATCCCAACTGCAGCAGCTAAAGTAAAAGCAAATTCAGTAAAAAGTGCACCAGTCAACCCGCCCATAAAGCCAATTGGAACATAGACGGCAATCAATACAATGGAAATAGCAATGATAGGATTTGCAAGTTCTCTTGCGCCAACCAAAGCCGCTTGCAAGCGAGATGCGCCTTCTTCCATGTGCCTAAACACATTTTCTACCACAATGATAGCATCGTCTACCACCAATCCTATCGCAAGCACCAATGCCAATAGCGTTAATAAATTAATGGTATATCCCAAAGTCAACATAATAAAAAATGTGCCGATCAATGACAAAGGGATCGCAACAACGGGGATCAAGACTGAGCGCACGGAACCAAGAAATAGGAAAATAACCACGGTTACAATTAAAATGGCTTCCACTAAGGATTTAATAACTTCATCAATGGAGCTATTAACAAATTTAGTGGAATCATAAACGATTTTGCCGGTTAAGCCGGTGGGTAGTTGTTCTTCGATATCAGGGAATGCTGCTCGCACACTATCGATAACAGTAAGTAAATTCGCAGCAGGAGCAACTTGAATACCAATATAAACAGCCGGTTGCCCATCAAAGCCAACGGCGGTATCATAATTTTGAGAACCCAAGGAAACATGACCAATATCTCCTAAACGCACAAATGCACCATTTTTGGATTTAACAATCAAATTGCTAAATTCTTCTACGGTATGCAAACCCGTATCAGCAATAAGATTGACGGTTACCATTTGTCCATCAGTTCGACCGGCAGCTGAAATAAAATCGTTATTGGCTAAAGCGGTTGCAACATCGGCGGCCGTGATTTGAAAAGAAGACATTTTATCAGAATCTAACCATGCACGTAGTGCAAAAGTTCTTTGTCCCAAAATTTCGGCTTTTTGTACACCATCTATTGCTTGTAATTTAGGTTGTACAACCCGAATAAGGTAGTCAGTAATTTGATTACTACTGAGCACTTCACTCTTAAATCCAATATACATCGCATCAATTGTTTCACCAATGGCAACCGAAAGGGTAGGCACTTGAGATTGTTGAGGTAATAGATTTAACACCGCATTTACTTTAGTATTTATTTCTGTCATGGCTTTATCAGGTTCATAATTTAGCTTAAGATAAGCTTGAATTGTGCTTAAGCCTAAGGTACTGGCAGAAGTTAAGTAATCTATGCCATTGGCCTGGGCAATTGAATTTTCAAGCGGTGTTGTAATAAAACCAGCAATTAAAGCAGGATCAGCGCCGGTGTACACCGTGGATACGGTGACAACCGCATTTTGTGTAAACGGAAACTGTCTAATGGGTAGTAAGCTCATGGATCGCAGACCAAGCACTAAAATCATCAGACTCACTACCGTAGCTAATACAGGCCGGCGAATAAAATGATCGGTAAATTGCATTTTGCTCCTTACTGATCGACTACTTTGGGATCAGGATTATTGCTAGGCTGAATGCTATTGTTGATGGTGACAGCGCTTCCATTTTTAAGCTTTAATTGGCCACTGGTGACAACCTCATCTCCTTCCTTTAGACCTTTGAGTACAGTGACTTGATCGCCTCGTTTGTCGCCAGTAGTTACGAAAGTTTGTTGTGCTTTGCCTTCTTTGACAATATAAGCAATTTCACCATAAGGATTATAACTAATCGCTGTTTGCGGTAAAGTTAGATGTTTTTCGGGTTTGCCAGTTGCTATTTCGACACTCGCAAACATGCCAGGTAATAGTATCTTTTGAGGGTTGTTGATTAAGGCTTCAACTTGAATATTTCTGGTTGCCGTATCAATGATAGGGTTAATGGTTGAGATTTTCCCAGTAAATTTTTGACCTGGATAAGAATCTGTTGTCATGACGACAGGTTGCCCTATTCGCAATTGCTTGAGATTTTGTTGTGGTATATAAAAATCAAGGTAAATAGGATTGAGTGATTGCAAGGTAACTATTTTATCTCCAGGATTTAAATATTGACCTGGATTAACATTTGAGATCCCTAAACGTCCGTTAAAAGGGGCGCGAATTATCTTTTTGTCAACGATGGCTTGCTGCTGATCTACTTGTGCTTTTGCCCCTTTGAGTGAGGCTGCATCATTGTCCAGTGTTTGCTGGCTTACGGCATGAACTTCAAATTGTGCTTTATCGCGTTCAAAAGTGGTTTTGGCAATTTCAGCGGATGCTATCAGTACGCGAAGTTGTGCAATTTCAGCATCATCGTTTAACACAACCAATAAATCATCTTTTTTGACATTAGCGCCTGGTTTAAACTGAATGCTGCGCACTAACCCTGCAATTTCTGTTGTCACATCGACGCCTTTAACGGCACGTAAGCTACCGGACGCATTAATCTGGGGTTGCCAAGGAGATTGTTGCGCTTTAATTGTAGAAACAGCAACTGCTGGCGCTCCTTGCTTTTGCATGTAGGATTTTATCATATAAGCGCTAATCGCATGATAAATGAAGATACCGCCAAACAAGATCCCAACTGCAATCAGCATAATTATCATTCGTTTAACCATAAGGAGTTTCTCCAATGGGCTGACAAGGCCACCAGAGGCCTCCTAAGGCTTGAAATAAAGCGGCAGTATCAGTGTAGCGCAGTGCTTGTGCTTGAATTTTGTTAATAAGTGCTAAATTGTATTGTCTTTGTGCATTTAACAATGAAAGATAAGTAATAGCACCCAGCTTGTATTGTTGCCTTGATAAGTCATAGAGTTTTTTTGCAGCATCTAAAGCTTCTGTTTGAGCTGCGAGCGCTTTTGCATCTAACTCGATGGCACGTAGCGCGTCAGCAACATTTTTGAAAGCGTTAATAACGGTTTCTTTATATTGCGCTCTTGCTTGTTCAAACGCGGCAATAGCCGCACGTCTTTGAGCTAAAAGTGTACCACCGTGAAAAATAGGTTGTAGCAGTTGGCTGCTAATGCTCCAAATAAAACTTTTCGGTGAATACAAGGTGTTTAATTGATTGGATAGCCAGCCACTGTATCCACTGATAGTGATATTGGGAAATATATTGGCGGTAGCAACCCCAATTTGGGCGCTGGCAGCTCTGAGCAAGGCTTCTTGGGCTCGAATATCAGGTCGTTGTTGTACTAAGGTGGAAGGCAAGGTGACAGGTAAATCACTTGGCAAAACTAAATCATCCAAACAAAAAGAAGGTATTGGTGATTGACTTGGGATTTCACCTACCAGCGCTGCCAGGCTGTGCCTTGTTAATGCCAGGTTTTTTTCAAGTGGTGGTAGCGTGGCACGGGTTTGAGCTAATTGAGATTCTTGAGAAAGTACATCGTTCTTTGCGACGCCACCCAATTGGTATTGTTGTTGGATGATTTGTAAAAGATCTTCTTCGAGTTTGATAAGCTCATGGGTGGCTTGAACTTGAGCGTAAATTGACGCTTCTGTAATAGCAGTGGTAACAATATTCGAAGTCAATGTCAGATAGGCGCCTTCAAGTTGATAGCCTTGATAGTATACTTGAGCGCATAAACCTTCGAGTGCTCGGCGATTCGCACCAAATAGATCTAAAGTGTAACTGACATTAACTTGGCTGTTAAATACATTATAAATAAAGGGCTCTCGGACAGGCAGATCAATGCTAGCATCAGTCGCTTGTTGTCTTTGGGCGCTTAATTGTAAATCGAAAGAAGGAAAGTAATCCCCAACTTGAGCGCGATAATTTTCTTGTGCTTGTCTTAGCGCAGCCATGGCGGCTTCTATGCTTGGGTTTTGCTGATAGCCTTTAAAAATGAGCTGATTAAGCGCTTCACTATGAAACAACGCCCACCATTGTTCAGGGATTTTTTGAGTAAGATAAAAATATTGTCCATTTCCTCCAGGACCTTTACTTTGTACAGTTTGTTCTGGTTGAGGGTCCTCGGTGTAGGTGAGAGCACTGGGAGCGTTTGGGGCAATATAATCAGGGCCAACAGTACAACCGCCGGTGAGGGAGCACAAAACAATGAAAGGATAGATTTTAGTGTTTGCCTTAAGTGGCATCTTTTATACATAGTGTATATATAGAGTAGGTTGGTTTTAGTATAGATTATAAATTTGCCGATTATCCTAGAATTAGCCGCGACTATCCTTTAAATCGCAACAAGTTATTTACTTGGCTAAGCAAATTGATTAAGCTTGAACTTATTCACCAAAGTTGATATGTTGAAACCCATGAAAAAGACAAACACGACACAACTTCAACGCCGCCTGCTGGGCAGCGCCAGCTGCTAATTCTATCCCACACTTATCCATTTCATTTTTTTCGCTTAACTTCTTATTCGGTTGAGGTTATTTAAATGCAAGAACAAAACAGACAAAACAGTGTTTTCTCAGTTTGGTTGATGTGGTCGTTAGCATCCTTTTTTTATGCATATCAATATGTGCTAAGAGTGCTACCCAATATCATGATGAGTGATCTTTTGGAAAAATTCCAAATTGATGCTTCTTTATTTGGTCAATATTCTGGTCTTTATTATATTGGTTATGCTGGCATGCATATCCCAGTTGGGATCCTATTAGATAAATATGGTCCTAAATGGGTGTTACCTATTTGTATGATGTTAACCGTTATCGGTTTAATGCCTTTGTTGTACGCTGACAATTGGATGTATCCAGGCATAGGACGTTTATTAATTGGCATGGGTTCTTCGGCCGCCATTTTGGGTGTGTTTAAAATTATTAGAATGTCGTTCCCGGAAGATAAGTTTACATTCATATTAGGTTGTTCAGTGACTATCGGTTTAATTGGCGCAATCTATGGTGGTCAGCCTATCAATTATTTAATGCAGGCCTTTGGCTCGCAAACCGTACTTCAAATTATCATCTTGATTGGTATTGTGCTTGCACTCACCACTTTCTGGGTGATTCCTGTGCAAAAAATTAGCGCTGGCACACAAAGTTGGTTGAAAAGTGTAAAGGCAGTATTGATGAATCGAGACGTGATTTTAATTTGTCTTTTTTCTGGTTTAATGGTGGGACCTTTGGAAGGGTTTGCCGATGTATGGGGTAAGGAATATCTTGAACTCGTTTACAAGTTGAACGAAAATGTTGCAGCTTCATTGCCTTCACTTATCTTTTTGGGGATGTGCATTGGTTCCCCTTTATTGAGCTGGATCTCCGAAAAAACGAAGGCTTACTTTAGCTTTATCATTCTCAGCGGCGTTGTGATGGGTATTTCGTTTTGTTTGCTTTTAATGGGACAACTCCCGGTAAGTGTATTGACAGCCATGTTTGTTATTGTTGGTATTTTCTGTGCCTATCAAATATTGGCAATCTATAAAGCAAGTACCTATGGGGGAGAGCAACTCGTTGGTTTAACTACTGCTTGTGCCAATATGATTATCATGACATTTGGATATGTTTTTCATAGTATTATTGGGCAAATCATGACTTATTATTGGGATGGTACGATGAGCGGACAGACACCAGTCTATGATGCTCATGCTTATACATTAGCGTTGGTTGTTATTCCTATTGGTTTAATGGCTGGAGCAGTTGGTTTTATTTGGTTGGCCACCTCAAAGAGGAGGTCAACTTTTGCCATTCAAAAATTCTAAAACATTTCACAACATGAAGAAAAAAGAAATTGAATGCAAAATTTTTTGTAAATGATATTAAAAATTTTCTTTTTATTATTTTATGTGCTAAGTTTGAGGTAGTTACCCTAGTATGAGGAGAAGCTAGATGGTTGTTCGCAAAAGGAAGTCCACTGCAAAAACGCGTAAATCTACGACCGCTAAACCCAAGGCAGCGAAGAAACGAACCGTTAAACGGAAAGTTGCTAAAGCTGCGGGTGCCAAAAAAACGGCTCGTAAATCTACCGCGACAAAGCGTAAATCTACAGCAACAAAGCGCAAGTCTACAGCGACAAAGCGTAAGTCTACAGCAAAAAAACGTAAGACTACCACGGCCGCTAAGCCTAAAAAGAGAACAGTTAAAAGAAAGGCTACCGCAAAGAAAAGCACGGCTAAACCTAAAAAACGTGCTAGTAAAAGAAGAGTTAAGAAAGCTAAAGCAGCTTAACTCTTCTTTTGAAATGCCGCGTCTTATTGTTGCGACGCGGCATTTTCATTTTTAGATCTATTCGATGATTTATTTCTACGCTGTTTATGGAAAGGTTTTTTAGCCTGTTCCCCATCTGGACGTCTGTGTTTAGCATGAGCTCGATTATTATGATGCTTCATTCCTGGTTTTGACGATCGTTTAGGTTTAGCGCTTCTTTGAGGTTGTGTATTTGAGGTTTTGCCATGATTAACATGTTCATGGATGGCCCGCCATTTTTTCTGTTCATCAGGTCCAACGAAAGAGAGCGCGTGTCCAGTCATACCAGCTCGTCCTGTTCTACCAATCCGGTGGATATAATCTTCGGGGCACTGCGGGAGATCATAATTAATCACATGCATGATATGTGGGATATCTAAGCCTCTAGCAGCGATATCGGTTGCTACGAGAATGCGGCATTTTTGGTTTCGAAAAGCTTGAATGACGGCATTGCGCTGGCGCTGCTTTAAATCACCATGGATTGCTTGTGCTTGATGATCATGGCGTTGTAACTTTTCAGCCAACAAAGCGGCGCTAAACTTGGTTTTAACAAAGACAATGACCGAGCCATCTCTTTCTTGCAAAGCTTCGAGTAAATGGGAAAACTTTTCTTTTGCTGTAGTTTTTAATACTTTTTGTTCAATGGTTTCAACAGTGCTTGTAGGCTTACCAATGGTAATGTACTTTGGTGTTTTTAAATATTTTTGTGACAACTTCACGATGTTATCGGGCATTGTTGCTGAAAACATCAGCGTTTGGCGAGAAGTTGGCAGGCTGTTTGTAATCTTTTCGATGTCTTCACTAAATCCCATTTCTAACATTCGGTCAGTTTCGTCTAGGATAAAATGTTGTGTGTCATGAAGACGTAAAGATCTTCTTTCTAAGTGATCAACCACACGTCCAGGGGTACCAATAATGTATTTGGGGTTTTTCTTTAAAGCTTGATATTGCTTGAAAATAGGTATGCCACCAATCAATAAAGCAGTTTCATGAAGGGCCTTTTTTCCAAGTAAGGTTAACAAGCTGCTTTTGATTTGGTCTGCCAACTCTCTTGTGGGGGCCAAAATCAATGCGCTTCCACAGGCACTATTGAGTAGCTTTGAAATGATAGGGATAAGATATGCGATGGTTTTTCCTGAGCCTGTTTGAGCAGAGGCAAGGATGTCGTGACCCTCAAGCGCCGTAGGGATTGCTTGGCTCTGTATCGGAGTCGGTTGGGTAATTTGGATATTGTCTAATGCATTCAAGATAGTATTGGGTAAGCCGAAGGCCTTAAAATTCGTCATTTATTATTCCAAGTTCGTTTTTATTAAGGTTCCAACCCTTTTAGGGTAGGGTGGGTGAATTGTTTCTTGGTCTAACAAATGAAGGAACGTACATTGGAGGCACGTAAGTGCTTGTTATACTAAGAAATACTAGTTATGTAATTTACAAGGATTATGCTTAAATGTCAATAACTATTGTTATCAGCAAACTACGCATACTTGTGAAGTAAAGTTTCAAAGTGGGGTAGCATGTATTGCGATGGTGGGGCTATTGACCAAAAAGGTTTTACCTGTAACCATACGCATACCATGGAGTTAACCTATGGCTTTTTTATATTTATTTAAAATTTGTAAATTTTGTATACAAAAGGAGAAAGATAAATGGCTAAGAAAAGTGGAATGATACTTGCAGCTGCGGTAGGTGCTTTATTTGCAACATCAGTATTTGCTGCTTCTTCTGCTTCAAGCACATCTGGCGACTTAACCGTTAAGTGTGTTGGTGGTAATGCATGCAAAGGTTCTAGCGCATGTAAGACTTCTGATAATGCTTGTAAAGGCCAAAATAGCTGCAAAGGGAAAGGCTGGGTAATGGTTGCTTCTGAAAAAGATTGCACCGATAAAGGTGGTAAAGTAGAAGCTGCTGCTGCTGCACACTAAGCTTTAACTCCATTACGATCATATGCTCTCTACCAACTATTTAAGGGGGTAGAGAGTCTTCTCAAATCACATGCCTCATTAAAAAATCATCCACTGTTTTATTCAAAATCGCAGCTTGATCCACAATGGTAAGATGCCTTGAATCTTTAATAACAACCAATTCTGCGTTAGGGATAAGCTCTGTATAGAATTTCTTAAAGCTCACAGGTGTGTAATCTTGATCAGCGCTAATGATCAGTGTTGGACAAAGGATACTTCCTAATCGATGCATGACAGTCCACCCCCTAAAAGCACGCAATGTATTTAGGTAAGCTTTAGGATCATTTTCACACCAACGTTCAATAAACGTTGCTCGCAATGGCGCTTGTTCAGCTTTAGGAAAGACGGCGTTAGCAAGTTGTGTGCTTAAATGACGCATCCCAAATAAGCGAACATCAAAAGATCGTAAATAAAAGAAAAATTGAGATTTAAAGTTAGGAAAAATAACCGCTGGGGCGCTATTGACTATCGTTAATGTTTTAATCAATTCTGGAAAATTTAAAGCCAATACGAACGCAATCATGCCTCCTAAGGAATGGCCAACAACATGAACGCCCTCGGGGAATAACGTTCGAATAAGTTCAGCTGTGTCGTTAGCAAAGATATCTACGCTATAAGGATGATCTGGTTTGTCAGATTGTCCATGACCTCGAAGACTGAAAGTCAAAATTCGATATTTTTCTTTAAAATAGGGAATTTGGTATTCCCAATCTCTTAAACTAGCCCCTAAGCCGTGAATAAATAATAAAGGAGGGCCTTGCCCCTGAAGCTCAAAATGAAGATTAATATCATTTACTTGTATATATGACATTAAAATTGTATGTCTTTAGCGCGTGTTACCATGAATATATCCCGTCAGGGCTGCAATTTCATATTCTTGTTGTAACATAACCCAACGTGTTAAGTCACCGATTGAAATAACACCCAATAACACACCATTTTCTACAACCGGTAAATGGCGAAAACGTTTTTCGGTGATAAGTTTCATGGCTTCTTGTACAGTAGTGCTTGGTAAAACGGTAGTAGGATTATGTGTCATCAATTCTGATACTTTAACAGCATTAGGATCGATGCTTTTGCCTAATACCTTTCTTATCAGATCCCGCTCACTGATAATGCCAATTAATTTACCATTTTCAATCACTAATAAAGCACCTACCCCCGATTGATTTAATTTTTGAGTGCATTCGTAGCCTGTTGCAACTGGAGAAATACTGTGAGTAATGCTCCCTTTATCTTTAAGGAGCACGCTGAGTGGGGTTCTCATAATTACCTCTAAAGCAACAAAAATAAAATTTACACAGTCATTATCGGAGAAATACCAATATTCTTTAATAGTTGGTTGGCATAACGGAAAGAGTAATACTGTTTAAATTTACTTAGAGTGCTTTTACCGCGTGTATTAATTTATTGGCTACATCTTGGCCATCGCCATAAAGCATACGGGCGTTATCCATGGTAAATAAACTATTTTCGACCCCAGAAAAACCTTTGCCTTGACCTCGCTTAATAACCAAAACATTGCGTGCACTGGCAGCATCTAGAATTGGCATGCCAAAGATAGGGCTTGATGGTTCTGTTTTTGCAGAAGGATTAACGACATCGTTAGCACCAATGACTAAAACGGTATCTGTATTTGAAAACTCGGCATTGATTTCATCCAAATCGAGTAATTTATCGTAGGGTACACCCGCTTCTGCCAACAGAACATTCATATGACCTGGCATACGACCAGCGACAGGGTGAATTGCAAATTTGACAATAACACCTCGTTGTTCTAATTGCTGAGCGAGCTCCCAGATTTTATGTTGGGCTTGCGCAACTGCCATCCCATAACCTGGAACAATAATAACTTTGTTAGAATACGCCATCATAACCGCGGCATCGCTGATTTCTACAGGCTTAAGACTACCATTGGTTTGAGAAATGCTTTCTTGCTGTATTGACATAGGCGAGAAGAAAATCGAAGCCACTGATTTATTCATTGCTTTGGCCATTAACTGAGTTAAGAGTGTACCTGAAGCACCAACTACAGTACCTGCAATGATCAAAGCGTTGTTGTTTAAAACAAAACCTTCAAAGCCGACGGCTAAACCAGTCATGGCATTAAAGAGGGAAATGACGACAGGCATATTCGCCCCACCAATGGGGATGGTGAAAGTAACCCCTAATACGAGTAATAGTATAAAAAAGGGCAAAAGCAGTAATTTTGAAGGTTGTGATGAAAATAAGATTAAGCAACCCAGGAATACGCTTGCCACTAAAATAGCGGAATTAACCAGTTGATGCTTAGGTAAAATGATAACGCGTTTCATCAGATCTTGTAATTTGGCAAAAGCGATAATGCTACCACTAAAGGAAATAGTGCCGATAAGTGCTCCGAGTAATGCTAAGGCACGTACTGTAAAACTATGTGAAGGCGCAAGTAATTCTATGGCTGCAATAGCACCGGCTGCACCACCACCCATACCATTATAAAGTGCAATCATTTGCGGCATGTTAATCATCTGAACTTTATTGCCAGAAGACCATCCAATGTAAGTGCCTATTGCTATACCAGTTAAAATCAGTAAATGATTCCACACGCCACGAATTTCAGGGACAAGAAATGTGACTAAAATAGCTGCTAACATTCCCCAACCAGCATATGTGATGCCATTTTTTGCTGTTTTAGGGGAGGACATTTTGCGAATGCCCATGATTAATATGATGGCGGTAATAAGATAAATTGGTTGAATAAAATTATGCATTTGTTTTACGCTCTGTTTGAAACATGTCTAGCATGCGTTTAGTAACGACAAACCCACCCACCACATTGATTGTCGCAATCAATACGGCAAAAAAACCAATGGATTGTTCAAAAACAGTGTTGGCTTGTCCTAATGCTATCATGGCTCCTATTAATATGATGCCATGAATAAAGTTTGTACCAGACATTAAAGGCGTGTGGAGAATCACTGGGACACGGTTTATGACTTCATAACCTGTAAAGGCCGAAAGGACGAAAATGTATAGGAATGTGATAAATCCATCTATCATGATGCACCTGCGATGAGATTACGGGTCGGTTGATGTTTAATTTCATTCTGATGCGTCAAAACACTTTGAGATAAAATTTCATCTTGCCAATCGATATTGAGTTTGCCATCTTTTACCAACAATGCAAGAAAATTGGTAAGATTTTTGGCATACATATTACTGGCGTCCTTGGCTACCATGCTTGGTATGTTGGTTGGACCATTAATCAAGATCCCTTGGTGGGATATAGTTTTATCGGGTTGTGTTAACTCACAGTTTCCACCAGCAATGGCGGCACAATCAACAATGACTGAACCAGGTGCCATTGCTTCTACCATGGCTGTGGTAATGATTTTAGGTGCAGGTTTTCCAGGAATAAGTGCGGTAGAAATAATAGCTTGCGATCTTGAAATGGCTTCTAAAAGTACGGTTTGTTGTTTTTGTTTTTCATCATCGGTTAATTCACGAGCATAGCCACCAGCCCCTTCAGCCTGTACATCAATATTGATCATTTTTGCGCCGAGCGATTCAATTTGTTCGCGTGCAGCGGTTCGAATGTCATAGGCTTTGACAATGGCACCTAATCGTTTTGCGGTTGCAATGGCTTGTAACCCCGCAACACCAGCGCCAATCACAAGGACTTCACTGGGTCTGATGGTGCCAGCAGCGGTAGTTAGCATAGGAAAGAAACGGTTTGTCATGTTCGCAGCAATAAGTACAGCTTTGTACCCAACAATAGTGGCTTGCGAAGATAGGGCATCCATAGATTGAGCTCGAGAAATTCTTGGCACAAGTTCCATTGCAAAACTGGTAATATTACGACGACTTAGCGCAGCAATGCGCTCAGGAAAACGATATCCTGAGAGTAAGCCTATCACAATGGTATTTTCTTTAAATTGAGCAACTTCTTCCTCAAAAGGGGCTTCTACTTTAAGCACAATATCTGCGTCCTGATAGAGCTTAGCAGGATCGCTATAAAATGTGACGTTTTGATAAAGTTCATCCGGATAGCAAGCACCTGCGCCTGCGCCGTTTTCAAATAAAACGGTACATCCTAATCGTGTTAAGTCTGCAACCAATGCTGGTACAAGCGCGACGCGGTTTTCTGCGTCGGTGATTTCTTTAGGAATGGCAACTCGCATGACAAGCTTATATTATTTTATGTGTAAAGCTGTATTATAAATAATATAAATACAGTTGCAATGACGAGACCAGATTAGCTATCAAATTAACAATGGTTAAATACCTTGTGTATACTCTTCTCAAAGCTACAGGCCTGCGGATTCGCCCGCTTGGCGTCTTGTCTAAGCATGTCCCGTACTTGATACGGGATTCAAACTGGTTTGAGTATAAGAAAGCATTAAGATCTTAGGGGTAGAGCTGCAAAATTTCCCATAGCGACGCTTTATTTTTAGTGTATTGAAAGCGATCATGTAAACGGTGGCTTCTTGCTTGCCAAAATTCTATCTTTTCAGGATTTAAAATGAATCCACCCCAAAAATCAGGTCGCCTAATAGGTTGTTGTGTATCATTTGTAAAGCTATTAAATTCCTGTAATAGCTGTTCTCTATCTGTTAGTGGTTGACTTTGTTGAGAGATAGTGGCAGCAATTTGTGATTCTCTTGGACGCTTTTTAAAATATTCATCAGATTGAGTAGCAGGTATTTTGTTTACTAAACCGCAAATTCTCACTTGCCTTTGACATTTGGGCCACCAGAAAACCATTGCTGCTTTAGGAATTTCTTTGAGTTGCTCCGATTTGGCGCTTAAATAGTTGGTAAAAAAAACAAATCCTTTTTCGTCAAAGGATTTTAATAAAACTATTCGCGCCGTTACATCATAATCGGTATTGACTGTTGCTAAAGTAAAGGCGCTAGGCTCAATTTCTCCTTGCGACAGGGCTTGATTAAACCAAAGTGAAAACTGTTGGAAAGGATCTTGCTGAAGTGCTTGTTTAAGCAGTGGTAATTTTGAATAATCTTGCATAACATTTAAAGCCAATTTATTTTAATTTTTTAACAGCCACAAGGGATCCACTTCGAACTTATCAGCAATTTGCTTTAACAGCTTTTTATTAGGAACTTGCTCACCTGCAAGCACATTTTCACTTTCTTGTATTGACAAACCAAATGTTTGTGAAAAATATTGCACTCTTTCGAGCTTAGATTTTGGTACGTGATTAAAATCAAGTAAAGCATGAATATTTTCTAAAATGGGGGTATGCATAGTCATGTTATCGCTTCCAAATCTCTTGATATAGTTTTAAGGTCAATCTATAGGCTTGATAAGCTTACTTTGATTATATCTTGATTCTTTCGTGAGTAAATAATGTAATAACCCAATAACAATAAAATTAAAGAATTTAATTATAAATTATTGATTAATATAATAAAATATTATTTGTCGAAGGTGATAAAATGGATAAAGCGCACTCCAAATTGATAATACCTCTAAGTTATTATCATAACGAAGATGTAGTTACGTTAAGCAAAACATTGCTTGGCAAGATCTTGGTCACCAAAATAAATAATTGCATAACTTCTGGCATGATTGTTGAAACAGAGGCTTATAATGGGGTTTTAGATAAAGCCTCACATGCTTATAACCATCGGCGTACTCAACGGACTGAAACGATGTATGCAAAAGGCGGCGTTGCCTATATTTACTTGTGTTATGGTATTCATCATCTATTCAATATCGTTACTGCAGGTGAAAATAATCCACAAGCAGTATTGATTAGAGCAATAGAACCTATAGATGGGATCCCCCACATGTTGCTTCGGCGAAACTTAAAACAGCAAAGTGCCAGGTTAACAGCAGGACCTGGGATCTTAACTTCTGCCTTAGGGATCACGACGGCATTAGATGGTTCTCAATTAGATAAACCGCCGATTTGGCTTGAGGATAGAAACATTAAAGTGAGCAAAGGTGATATTGTTGCATCACCTCGTATTGGGATTGACTATGCCGAGGAACATAAAGAACTGCCTTGGCGATTTTATTTACGTAAAAGCAAATGTGTTAGCATTATTTCAAAGTAAAATATTTTTTAGTACTACACTCACTTAAATTAACTAGGTATATTAGAGTAGCTGTTATACCCTGTTCGGGTATGTAACTCGTGCCAGTTTAAACTGGAAAGAGTAGAAGGTGACCACATATATGTGGCAATACAATATGTAGAGGTTGTATAAAATGAATAAAGAAAGAGTGATTGACGCTGTAGAAGAATTATCCAAAGAAAACCAAATTCTAGTAGATTTACCAGATAACAATAGTCAGTCTGCTGATAAGATTGATTATCATACAATGATTAAAGAATTGATCTTGATGGCATTACCTAGTCCTTCCCATCGGATCCATTAATATACTCTTCCGAGTTTAAATTTAGGATCAGCCAACTCATGATCCGTCTTTGCGAGGAGCGAAGCGATGCGGCAATCCAGTCTTTTTTCTGGATTGCTTCCCCTTCGCTTCGCTCTGGGTCGCAACGACGGATCCTAATTTCAAACTGGTTCGAGTATATGCTTTTCCCAGTTTAAATTTAGGCTTTGTTGCCTACGCTTACTCACCCCGGTCGGGATCTAAACTGGTTCCAGTATATATTCGCGTCGGTTTTAATTTTGCTAGACGAAAAAAGCTTACTTAGAGCCTGCGAGCGTATAAAGCTGAACGCTTTGATAGGCAGGGTAAGATTTTTCGGGTAATTTTCGAACAAGCGCGGCTTGTTGGATCAGAAAAGAATATCCTCTGAATTGTTCTTCGACTAAACCTAATAATTGTTGTTTGTGTTGTTGGTTAAGTACCTGGAGATTGTGAACTCTGCCAACGACGAGCTGGGGTAAAAATCGATTTCTTGTATCGAATTGATATAGGTTCTGTGTGGTTTGTATCAGTTTTTGATTCATTTTTTTATGAATATTAAGAAGCTGCTGATGGGGACCAATCTTTAAAACAATGGCATTTCCAAAGCCCCCAATTTCCTCAACATTAGCCATCAGGGGACTACTTTGAGAAACCATATTTAATGCTAATGCAACGTTTCGAAAATCATTTTCACGCACATTGTTAATCGCACCTAAAATAATATGAAGATCATTAGTATGAGACCACTGAATGCGGGCAAGTGGAGAACGTTTTGTTTCACAGGAAAGGATCTTCTCTGTCATTATTCGGCGATTATCATGACTTGGCAATAGGGCAAGAAAAAGAGTTGTATTCAAAGTAGATATCTCTTTGCTTAATAATTTCAAAGAATATATTAATGATGATCAGGGATCAATGGAACAAAACAAACTTGCTCTAATATTGTTTCCTCAAATTTATCTTCTTGACGAATGATTAAAGTCAGTTCTTGCACTTGATGAGTAGGTCCTAATGGTATAACGAGTCGCCCCCCTTGAGGGTGCAGTTGTTCTAGGAGCGCCAGTGGTAAAGTTGGTGTGGCTGCAGTGACTAAGATGCCATCAAAAGGTGCTTCATCAACGTAACCTTTAACGCCATCTCCTAATCGACAATGAACATTGCTAAAACCCAATTCATAAAGCAATTTTTTTGCTTTATGGTACAGTACTTCTATTCGTTCTATTGTCCAAATTTCGGGAAAAAGGGTGCCCAAAACAGCGGCTTGGTAACCAGAACCTGTGCCAATTTCTAATATTTTGCGAGGGTTTGGATGATCAATTAAAGCTTGAGTCATGAGGGCGACCACATAAGGCTGCGAAATGGTTTGATCTTTATCAATAGGAAGAGCGACATTTTCGTAAGCTCTTTGTTTTAGTTTGGGTAAAACAAATTTTTCTCGTGGTACTTTTTCTATTGCACGCAAAACACCAGGATGGGATATTCCTTGCAACTTTAATTGTTGAATTAATTGACGATTTGCCATTACTAATTCCCATTTCTCTATCTATCCAGTATATACTTTCCTCAGTTTAAATTTATGCTTTGTTGCCTACACTTACTCAGCACTAATCAAAGCTGCATGCCTGGGGATTTATGTGCTTAGTTCAAATTTATTTTTAGCGTATATGCAAGAAAAGTGATATCAATGTTATACTGGCTTACTCTATACTTATACCATATTCTGCAACAAGGGTGTCGTTATGGTTGATACAACTTTTATGGAGCGTTCATTTTCCCTCGATGTTTTGGAACAACGCTTTTCTGAAGATATTAAAACTTTACGCCAATATGTGCAAAATCCAAGCGATGAGACGAAACTACAAACATATTATCAAGCAGCGACAGCGTTCAAAAAAATCTCCACTAAAGATATTGTAAAATTAATCACGGGTTTTAGAGGAAATTTAGTGGGTAAACCTGCAGCGATGCGCAATGCTTTTCCGGTGCTGTTGGGTGATAGGATTACCCAGCCTTCTCAGCTTGATCTGGCGTATCTTCAATTGTTTCTAGCTTATGCGACTGATTTCAAAACAAAGCGTGCAAACCTCAATGAGTGGTTACTAAGATTTTTGCTTTCAAATCAATTTTCGCCTTTTTACATGGTAGTGGAAACACAGCTAAATAATGTAGTTACTAATATCCAACAGAAAATTGCTTACTTTCAATCACAACTAAAATAAAGTAAATCAAGCCGGGCCTGAGTATACTCGATCCACTTTAAAATTAGGAGTTTCAAGTCCGTCATTGCGAGGAGTCTGCGACGAAGCAATCCAGATTACATCTTGATATTTTCTGGATTGCTTCNNTTCAAAGTGGAAGCAGTATATGTGAAGATGAGTAAGTGCGTGCCACAAGCCGATTATTTAATGGGGTGTAATTACATCTAAAGTGTATTTTCATAAACTATTGGTTAATGGTCGCATTAAAATAACCCCTTGTCATTTGTCACTATTCATTTATAAATATTTCTATAAAATCACCGCATTAAGTTAACTAAATTACTTTATGTGGAATCATTATGGCCAGCAAATACACAGACTATGTAACAAACAGCAACAGTACAAATTTAGCGAAAATAAACGCACCTGTAACAATACAAGATATCATTTTCACGGAATATGAAGCAGGAAAATGTGGAGAATTTGCTCAACCAGCAGCAAATGTCAGTACCCAAAAAAATAGATTATATCAACATATTGAGCGTATGGTTCTAACGGCAGCTTCAGAACACAGACAAAAGAATTGTGGTAATAGCAATTTTTTACAGCCAGGAAAAGAAAACAACATTACAAGGTTGGTAACAAACGAATTTTCTTTGTACACAAAAACCCCATTATCTATTGCCGATTTTAATGATTTGCAACAATGGTTAGTGGCTTTAGCGAAGCAAGCGCCTCAGAATTTACACTTAATATTATCATCCTTTGCCGTAAGAACACCCAATAATAAAGTGATGAATGTGGTTGCACAGATAGAGTGTGGCGCTGATCCAAAGGTGAATTTAATCGTTAAAAATAACCCTTCTGTGGTTGATCCTGTTTATTCTGAATACGTAAATGGTTATAAGGTCAATATACCTAATATAGATATTAAGAATAATGATAAAGTAAATACATACCAGATCCAACTTAATGGTAAGGCGATACCATTTTCTTTTAATAATGTTACAGAATGCACCACGGCTGGTGGCGCAAAATTCCATTCTTGCGTAGATATTTGTTTGGATCATCTTCATGGTGTTGCAAAAAATCGTTTAAATGATAAATTGCAACAAGCCGATAATATAAGTCCGACAGAATTTTTACCCAGCCAATGCTCTCACGTTGTCACTTCTAATTGGGTAGGTCTTAGTCCGAGTAATTCCATTGGGATACCGACTCATGCTGATCCAGTCTGCTCTAAACAACGTGTCAAAGCGGATACATATCTTTTAAGAGAATATCCTTTGGGCAACCACTATGGTGTACCAATGCGAGCTTTTATCACGGCACCTGTAAAATGCAATGTATTGCCGGTATACCAAAAATCATTAGTAGATGCTCACAATATTAAGGTACAAGCAAAGATTGCTGTAAATAATGCACCAGCTAAACCCTCAGTAGTATTTACGCCTGCACCAGCAGTAAATAAACCTGCGCCAGTATTCACGCCTGCGCCAATGGTTAATAAACCTGCGCCAGTGGTTAATAAACCTGCGCCAGTAT
>JAFECR010000013.1:59288-61556 GCA_018242045.1 Pseudomonadota bacterium | reverse complement strand
CGCCAGTATTTACGCCTGCGCCAGCGGCTAATCGAACTGTACCTGCGCCTACATACGCGGCTAATAAACCTGCACCAGCATTTGTGCCTGCGCCGGTGGTAAATAAACCTGCACCAGCATTTGTGCCTGCATCAGCGGTTAATAGGCCTTTGCCTGCATTTGTACCTGTGCCAGCGGCTAATAAATCTGCACCAGGGTTTATACCTGCACCAGCCAATAAGCCGGCATCAGCGTTTAGTTATGCGCCATCTTTTAATCCTGCGCCTGCTTATAAAGCAGCGCCTTATTCTGTGCAAACAGCTTTTCAACCTAAACCGTTGCTAAATCCTATGCCATTTTTTAATCCTACAGCAGCTTCTAGCGTTGCACCGCCTTTTAATGCTGTGCCAGTGGTTAACCCTGCAGCTAATTCTCTGCCATCTTTTACACCTATGTTAAATAATCTTAGAAATATTGAGGTTATGCCTTCTCTACGTAAAATGGCTGATAATGCAACATCAGTTATAAGAAATTGGTGGTGATGCTGTTAGTCTAAGTACTAAGGCAAAACCAACAATGTATGATTTTGGTTTTGCCTGGAAATTAGTACAGCATTTACAATGTTTGCTATAGATGGCTAAATATTTCTCTGTACAAAGATAAGTTCTCCAAGGAGGGATAATGAGCGTAGAAGGCGTAGTTTCATCTACAGAATTTCAAGAAATAACTGATCTTTTGGTTGTTTTAAAAGATGAATATAGCACTGAGCGCACAAAGTATGTGGTGAAAGAGCTTGTCGATGCAATGCAACCTGATGAACTTGTTTATGAATTTATTGGAGAGTTTGCAAGATTCGCGCTTCAATGCCAATTCGAAAACCATAATGTTGCAATAGAAAAAGTTGGTGCTGGTATTACTGAAATTTTTAGAAGACCTGAGCTGCTAGCCCGACAATTAATAGCTCATTTCTTTGAAGAAGAAAATTTTCCTTGTCCAATAAATGAATTAGGCGCCTTCTTTGAGCTATGTCATAATTTACGCGAAATTGAAACAATAAAAACAAAATTTTCGGCAACGCCAAATGAAATAATACAGATTTTAGTGCCGGTTTATTATGAATATGTTATTTTAGGTGTCGATAATGGAAAAAATAAAGAAATATTACAAAGTTCCTTTTTGGGGCAAGTGGGTTATGCTTTTATTGAAACATTAGCAAAACATGCCACTGATAATGATATACAAAATCAAAAACTGGCTCAAGATTTTCGTTTTTTAAGAACGGAACTTAAACATGGAGTGATGGATGATTGGATAAGAAAAATAGATGAGGCAGCTGAACGCTATAAAAAACTACTCGCTGAACAACGCAATAAACCTGTTGCTTCATTCGAGGAAAAAAATAAAGAAAGAATATTAGCATGTTATAATAAAGGTTTGAAAGAATTTGCAATACAATTGCAAAAAGCAAAAGACGCTCAGACGCCGTTTTTTAATGTGATTGCAGAGAATTGCGAATCAATGCAGAAGTTCTTTGAAGCAAAAACTGTAGAACACAAAAAATTAAAACTTATAATAAAGGCCACAAAGAAATTACCTGCTTGTAAGGACAGTCGAGAGATCCATGATTGTCAGGTGATTATTAAAGAAAAATTTAAAGAATTACTTGAAAACCTTGAACACGATAAAGAAAAATACAAGCAACTAAAAAAGCAAATTGATAATATAAACCCGCTCATTGGTCCACAGGACAAGAAAACTACCACGCCTCGTGCCCACTCACCATTTTCTCGTTTCCCTCGAGAAAAAGTACCTAATGATGATAAATCCAATAATAACAGTAATCTATCGCTACGTCCCGGCGCTATACATAGCAGACGAAACTCTTCAAATCATGAAACTTACGACAACTTTAGTGTTGCAGTACGAAGGACAAGTGACCCAAGTGCTTTGCCAGATAATCACATTTCAGGAGCTTCCTTTTCACACGCAACAAATACAATTACATTAAGTTATAATAGCCAACCAAAAGCGCCGCTATTAAAAGATCTAACAAAGGGTAGTAATTCGAGCAAACAAAAAGAAAAAGATAGCGATGATGACATGGTTGATGTTGTTCAATTAGAAGAAAATTCAAATGATTCATCCGGTGATGAAAAGGGAAGAATGCGAAGTGATTCTCAAAAAAAGCAAAAAAAGAGAAAGTAATCCGGCATTCACTTGCGCAAGTATACTGCTTCCACTTTGAATTTAGGAGTTTTGTCATTGCGAGCTTTTAGCGAAGCAATCCAG
>JAFECR010000013.1:28905-59253 GCA_018242045.1 Pseudomonadota bacterium | reverse complement strand
TTTAAAGTGGATCGAGTATAGATTCCGCACCTTATTTAAAACTTACAGTGTTTTATTCCTGAAACAATGGTTGCTATTTCATGATTTTGAGCACAGGGAAAAGCTGTAAGATAAGCTTGGCGAAAACTGCACCACCTATTGAATTTGTCTAAATTGGCCATTACATTTTGTCTAAGTTGATTTGAAAGCTCAGCATTATGGCGAAGCATTTCAGAAAAAATCTTTGCATCAAGAGAAATTAAAGCCCAATCTTTAATATTCATTTTTTGATTATTTAATATACAGGCGGGATTTTTTTCTATTTCTTCAATGAAATATTCAGGATCCAAGGGATTATATTTTGCAGCTAAGATGACTAATTTTGCTTTAAGAGAGCTTCCTTTCGCACCCACGGCATGCTCTAAATAACCTGTTATAGATTTTCCAAAAATAGTTTGACACACTTGTTTGGTGGGAGATTCAAGCGTGCCGCTAAATGATATTAAACTCTCTTTAAGCTTAATAAGCGATTTATCACCCACAAAACTAGGCAAGGTTTCAAGAAAACCTTTGGCATTGAGTTGCCAAGCATTTTTGTGAGCATCATCATTGATGCTCACATATTCACTGAGTGTTTGTTGAATTTCATTGTATAAATTCAAAAAGTCTTGTTCACGCTTTAGAGTTACTTTGGCGTCAAGCATTTGTGTGCCTCAGCTTATTTACACTATCCTACTTCTGTGTAGGATACGTTTTCAATTTGAATGTCATTCCAGCAAGCCCCATTTTGTTGAGCTTCTTCAATGAAATTCATGATGCTTTCTACATTGGTTATCTGCTCACTTGAAATTTGAGCATACAATAATAGCACCCATAAGCTCATCGAAGTAGGAACTCGGGTTGTAATAACCATTTGATAATCACCACCACTAATGCAATGAAGATCCTTTAAATTTAATTCAAACATGATAACTCCTTTTTATTTTCAATTCGCTGATGGGTAGATAAATGGTTTTGAAGCAGTGCATGAGAGCATGCTTGCATTATTCACTATTATTTACTTTTAGAATATCTTAAAATAAATAAGTGAGCGGAATTATATATTTAACCGTTTAAAAAAAGCAATAGATTAACTAAAAGCCACTCGTTAATATTCTGTTTGTCTTGACTCGATTTCGATACTTATATATATACTCTTTCCATAAACTTAGGCTTTGTTGCCTACGCTTACTCACCCCAGTCATGTACAACCTAAAGCCACACGTCTGGGGATTCGCGCGCTTGGCGCCTCGCCTAAACTTGTCCCGTACTTGATACGGGATTCAAACTGGTTTGAGTATAGTTGCATAGCTAAATCCATGTTAGAGAGAGTCACATGAGTAAAGATTTTTCTATAGATCAAGCCCAACAGATTCATCAAGCTGCAAAAGAAGGGAATTTATCTTTTTTCACTTCATATGAGACTGTAACGAAGCTAAAGTTTTTTACGGTAGATGAACATGGATTTTCACCATTGTATTACGCAGTTCATCATGAAAAGCAAGATATAGTAGATTGGTATAAAACCAAGTTACCAAGCGAATTTCCCAAGCTTTCTTTACCACAGATAGCAGATGATTCTCAAAATAATCTTTTATTAATTAAAAAAGATCATGAAGCAAGTCAAAATAATTTAAAGAATTTTGTGATATTAGATAATATCATTAACATTAATTTATCACAATGTGGCTTAACTGGTTTTAAAGTCGATCCCACTGATAATGAAACTGGTTATGCTTGTATTTTAAAATTATTTAATGAAATGGCAACGACTCAACCCCCTATAAACGAACCTGTGCAAGTAGATGAGACTTCACTTACTTATTTGATCTTTGGTATTTTGGAACAGGTCAAACCCTTTGATTTATTGAAATTTTTATCTACACAATTTTTCTTACTAAATTACCAACAGCAAAGCTTGTGTGTTTACCTAATTAAAGAACTCATTAAGCATGATACTGACAATGAATATATAAAAGAAACAGCCTTTGAAGAATGTTTAACCGAATTGTTGGATGATACTCGCTTAAGCCCAGCATTAAAGCAATTAGTGAAACCAAAAATTCTAAAATACTATGAACTAAAATGTAAGTTTAAATTGAGTGAGTTTGAATCTTTAAGACTTAACGAAAATCCTAAGCTAATAGATTCCTCACTTATTCTCAAAGGAAAAGATAAAAAGGTGCATGCTGGCTTATTGGCAAAAGATTTGTGCCAAATAATTTCTGATCAATTATTAAAACTTACCTTTAGTTGTTTTCTTACCAAAGATCTTGCCAATAATGAAATCAGAGTTAACAATGCTTGGTCAGAACTGGTGGTGCTTATTAATCAAATTAGTAATATGGTGAGTTTTGATATACTTGAAGGTAAGAAATCAAAAGATAGAAGAAAAATTGTACAGTTTTATGTAGAATGTATTAAACAATGCTTAGAAGCAAGTACCCCAAATTTTGGGGCTGCCATGGCAATCTATTCTGGCTTATATTCAAGTGAAGTCTCTCGTTTACCAGATAACCCTTATTTACATGTACCACCGGAATGGGACAATCTTTTTGATTTCCGTGGTTGTTATGCTTCGTTACATAAACTCACACTTGCCACCAACTGTGCGCTTCCCTATTTAGGAACTTATTCTTCAGTTAAAGTTAAAGGTGCGGAAAACCCTTTTTATGCAAGAATGTTATTATGGGGGAGAATTAATTATACTTTATATTTAAACCGCCTTACTGCGACACAATACCCGAGTCACAATTTAAAAACAGAAATACTTCACAGGCTTAGAAAAACAGCAGAAAATATTAATGATAGAGTCAAAGATAGTAAATCTTATAATATAAAACCACCTAAAATTATTCATTTAGATTCTGAAGAAAAATCTCTAAAATCTATTAATGATATTCTTGAATATTGCAAAGAAAATAAAGCGCCATTGGTGGTTTGTGTTGAGAAAAAAATAACCTCATCAAACCTTTTAAAGGGACAAGAGGCTATTAATGCATTGTTGGGGTTTATCAAAATTCAATTTCCAACAGCGGATCTGCAACATATTTCGCAATTATGTAAACATATTGTTCAATCTGAATTTCCTTATAGTGTGATCCATTTAAAGAAAGATATGACACTGAAGCAATTAGGACAAATGTTGAAAAGGTGTCAAGAAAACAAAGAACCTTTGATTGTTTGTACGAGTGATGAAATAAATGAAAATAATTTAATTAGAGGTAATGCTGCCATTGATTCAGTTACTATTTTTATTAACCAGCATTTTGCTTCACAATCTTTGGAGGAGGAATTAAAAAAAATAATCACTTTGTGTGTCGAAATTGTGAAAAAACACCAAAGCCCCTCATTTATGCCAAACTTCAAAAGATTATCATCAGAAGAATTGATTGACTCGACTGAAAAGCTTACTATTTCTTCTGCTCGTGCAAAGAAAAAAACACGCTCAGGTGAATTTGAGCCCCAGACTAAGCATGAATCACCGACAAGCCGCATTGATTTATCACGATCTGCACCTCCTCGACATATTGAAAAAAGTATCTCAAAAGAAAAATCAGATGAAAAGTTAAAAGCGAAACAGTACAGCAAACCAAAAGCAAGATCGGTAGAAACCTCTGATGATTCGGATGACAATCAAACATTCTTGCCTTCTTTCAATGGCCGGTTACGATTGCCAGTGCCTATGAATACCTTATCTAATTTAAATATAACGACCACCACCACATCAACGATATCAACCACAACCACCACATCGACAACCTCATCAAAAGAGGTAAGTAGCGATGAAAGTGATGATGAGATGAGTGATGACGTTATTGTAACCAAGGTAAGAAACATTAAGAGGAAAAAATAGTTTTTAGATATCTACTGATTCCACTTTCAATTTAGGAGTTTCGTCATTGCGAGCTTTTAGCGAAGCAATCCAGAAAATATCAAGATGTAATCTGGATTGCTTCGTCGCAGACTCCTCGCAATGACGGACTTGAAACTCCTAATTTTAAAGTGGTTCGAGTATCTAACTGCTAGGTGTTCAATTAACATGTTAACTTTTGAGTTGATTCAAGGGTTTTCACCCCCTAGAATACCGAGCTTTGATTTAAAACTAAAAGGAATGCAGCATTATGACGCAAGTAGTTATTATAACAGGGGCAAGTTCAGGAATAGGGCGAGCTTTATCGGTTGAACTGACGATCAGAAATTATAAGGTTATTGGAATTGATAATGATCTCCTTGGCTTAGAGCAAACCAGAAAATCAGCGCAACACCAGCGATTTGTGTCGATTCATTGTGATCTCAGCAGACCCTTTTTGCTGCAAGAAATGCTTTCTCACTTTAACAACGAAATGACAATTGACTACATCATTCATTGTGCCACTGTGCTTGATGATCCACAGATAATCAATCATGCAGAAGTACAGTTAAAAATTGCAAATTTTTTAAGTTATAACCTAAAACGATACTGTACCCCATCTTCTAGAATGTTATTGATAGGCTCGCCAGCTGGTGAAATAAAAGAAATACCTGTTGGGCATTTAAATACAGGAATTACTCCTCCAAAACCCATTATAAAGTACGATCCACTTATAAGTTATCATAGTTACATAGATAAATCTGCAATTGCACATATGCAATCACAGCCAAGCTTGCCCTTAGTGGCAAAATTTGCGGCGGATATTTTGCAAAAAAGTAAGATAGAAGATTTTAGTGGAATAAAGTGGGATTATCGTAATAAAGAACATCATAATCTTTTAAATGATAACCCCAATAAATCGACTCAGCAAAAAGCAAAACTTTAATTGAGAGATTAGTAAAACCAATGAGAAGTATTGCCGTTTGCCCAACAACTTTCTTTTTCACACATTGCAGGGAAGCTTTTTTCACAGGCTTCCTTCATTTCTTTAGCAGTTTTAAGTGATTTGTTTTCAAATCCTGTCGGGATACAAAGTCCATTATAATAATGGCCTTTTACGCGCACTTGCCCCATGATGAACGTTTTGTTATCAACTGGATAAGCACCTAGTTTAGAGGCAATCGTACTGTTGCTAGAGTAACAGGCAATATAACAGCCAGGGGCATCTTTGTAATCATTATTGGTTGGTAAAACATCTGATTTTGCGCCTTTGGTTGCGCTATGAGTGAGTCCGACTTTTTCACTGAAATGAACTTTAATATCGTCAGGTAGCCTCATATCATCTGGCTTCATCGTAATCGCATATGACGATGAACAAAAAGATATTAATATTGAACCCAGCGCTAATGTAACAGATGGCTTGATGTGCGTTTTCATACCTATTTCCTTTAACATGAAATCAACAAAGTGCCATAAATGGATATTGATAGTTGATACATATTCTTTACTCGGAAAAAGGGAAAAAAAGTTTAATTGTGTAAATAAAGCAGTGTATATGAACAAATTGGGTAAATAACAAAAATACCTATTGTTGTTAGATAACTTTATTGTTAATATAGGCGCCACATAATATCAAGAATACTAGCTATTTATAATTAAGCTAGATAACTTAACCTAGTTTAGGTGAGCTTATTCTTTTATATAGAGGCCCAAAATCATGAAATACTATGCAATTTGCCGACAAGTGCAACCAATCAGATCTGATTCACCAGAATTTTTATGTAAGTACGTAGAAAATCAAACATTGCGTGCATTTAAGAATTTAGAAGATGCAAAAGAATATGGCGATGAACTTAATTGTTATAATCCTATATATGAAATAGAGATTGATGATGCAGACGTTAACACAATTTTAAATCAAAGTACGGTAAGGCTTATCAATGGTAATGAAATTAAAGATGCTTATTTTGTTTCAACTATTAGCTATGTGAATTTTACTTTTATTAGGGTTTTTATAAATAATCAAGAAATTGATCTCTCGCCTATGGCTGAAAAATATCAGAAAATACGTGACAATAAACGAAGACAAGAAATAGAAAAAAATGAAAGATTAAAAATGAGCTTATTGGGTCATGAAAAATACGCAATAGAAAACTCAAAACCTAAATCAAGTGAAGAAAAATCTAAAGAGGAAGAAGAAGGAAAACGTCTAAAAGAAGCGCTGGCAGAAGAAGAAAAACGCCAAGCAGAAAAAAGGCTAGCAGAGGAAAAACGTCTAGAAGAAATAGTGGCACATGAAGCAAAACGCCTAGCTGAAGAAGGGTTGGCAGTACAAACAGAAGAAGAGCGGGTACAAAGCGAAAAATACCTAGAAGAAGCGCTGGCAGAAGAAGAAAAACGCCAAGCACAAGAAAGGTTGGCAGAGGAAAAACGTTTAGAAGAAGTAGTAGCAGAAGAAGAAAAACGCTTAGAAGCACAAGCGCAGGCTGACATAGAAACATTGCAAGTGGCACTTGAGTCAGACGAAGACGAAGTACAAGAACTTGAAACACAAAAAGAGCATATGGTTGAGAAAATTTGCAAAATGAATGAAGAAATAAGAAAAATGGAGGAGGAAATTCTTGAATTTCGAACAAAAGAGATCGAATTAACTCAAATGTTAGAAAAAGCAAAATCAAAAGCACAAGAATTAGAAGATCTCGCCAAAGAAACTCAAACAGTAACAAATCAAAAAGTAGCGAATACCTTGCTTCAGGTTGAACTGTTAGAAAAGGAAGCAAATGATAAGGCAGCTGCAGCGCAACAAAGATTAACTGAAGCTGATGAAAAAGCTGCAATGCTCGATAAAGAATCGAATGAAAAACTAGAAGCTGCTAGTAAGACCGCAGCAGATGTTAATGCTAAGGTTCAAATTCTAGAGAAAGAAGCAAAAGAAAAATTAGCTGCTGTTCAACAAAAACGAGCTGAAGTAGATCTCGAGGTTAGTGATCAAGAGAAAGAAATAGAAGCGAAGAAGGCACAAGTACAACAAAACTTAACCCAAGCAAATGAACAAGTTGCTATGCTTGATAAAGAAGCACAAGCAAAGATAGAACGAGCAAATAAAAAAGTGGCTGAGATAAGTGCCCAAGCTCAAAATCTAGAGAAAGAAGCAAATCAAAAGTTAACTTTAGCACAACAAAGCTTAGTCCAAGCAAATGAACAAGTTGCTGCGCTTGATAAAGAAGCACAAACAAAGATAGAAGGGGCAAATAAAAAAGCAGCTGAGATAAGTGCCCAAGCTCAAAATCTAGAGAAAGAAGCAAATCAAAAGTTAACTTTAGGACGACAAAGTTTAGCCAAAGCAAATGAACAGGTTGCAGGGCTTGATAAAGAAACAAATGAAAAAGTAGTTTTAGCACAACAAAAATTAGCAAAAGCAAATGCTCAAGTTGAAAAAATAGATAAAGAAGCAAAAGAAAAACTTGTGTCTGCAAAGCAAAGATTAACCGACGCAAACGCACAGGTTGAAAAAATAGATAAAGAAGCAAAAGAAAAACTTGTGTCTGCAAAGCAAAGATTAACCAACACAAACGCACAGGTTGAAAAAATAGATAAAGAAGCAAAAGAAAAACTGATGTCTGCACAACAAAGATTAGCCCAAACAAATGCACAGATTGAAAATTTAGAGCAAGCAATGAAAGCTAAGCTAGCTACAGCAAACGAGGCCGAGATAGCAGCCAGTGCTCAGGCTGAAAAACAAGAAAAAGATGCAAATAAAAAGATTGAAGATGCAAAGCAAAGACTAGCGCAGGCGAATACGCAGGTTGCAGAGTATGAGCTTGAAGCGAAATCGAGGATAGCTTCTGCTGCTCAAAACTTAACGCAAGCGGGACAAAAAGAAAATGATGCTAAAGCTAAGCTATTGGCTGCGCAGCAAAAAGAACAAGAAGCAAAAGCACTAACTGAGAAAGCAGAGCAATTAGCGCAAGCTGCAAAAACTCAGATTACTGTCGCCCAGCAAATGGAATCTGAGGCAGCGATAAAGTCTAAAGAAGCAAATGATAAAATGCAGGTTGCGATTCAGAAGGAAAACGAAGCAAAGGCGCAATTGGCTAAAAGTCAGGAACAAGAACAAGCAGCCAAACAGGAAGCGGAAAAACTGCGCAAACAGCAAGCAAAACTAAAAGCCAACAAAGAAAATTCGGCAACGAAAAAAGAATTAAATTCTATGACAATAGCAGGTAGCTTGCTGGGTTTTGCCTTGTCAAGTGCAGCTTTTGTGGTTGGTGGTGGGCCTTCTGCTTTAGCGATGGTGCTCTTGAAGATGGGTATTGCACTGCCGTTGAGCAATTCGTTCCTTATAGGATCTAGTTTTCTTGCCGGAATGGCAGGCGTGCCGTCTTGGTTGGGGCTAAAGTATGCGTGTTCAAGTTTGATGTCAATGTACACAAGAATGACTCAAACCTCACAGCTGACTTATGAAGAAGACAGTGCTGCTTGTGATGAAGTTTTTGATGGTCTTGTGAAAAGATATAATACAGCGGCCAATCAAATATTTGTTGATAGATTAGCGGTTATGGAAAATCAAATCGAAGATCTTGCTTTTGATCAAAATGGTCAACAACAACCTAACCAAGCAAACCAAAGAAATAAGTTGGAGTTTAAGTACTTCAAAAATTATGCGCTTCGCAGTCTTATTGCTGCAAAAGGAGATGAACATAAGCGAGTTCAAGCTGAATTAGAACAAGAAATGAAATTTCAGTTTCCTAGTATTAAAGGATAAAATGATAAAAAATGGAATGTATTGGTTGTAGTTATTTTTTGCGGAGAATATATGAGAAAACTAAAATTAAATGAAATAATGCAAGCTGCGGGTGGGGCTTATTATTTTGCTAAATATTTAGCTGAAAATGGGTATTCTCCGTTAACAGCAACGGTTGAATCCGTATTAGGTGCTGCTGTTACGGGGGGGTTAACAGTAGCAGGTGTGGTTTATTTTTTTCCAGCTTGTATAAGCAGTAAATTGGCCGTGGAAGGCATATTACTAGGAGCTCAACTTTTAGGAGGATATGGTACTTATTGTGGATATCTAGAAGGTAAGGCCCAGTTTCAAGAAACTCAATCATAACCCTGTAAATCTTTGGGCGTAGCACCGGTTATTCGTTGACGCCCAAAATTCTATATAATGAAGGGATATGCTTGCTGCAACGATATTTCTTTATAAATGGTGGGAAATACGCAAGCAGAAAAAGCCCTATTTCTAGGGCTCAAGAGAGTATTTCCAAAATTTAGTAGGAAATACTGATGCGCGTTTTGCCAACAGTCACAAAATTTTGGTTTAACCATTGTGCTTCACGAACCGGAACTCGAATGCAGCCATGACTTGCATTAAAGTCAGGGACATTACCGCCATGCAAAGCATATCCACCTTGGAAATGCATGCAATATGGCATGGGAGCGCCTCCTTTACCAACGGGAAAACGATTGGATTTGCAAGCAGATCCTTGCTTTTTGTAAATAGTGTAAGTGCCAGTAACTGTTTTGCAGGCTTGACCGATATCATCACAAAAGTTTTTGCCGCCAGAGGCATCACCCCACTTTACTAAATTACCCTTGTCGTCATAGGCTCCCCAGGCTAATTTTCCCAAGTTAACTTTAATGACATTGGCACTATCAATACTTTTAGGAAACGGCGCCTTATCAAGGGTGTGATTTATTTCATACTTCCTTTGTTTGGCTTGCACAAATCCCTTCCATGCCATCCCGTTTACTTTATTGCCCTTAACCATTCCATTACTGTATTCATAATCCTGATTTTTTCCATAGATAGCGTTCGCACTTGGAACATAAGAAAGTGCTACTAAACTGGATACTAACCCAAGAACTAGATATTTTTTTAACATGCTTACCTCCACAGCGATTAAGAAGGTTGATTTTTACTAGAACTTGACTAAGGCAATGTGAGTTAGAAAAAAGTTCCCAATTTATTTTTTGTGAATTTAACTGTGTTTTTGAGTGGTGAGTTGTGTGGCAGTCAAAAGGGAGATAGTTAGAAGGTAAACTTTTTAGGCGCGATCTTTGGATTATTTATAAAACTAAGATGGCTTTGTTTTCTTACTTTTTTATGTTAAATTAGGCAGCTATTGAAATACGAGTAAAGGTCATTGTATATGTCAAGCTATAGCCAACGATTTCACAAGCATCAAAAATACATCACAGATTTATCTGAAGATATATTGTCGTATACAATCTGCCTGCCATTCACCTTAAGCTTTCTATTTTCGACACTTTTAGCAGATGGCATCAGTGATGTTGTTTCTGAAGATAATATCATCGATCAATGGTTTTATAAGCCAAGCAAAATTATTCTTTTAATGCCAAATACTATTTTGAAAGGGTTTATTAGTGCGACGATAGCGCCGTTGCTTGCTTTCTTTTTAGCGTTTAGTTCATTAAAAGCACCTCAATACTCTTATTTTTTAAGCCAAAAATTTGAAAGATATAACATGCATTCGAAGTTAATTCTATATCCGCTTCTTTTTTGGTTTTATCCCATACTGCTGCTTGGGCTTTTGCCATTCTTCGTGATAGCAAACCGCGATACGGTATCCATGGAAAAATATAAAAAACGCGCTGATATCTCTGATAGAGCAAGAATCGTTTTTATTGCAATGCCAATTGTTTTCTATGAATTTGTTATTTTAAAGCAAGTATTTTCCTTTATGTTGCCTTTTTGGATTAGCGTGTTATCTCCATTCTCTCTTTCGATATTAAGTTGTGTAGCTGTTACTTGTTTTCTTGTAGGTTATAATTCGTTAGGCTTAAAACTTTCAAATGTGATAGATAAGATTATCGTAAAAGCGCAAGATATGTTACACAAGAGAGGCATAAGTACTTATAAGAATAAAGAAGATATCTCTCTTAATCCTATTATTGAAACGTCAGCGCAGGAGCTTTTTGTTTCAAATTCAAATCATGCTTTTAATCTACTTGAATTAGAGGACAGCGTGCAGTGTCAAGGTTTTAAAAACTATTACACGCAACGTCAAAACGAATTGCTAGATAAAAATGATATTACTCGTTTAGAAAATCATCCTAATATTAATAAATTTCCAGCTTTAAAACAACATATCCTTCAAAGCAAGAAAACGTCATTGCCTTGCATTTCAGAAAAATCCTTAGAGCAGCTTGATAAATTTGCGCATGAATTAGTTTTATCGCAGGATGATCATAAAATCGAATTTTCAACCATGATATTACAAGCGAAAGAAACGCTATATACCTATTTAGGTACAATTTCATCTGAGGAAAGAAAAGCGATACTTAAACTCAATTTATTGGGTTCAACAAATCCAAATCATGAATTTGAAAATGTGATAAATAAGATGCTTGAAGGCAATTCATGTAAAAAAGAAGTAAATAGGCTGATTTTAAACAAAACGGATAGTTTAAGAAAAATGGCTGAAGATGTTGATATGCCAAGCTTTCAGCCATTTTGGCAAGGAAATTTGCCCAGAGCAATCTGGTCATGATACCTTATAATTTTCGAGAATTTCGCGATTTCTTAGTATCTTCTAAAGATAAATCTTGTAACTTTGATAATGTTAAATCTAATTCTGCCTGGGGCGTTAACTCAGTATCAATATGGGTAGCAACAATGTGCTTATCTTTATTAAGAATGTAAGTCCTAGGTTCAGGATACCACCGAAAATTAAAAGCAAAACCAGTAAGCCCTTGATAAACCAAAGATGCTTTACCGACATCAGTGAATGACACCATAGGAATGTCTGAACGTTTGTTGTGCGCCAGTGTTTGAAGATCAATTTGGGTTTTATTGCAATAGGCTAAAACGATACCATGATTGTTTTCTTTAAATTTCTCTAAGTTCGCAAGATAAAGATCCAACAGTTGTGCAGATAATTTTACTTGAGAAATGTTATTCCATTCCATTAAAAGATAAGGATTCATCCAAAATCGATTTGGGCTATAAACACCTGATAAAAGTTTAAGAACAGTAAATTCATTGTCAGGCAAAACTTCGTGAAGATCGGTTATTTCTAAACCAGTGAGTACCTTAAAGTTAGGAAATAAGATGCCGTTCTTATGCCCGTCAGTTAGGTGTTGATGCGAACCTGAAGTAGCTTTTGATTTGGTTAACCCAGTCCTTTTAAAGTTATGCAACAGCATTTTAACATCTCCAGTTCTTTATTCTTGTTTGAAGGGCTGGATGCTAACATAGGGATGAATTATATTGCAAATAGTGGTGTTGCTAGACGACGCATTAATGCTTATTCTGGAAACTAGCTGATGAGTTGTGTACAGTTTCATTTTCTTCTGATCTGCGATTGCTTTCTTGATAGCCATGTTCCATTCCACCTGCAAATTGGGCATATTGTTGCCAAGCTTGTCTTGAAACATAACTCTTAAAATACCAAGACCAATCTTTTGCTGCAAAATAGCCTTCTTCATATGGAGTCATTGGTCTATCTGAAGAAATGGTATTTACTTTATTGCGAAGTTCTATAGCATATTTTTTGTGTAACAAATTCCGATAAAAAATTGCGCTGCCAATGATAAAACTGGCAACAAAACCGATTGCAAAAGAATACTTGGCCACAACAACAAAAGTAATTAGGCCCCATAGCAATGGAAGCCTTAACGCAAAGCGTAGTCCCTTTTTCAAGTTAAATGTGAATTTAGAAGATTTTAATACTGTTGCAGGAAATGATCTTGAAGGTGATGGCATTAATTTTAAACTGTCTTTTACTTTGTTAATTTTTTTCTCAATTTCTCTAAAGTTAGGTGCAGGTTCTAAATTATTTTTTTGTGCAAAATTTCTAGCTGCAACATAGGACTGAGCAATAGAAGCGGCAGCTTCTTTTGGCAGACCTTTATCTTCGACAATTTCTGCTATTTCAGCTGGTTCGTAAGGATCAAAGAAGCAATGGATAAAGCGACGTAAAACAGCTTGGCTAATTTGCCTTCTGCCCGCATAATAAATGGGGTTATATGTGCCATATATTTTGGTACTAGCATTGACGTGCTGACCTTCAAGATTTCTGCCAACGGCAACTAAATTGATAACATCTTCTTGAAGCGACGCCGTATTGATCTCATCGATCAATAGATCAGCGTTTTCTTTAACGGCTTTAAAAATAAAGTTTATTTTATCATTTGCTGATGTAGCCACGGGTAAGTGATAGTACTTGTCACCAAGCTCAGCTTTGTTTAAATCTAAGCTTGCTTCTTCTAAGCCATAGTGCTTAATCATCTGTGTTAAAAAACAAGATTTCCCTTCGGCAGATTCCCCTTCAATCAACATGCCGCCTAAGCCTGGAAAGTTAATATTGTAAGTCGGTTTTTGCTGAAATGCTTTTACTTTGAATAACATATTTATTAATTGATAAGCCTCAAAGCGAGAAGCGGTTATTAAAAAATTACCAACTTTAAAACTTTTAGATATCGTTAAGATTTTATATTGAGGAAATTTGCTTTTAAACCATGTATAAAATTCTGCCTGCTTTGCTTTAGGTAATACAGATTTAGCGATAAGATAGGTGTATTGTAAGGCGATGGTTTCAGATTGCTGTTCACTTGCTAAAATACCAAGTGCTATCATTTCTAATTCTCTTGCTGTCATCAAGACTCTTTCTTGTGACATGCTGTTTACTTTAGTGTAAACCTGAAGCAAATATTGACTTAACTTTAAACAGGTATTTTCGTCTAAGCGATTTAACATCGGCTTTAAAGTACTATGATAAAAGCTTGCAGCAGGCGGTGGTGTGAAAGTGATTTTATTTGGATGATTTATAAAAAAGGTAGGGACCGTTCTTTCACCACCATAAGAGATATCATTATAAACAAATACGGCAAAATGATCTTTGGTTACAAAATTAAATTCACCATCATAAACAAAAGGAGTGTTTTGCGACAACCCATTAAATCTAGTGAAATTATCATTGCCAATGTTGGCTTCATCCCATAATAAAATCTTTTTGGTGCCTTGTGTTCTATCCGTGGACCAGGCTATAAATTGTTGTTTGCCGACATATACCTTATATTCTGGATAAATTTTTAAAGTATCAACCATAAACACGGTTTTGCCAACGCCAGTTGGTCCTTCGATTAATAAAGTTGGCCCACAAGAGAGCGCTTTGGTAAATAGTTCAAGTCGTTGCTTTTCGAAAGCTTCCATAACTGCAAGCGAGAGGTCTAAATTACTTGAGGGAGCAGGCGGCGTTTGCATGACTGCTGGTGCGATGTTATTGTTAGGGCGGCTAGGGTAATCAATGCATTGACTTGAGATAAATTTAAATTGTGTTGATTGATTGGTGATCAGATATAATTTTCCAGGTTTTTTAACCGTTGCAAAGGCTGACGTTAAGTGAGCATTTTTAAAGCAAAGCGATGCTAAACTATCAATACATTCCTGGAGAAAATTACCATACAAGATTAAACTTTCACCACTTAGCAGAGCACGTAAAATACCGGCTTTTTTCTCTTCAAAAATATAAGATGTTTCGTCTTTCCATTGTGCATCAATCTTCGTTAAAATGTCTCCACTTTTACACTCGGTGATATCAACTGCCAACATAGGGTTTATTTGTTGGAGCGCAGTGACAGCGTTGATTGGTTGATTGCTAATTATCACCTCCACTTCATAAAGATGATTAGAGGCTATTTGTTTGTCTTGGGCGTGAATAGTGGTAGTATTTAATAAGCCTTGAGGTAAACATTGCCATTCACGTTTAAGTAAGTAAATTTGAACTTGCTTGGTTTCACATTCTGTTAATAATCTTGCCCATTGCGATTCAGTTAAGTCACGCGTAAGTTCAACAAACATGCTCTTGTTTTTATGGCCATTGAGTAATCCTGGGATTGTGTACAATTGTTTATCAATTTCTTCATAACTGGTAATGAACTTGCCAAGGGTGGTGGGGTTTAATACATATATTTTTTCTGTGACTTCTTCAGGATTTATAACTTGAAATAGTTGTTTGGACAAAGCGCTCCAACGATATCCTTCGCTTTTAAAAAAAACGGGTTTGAGTTGTTGATCATTATTATTTGTTTTTTGTAAAAAGAACTGCTGCCAGAAAAGGATAAAATCGGGATCACGCCAGTGCCCATTGCGGATTTCAATCGTTTCTGCGCTTAGCGCTTGTTCAAGTTTTCCTGCTTGAAAGACAAACTTATCGCCTTGAATACCCCAGGAACCGTCCAAAATAGCGCGCCAATATGGCGAATGCAATAAATCAATAACAAAGTGATTCTTAGCAGGGGGGTAATTGTCTTTGATATTACTAAGAAGTTCTTGGGCAATTTTATTAAGTTTTATTATTGGAAAATTCAGTGAACATTTTTCATCAAAACGCGAAAAAAGATCTGGGTTTTTATAAGCATCAGGTTGTTTTGGATCAAATAAGCAAACCACCAGCGCATCGTTTGGCACAGGAATGCCATCTATTTTACGAGGATCATCAATTAAACTATTAAAATTGGCAAGTTCATTACTTTTGAAATTATGTAAATTAACAATAATAACGGCTTGCTTATTTAAAGGGGAGATTAAAAAATCATGTAAAGCCCCACCAGGCCCTCTTCGTAAAATCCCTTGATTGTTAATGCGTTGGATCCAGCGCCCTAAACAAACGCTATCTTTAGCCGCATTAATGGAATATACCGGGCGATTAATTTGTTTGCATTTAGATTGCAAATAAAGATGAAAGCCTGTAATACCTTCTGCGGGCATTTCAAGTAAGACCTTTTTTCCTTTTTTATTCAAAAGTCCTAGGCTAAAAGCACTGAGCTTGGATGAGTGACTGTCCTCAGATTTCCAAGTAATAAAATCTGGATCTAATTCAGATTCCGTCAGAATTTCTTTTTTAGTGGTAATCTTAATCTTGTTGTCAGAGGTAATTTCATTGATAGCGATAGTCTCTTTGTCAGTGGCAATCTCTTTATTAGTGGTAGTTTTTTTGTCAGTAGCAATCTCTTTATCAGTGTTAGTTTCTTTGTCAATCGTTACTTCTTCGTTCAATGGTCTTATGCTAAATGAATGGCTTCTTGAAACTGCATTCTCTTTCTTTCCATCAATATAAGCTTCAGCAGGGTAACCCCCTAAATTAACTTTATGCAAGTAGTCATCCACATAAACTTCAATATAGTCATGACAGGCATTTTTTGTAATTTGTACAATATAATTTTTGTCTAATTGTTGCTTGCCAAGCACAGCACGATGTCTACACGAACCTTGTTTTTGAGAAGATAATTCACGTAAATAATCCTCACCAGTCAGAAGACTTTTTCCCTCTTTGTTTAATTCTTTATCCCCAAATTCTTTATAATATTGTTTAATTTTTCTTAAAAAATCTGGTAAAGGTTTAATAGATGGTATTTCAATAACAAAGTGAATGGTTGTATAGATAGCAGTTTTAATGTTTTTGGCTCTGATACAATAATAGCCACTTTTTTGAGTCCGTTTTATTTCTATGTTTTCTGGTTTAACGTTAGAAGTATAAAGATGCGTTATTTTTTCTTGCGCATAGTAGGAAGGTAAGTTACACCATGTATTCGTTAACGTTAGGCGATGCGCTGCATAGTAGCGAATCTTACTCCTATCCTCATCGCGAGCAGCGAGCACTTCTTTTTCACTAGCGCACCATGCTGGCTGTTCGCAATCAATTAATTCCATGGGTTCTTGCGTTAAAATAAAAGGCTTTTCTCCAAATTGGAGTGTATGATTTTTAATAATTAATTTTTGATAAGATTCCAATCGATATAGACTAGGATGAGGTTGTTCGAGCCAATCCGGCGCAGTAAAGATCCGTGTTAAATTGTATCTTATGTTAGGATTATATTTAGTGTCTGCATCAACCTGCCTAGGCATTTTCGGTGCAAGTTTGTTATCATATCTATTTATAAAGAGATGGCTATATGGAAGTAAATAAGGCAGATTAAATAAATTTTTGTTTGGATGTTCTGTTATGTCGATTGTTTTTAAATTTTTGGCATGTTGAATAATTTTAAGTATAAGAAGGGGGCTAATAAAAGCGTCACCTAAATCTAATTTCTCTAAAGAAAGAGGATGATTGATTAAATCAATACTCTTGTAGATATCTGTTCTACCTTGACCATTGACTATAATTTTTTTTGTCGAAGGAATAGCCAATAAGTGATTTATAAGAGAAGTATCGTCAAAAGCATGTTGTATTATATCGAGTTGACGGTGATCTTTGGTACGAAGTGAAAAAGTAGAATTCCACCACACCAGCAAACCTTTAAAGTTGCCGATGAAAGTGAAGTCAGGCACTAATTTCGATGTTATTTTATAGATCTCTAAACTTGGTAAATGGATAGCTTTTATAACTTCCAAAGAAATTGTCAGGATGATTTCAGTAAGTTGAATTGACTTTAAAGATCTTTGATGAAGTTTAATAAAATTCGCAAATCCTCTAGGACATACATTTAAATTGCCTGAACTGCAAATATTTAGCATTTCAAGCTGAGATGGTAATTCAGGGTAAATAATGCTCTTGTCTGTGAATTCATCGAAGGTTAAAGTAAGTGCTTTTAGATGCTTCATTTTTCTAAAAAAGGGTTGCCATTGTGAGGTGTTTATACCATTAGAAAAGTGAAGTTCTTTTAAATCATCAAGAAATGACTCATTTTTTGAAAGTAGCTCAAACCATTGCTTGCAGTTTTCTTTTTTAACATGAATTTTTTTGAGAACTTGAATTTGAGGGATGATTTGGTTTAATTTTTTGTATCGGTATTCTCTATTATCAATTTGATATTCAAGAAAATTAGTTAATATTCCTTTAATAACGTAATGAGATTGTTGCGCTTGCGCTATTACTTGATATAGCACATTTTCATCAAGTAACTCGAAGTCATTTAAATCAAGATAGGGCACTTCGCTAGGTAAAAGATAATCGCTCATTTGCGCCAATAAGCGTCGTTGAGTAAAATAATCAACAACGATGAGCTCATCTGCAGGCACATTAAAGCTTGCCATTTTATTTTTGATGATAGTTGGTATTTCGTACTTTACCTCGATATCAGGAGCATAAAGCGCGTTCCAATCAGCCAGTTTTTTGTTTGAGCGGATCAACTCAGGTTGCATAAATGCAATGATATTGTCTTTGGTGATAGCAAAAGGTTTTTCTGCTTGCCAAACGTAAATTTTAACATCTTCATCCAATAATGTATTTAAAATTTTATTAAAAATCAGGTTTCGATACATCGATTTAGTTCTAGGGGATTGATTAAAGACCAAGGTTTTGTTAGTAGGGAGAACATCACCTGATTCTTGAATCCAGTAGGGGACACTTTCTATGAATCTATCAACATCAAAATTATCGGTCTGAGTGGTGGTATAGCCTGGCTTGTGGTTAAAATGGTAAAGCCATAGTGGAAGTGGCAGCGATAACATGCTTATTACCTATCGATTACAAAATAGTTAGAATTCTATCAGAGCTCCGGGTTGACTTCAAAGGGATTAGGATAAAGATAGTTTGCTAAATACACATCAGTGCTGTCCTTTGCTGTATTTTACTTATGTTAGAATAAATGCCCTTAAAACTAGTTTGAGAACATCTCATGTTAGAAGTCGCGATACTTGGAGCCGGTGTTTCAGGACTAACCTGTGCTGCAGCTGCGCTGCGTGAAGGCTTAAAACCAACGGTATTAGAAAAATTTCACGACATAGGAGGTGTATGGCGTTTAGACAGCCCCCAAGAGATAGGCGGTGCAGCTTGGCCTGGAATGGAACTAAATAATACACGCTTTACTGGGACGTTCTCAGATTTTAGTTGGCCTGCCGAGTCTCCAGATTTTCCTACTGCTTTGCAAATGTATCATTACCTATCGTGTTATGCCGATCATTTTAAATTAAGATCTCATCTTCATTTTGGTTGTCATGTCCGACAAGTTCAACAACAAGAAACAAAATGGAAGGTAACCTGGCTTCAAGAAAATTGTCTGATTGAGAAGTATTTTGATGCCGTTTTGGTTGCAACGGGCAAGTATTCCAATTTTAAAATTCCAGATTTTGCTGGGTTAGATTCTATATCCGATAAGATGTGCCACGCAGCTCAATATCGCCAGCCTGATAAATATAAAGGAAAAAAAGTACTAGTGGTTGGTGGTTCATTAAGCGGTACTGCCATTACTGAAGAACTTTCAAACATCACAACCGTAATACACTTAATTAGACGAGCGCGTTGGCTATTACCAAGAAGGATATTGAGTGCCCAGCATGAAGGAAGCCCTAGAATTCCTTTTGATTTTTTAGAGACCCAAGCAAACAACGATATTCGATTATCTCCTGAGGAAAAATATAACAAGATGCTTCGTTTTTGTGAAAAGCAAAATGTTATTCCTGAATGGCAAATGACACCTCAATCGTCCTGGGGCGTTGCTATTGCTGATGAATACGTTGAGAATGTGTTGCATGGTAAGATTAAACCGTATCAAGGAGAAATTAATTGTTTTGCTGGTAATAAAGTAATACTTAAAGATGGCAATGAAATTGAATTTGATGCCGTTATATTTTGTACAGGTTATGAGCAAGACTTATCTTTTCTTTCGCAAGAGATACAAAATAAGTTAAAAGCCGGTGATCTGTATGAGGATATATTTGATGATAGTATTGATAATTTTGGATTTATCGGAAATTATCCTGGTACACGCGGCGCAGTTACTCCCATTGTGCAGCTTCAAGCGGAGTTAGCATGTAAAGTCATCGCCGGAAAAATAACACTGCCAGAGCCAGCAAAAAGAAAAGCCCATATTGCTCAAACACCAAAATTACGCACTGCTATCAATTACATGAATACGTTGGCAACGATATTAGGAAATAATCCAGCTAAAATGCCCCTTAATTTAAGAGAAAAATACACACTGAATTATGGTATATTTACCTGTAAACGATTTCGTCTTACTGGGTCTGATTGCGACCCGCAAGTCACATGGCGTGAAATTAATAACGATGAAAAGTATAGGCGTAAATTAATTCATTCTAAAGAAAAAGTTCCTACCTTAGCAAAATTATGTAAGCAAAAAATATCAGAGTTAAATACTCAAAATGCAAAGTTGCAAAAAAGAAAGCGGCTTTATTACTTATTGCGTTATTTCGTTGGCATTGGCGTCGTTGGCCCTATCGCGGGATTATTTAAATACATGCTTAATTTAAAAGCAATCATTTTAGCAGGAGTCGCTACTGGAATTGCTTTGATTTTATTGCCAACTTCAGCATGGTTTCCCATTTGTTTTGGAATAATGTGTCACGCAGCCATGTCGCTTTATCAAACATTTTTCTTGCCTATTAATAGCCCAAGGATTGATAGCCCCAAAACAACAAAAAAAGCCATTAAATTAATTGAAAGCGAAGGTAACAAACCTATACCCAAGGCGATGTTATTTGGGTTTCGATATGCTAATCGTTTTGCCGGCAAAGACAATGAACCTTATGGTAAGAAAGCATGGGAATTGTGCCAATCTTTGGAAGAGGGAAAATTGTGCACTTCTAAAATTCATTCAAAGCCATTGTAAGGCTTTTTGCTCCTATTCTGGATTTCCCTGAAAAATAGTATATACACAGTTTGAACTTCCTTAATTAATTTCTGGTCTATTTATAATACACCTCGAAAGCCTGGAGTTTTCGTGACTACTGGATCTTATCCCAAAAAAATGCAACCCCGCCAAGAAATGGAGAAGCAATTTGCAGCCATATTAGAACAACAACCATTACCGCCTTTACCTAACGATGTAGTAAATAAGCTATGGGAAAGCTATAGATTGTTTTATAACAATGAAGCTGTTCCTTTAGCCTTAACTTTTTTTACACAATATATGCCTCCCTTTAAGGTAAATAAAATTTTTGAAGAAATGATAATTAATACTTTTGAAAAATCATTTGATAAGATTTATGCTGAACCCGGCTTAAAAACATTATACAAAATATTAGGTTCCGATATTAACGTAGAAATTAGAAAAAAATACTTAACAAAATTGATTGAGCAACCAAATATTTTTACAAAACTTCAGGTGTCCAACATAATGGGTGCTTGTATAATGGCATGGGGTAATACGCGCAATGCGAGCAAAGGTATCAGTAAAGCAGAGTTATTGTTTGCTTTACTACAAACAACGCCCAAGCCCGCTTGGATGACAACACAAGTAGAAAATTTTTTAAAAGATCAAGAACAAGCGCTGATTAATACGCTTGATAAGGATATAAAACAACTTGAAAACGAGCTTCCCTATCATTTTGAATCACGATTAGAAAAAATGCTTATTAAAAATAGGTATTCTGCCTATGTTAAATCACTTTTACATGATCTTGGGAAACTAGCAAATAGTGATGCTTTATCTTATGATAAAAGATTCGATATTTTTAAGCGGGTTTTATTTTATAGTGATAATGCAAATTCATTAGCTTACAACCACATAGTCGAATTTATTCTTAAAAATTGGCAAAGTAGTAAGTTGCAATCTCTTTTTAAAACAAAATCTTCTCCAGTATTAAAATTAAATAATATGGAATTAACCCCATTCTTAGTAGATGACAAGTTGTTATCTCTTTCGCAAAGCTTAGAGCATCAAAAAGCGCAAATGCCACTGGCTTTAGCTAATGTCATAAAAAATATACAGGACAAATTGAAAGTGGTTGAACTTCACAAAAATAAAAATAACGATCCTGATGTTATTGAAGAGAAACTGAATAATGCGCTTGCGTATTTACACGAGGAAAACTTAGAAAACTATACGAAAATGATATTTTCAGACGAAATGGAAGAAGAACCAATAGCAAAAACACAACCGCTTAATATTAAAGAAATTATATATAACCAACAAGGTTACGATGAAGGTTTTTCATACTCAACAAATCCTCCCTATAAGGTTGGCAAAGCGCTTAATTTAGCTGATAGCACACCCATTGGTTATAATATATATCTCCCTAAAGGTCTTGCCAAAGCGGTACTTGTTGAAGTGTATGGTGGCAATAGGAAGGAAGATAGAAAAGAAAAAGCATTTGCACCAGGCGTGCTAACGGATTTGCATAAAGCGCTTCTAAATAAGGACATTGCCGTTATTACTTTAAATTTACCAGATTTGCTGGAATCGCATTATCAATTTGAGTTACCCAAAGACTTAGAAGAAAAGCTCCAAGCCAGTATTAATCATTTATTCCAAACTTTAAAATTTCATCCAGACCAAATCGATGCAGAACTGAAATTGCCTTCAAATATTCCATTTTGCTTATTTGGGGCGAGTTTTGGTGGTAGAACGGCAATAAAACAAGTAGAAAAATATCCTGATACCTGGGATAGGGTGATTAGTTTTGATGGTGCAATTTCTATTGAAATGTTAAGAAATAGTAATATGCCAATTGTAGGTTCAAGAGGAAATTCACCGCTTGCTATCAATGCACAAGCTTATCTTGATCCTGTGCACGATATTGATAAAATTACAGCAGATGTATTATTGCTTCATAACATGGATGATAACAATGTGAATCTTAAAGTCACGTTAGATTGGTATAAAAGAGCAAAAAAATTAGGCATGGAGAATCAAGTTAAATTACACATTACAGACAAAGGAAACCCTGTTGATCAAAAGTTGTACAATACTGGACATTATTTGCCTGCAGGACAAATTTCTTTAAATAACGTGATAGATGCTATGACGGAACATATATTTTACGGTTGCGACAAAAAATCGATATTGCATGATTGGCGTGCTTTAAGGTATAAGATTTTAGCTAATAAAAATTATAAATTGGCTTCAGTTGAAGAAAAATATATTTCCTTGGCATATCGTGAATATAAAGAAAAGGGTGAAAACGTCTTTAAGGAGAAAAGTGCCCCAATGTATTATACGATTAACTATTTAGCAACTGTACCTACAGATATTCAATCACGCGAGATTAAAATGCTAAATAATCATAATTTATTAACACAAGCCGCTATTACAGCTGGGCTTGAATTCTATCTTTTGCAATTTTTACAATTTCTTAAAGAAAAAGATAAAATCCCACTGCCAAAACAAATAAGAATTACTGAACTTGTCAAAAATCAAGAACTGCGTGATCAATATCGTGACACCTTGCTCGGTGGGCCAAAAGGCAACCCGAACAATTTTAATTTTGCACTATCTACCTTTTATCAAGCTAATCCGCAATTACTTAAAACCTACATTGATAAATGTAATAATGATCCTATTATTCAACACAATCTAAAAAGGGCAGAAAATAAGTTGAAAAGTAAATTGGTGAAAGAAGAAAAAATTATTTCCCAATTCGTTAGTCTAGCGGCTGATAAATTATTAGCAACGGCAAAAGCAAAAAGAATGGCACTTATTTGGAAAGAACAAGCAACAAAATCGCCGTTAAGCTCATCAGAAGCTGTAGAAATTTCTAACCAAGAAAATCAAAGCATTATAAAACCACCAAAGTAATTTAAGGGAATCAACATGTCATCTAAAGGACCTAGAAAATCAAACACATCGCAACAAAATACGACGCTTTTTAACAAACTTGGTAAAATTAATCAGGCAATTACAAAAAAGCGTACTAACGAAGCTAAATCGCTATACGCTAAGTTATCTGCAGCAGAAAAAAGAGAACAAAGTAGCAAGAAAATACTAGAAAAAATTAAACGTCAAGAAATTTGGGACGATATTAGTTTACACCAGTACACTGAGGCTAAAAATAAATTCAAGGCACTTACTTCAACTCAACAAAAACATCCTAATGCACAATTAGCGTTGGCAAGAATTGAGGACGCGCTTGGAAATTCTGCTGCAATTGAAATTATAGAGAGATTGCCTGAAAAAGCGCTTAAAAAGATAGGGGCTATAAAAATACATGCAAATATATTGATTAATAATAAGCGATATAAGGAAGCTTTGACTGTTTTAGATAAAGCGAATGACCTTAAAAGAGACATAGATGTTTTGCAAAAGAAACTGAAATGTAATTGTAAATTACGATACAAAGAAGCAGCGGTGCTTGTATATAATCAAATTACTGCAGAGGAAAGGCTTAAGCCTGAAATTGCAGTGGAAATAGCCTACATGCACGTTGACTTTAGGCAAAGTGTTCAAGCTGAAAAAGCGATTACCAATATGCCAAACTATTTTGAGAACCTACAGCTTTCAAAAGGTTTGCTTCAAGTTTATAGTAATTTTAATGAATATGACAATATTGATAAATTGGTTAATCGTCTCGTTACGCCCGAGATTAAAGAAGCTGACAGTTTTAAGGTAGTGTATACCGATGCTTTGTTTAATTACCAAGGAGATGCTCAAATATATGAACAGTATCGTAGTAAAGCGATCGAAAATCTATTATCATTGATTAATAAAAAGTTAAAACCTGTTCACAGTAAAAAAGTATTTAATTTAATATTAAAGCATAAATTAAATAATCCTAAATTTGATGTTTACGTTCAGAGCTATCTCGAGAATAACCCCCATGACGCACATGTAAATTTTTCTGCGGCAGAAAATAAAGATAAACTAAAGAAATTTGATGAGCTTTTAATAAATACTAAGCAAAATATAAATGCTATACGTGGCTGCTTGCATGATTTAGCACAAAACTTTCCCTATGAAGTTTGGTTTAAATGCTATAATAAATTTCTCGAATATGACCCCGATAAACAAGATTGTGCATCATGGGCACATTTTGCAAATATGTGTGTAGAATATGGCTATATTGATGAGAGCATTCCTATTTTTCTTGAATTAATAGAAATACATCCTAATTATACTCGCTTATACACGGGCCTTGCTTGGGCATATCGTTTTCAGGATAAGAAAAAAGAAAAGAAAATATTATGGCAAGGTCATAAAGCATGTCCTGGTGATGATACCATCGTCTTAATGTTGGCTACTGTTTTAGAACGCGAAGGTAAGTTTCATCAAGTAATATTCCTTCTTACTAAATTTGTCGAAGCTCATCCAGACATCGTAAAAACTAAATTAAAGCTTGCTTATGTACACATGGAAGTAGGTGCTGTTACAACGGCTGAGAAATTAGTATCTAATTTATTACAAGAATCTCCTGATAACGCAGAGGTTATCGTTGCTTTGGGAGAATGTTTGACGAGAGCGAATAAATTTAGCTTAGCACATAAACACTTTATAAATTATAGTAAAAATCCAAATTATTGGAAAGATTTTGCAGCTTCGCATGCAAACGTTTTTGAACAAGAGGGAAAATTTGAAGATGCTTATGATATTCTTAATATGGCAATCTTGAGCTTAAGTTATCATCCTGATAGTTATATCTCTATGATTAGATTTTTTACAAGAGCAATTAAACAAAATAAACCCTTTAGTAACGAAAAGATTAAGTGTGTGATTGACGAAGCTTTAAAACGTCATCCTAAACAAATTCAAGTGTTGTTGAGTGTAGGATACTATTACTTAGATTGTCGAGAATATACCAAAGCTATAGAATATGGCACTAGCGCTTTGCAACTTGACCCGATAGATCCCAATGTTAAAAATTTAATTAATAATGCCAATCGCCATTTAAATTCAAGTAATTCATCTCTTTCATCTTATGAAGCATCTCATAGCTTAAATGAAATTGATTTGTTTAAAATGGGTAAGGAATTTATAGAGCAAGATCAAGGCACATTAGCTGGAAACATTTTAAGTAAACTTCAAACATTATATCCAAAGTCAAGAACAACTTTTCATTTCGCAGCAAAGTATTTTTTATATAAAAATGATCATAGCTCAGCTGAAGATAACATTAATCTTATTAAAAAGAATTTTTATGGATTAACAGCCTTTGAAATATTAACCTTGGTAGATCTTAATGCTGGATTAAGAAATTGGCAACCTGCTCAAAGCCAATTACAAGAAATTTTGAAGGAAGACCCCCTCAATATTTTTGCTTTACGACAACTTGGGTATTGTTACATCTGTACAGAACAGTATGATGCGGCAAAAGAAGTTTATAATAAAATCTTAAAAGAGTTCCATAATGATTATCATGCAGTAACTTCACTTGCTGAAATTGCTTATAAAGAGTCAGACAATGTATTAGCGCTTAAGTTTTTAGAACAGAGTGAAAAACAAAATCCTAATAATATCAAGAGGATTTGTTTAAAAATATTAGTATTATCTGAGTTTGAACAATATGAGGAAGCTCTGAATTTAGGAAATATGCACCTAAGCATAAAGCCTATGGATAGAGAATTATTGAAAACCATGTTTTATTTGCATTATAAGCTAAATGACCTGGAGCGTGCAAAAAGGTGTCTTGACGTTCTAACAAAGTATTATCCCGAACATCGCGCCGTTATCTTATGCCTTATTCGTTATAAACTTTTGGTGGAAAAAGAGAGTGCTTTTGATGAGGTTGAAGTTCTTTTTAAAAAAATAAGGAAAGCATATTGGTTTAAAAAACGATATGAATTTGAGCATGTTAAATTCAAGATGCGTAGTATTGATGAAATTTCAGCAATTGATTTGTTTGAGAAGCATATGATATCAGGGTGGCTTTATAACTATGCACCTGCATACTGTGAACTTGCCATGCTTTATATTAATGCTAATCAACTGAACAATGCTGAAAATACATATAAAAAGGGCATTGAGAAATTTCCAGCTAATGTAGAATTGCATCTGCAGTATTTTAAACTTATGGTTTTTTCTAAAACGATTGATGAAAAGGTTCTTGCGTTATATAGAGATTGTATTCAAAAATTTAATAAAAAAGATTCAGTCGTTGATACATTGAATCAATGTTTGTATCTTGCAGGATTAGAAAAACTGATTGATAACTCAAGCCATATCGACACAGTGAAAGAACTTACCCATAATTTTCAAGGACTTAAATTAAATTCAAGTAAAAGTAATGAATTTACCAAGACAGCATCTGAGATAATGTATAAAATTTCTGAGAAAGGCTATGAAGTTTATTTTATGGGCAATGGCCCTAAGCTGTATTATTATTCGAAAAACAAACCAGATAACAACTATACCCTAAATGATTTGGAATTCATTACTGATGCGCCATTAGCCGTTATCAATAATATATTTGAATCAGCCAACAAAAATGCATTTACTTTAAATCAAATTAACTTTAAATATCAGAACTATGCTGTTGACATTAATTGTATTGGTCCACTTATGCTGGATTTAGGCGGATATTTAAAATCCCTTTGTGGTTTGGGGGTAGATTGCTTATTGATGGACAAAGACAAAAACATATTGGACCCAACGGGTGTTGCATTAAAACACTTAGCGTCAAATGTATTGGCTTTTGTGAATGATCAAGTTAAGACGTGTCAACAAAACCCTGTTTTATTATTTAGAATGATACGCCATATTCATGCGTTTGATAGTAAAATTGAGACTAAACTCTTGCAAGATCGGGTGTTAAGTAAAATGGCGCGTTATTTATCACAAGTAACACATAAGGGAAAAATTACATCAGAGATGCTTAAGCTTTTATATCGAGGGCAAGGTGAACAAAGTATAAAAACGCTATTGAAACACGATATATTAAAATATATTAATCCAGATTTGAATACCCTGCTAAAGGATCCCCAATTTCAATCGTGGTTTTATGATAAGCTAAGAAAAACAGATCAAATGGTAAATAATGTAAAATATAATTTAAGACCAAATAAATTTTTTGTAAAGGCAGCGTATTTTATAGCCAGTATATTGTTGCGTCAAAATTTAAAATTACCACTACATGATTTCACCATAGATGATATATTTTATGATCATTATGGTTCTCGAATACAAATGTATCCGGTCCGTAATTATATTCATTTTTTCTACGCTGAACTTAAGCATTCAAATTGTGATTTTAAACCAAAAGCTACTCAATTTGAGGAAATGGAAATAGATGTTGAGTCTATTTCTGAGGATGAAGAATTTAAATTAGATAGTCCTGTTGCTCAAAAAATTTTGCAGGATTACAGTCGCAGGAATGAATCAAGCGATACCTCAGAGGTTTATTGGAGTGCGCAAACACATGAAGTGCCTGAAAATGTTCAAGATCCTGAAGATGTTCCAAAGCCTCTAATAACTCAAGCTTCCAACGCTTCTCCTACTTCAGCGCCTGAGCTTCATTCTACACAAGTACCTCAAGCACAGGCGTCTAGTGGGCAAAGTACAATTTCTTATCTATATTCCTTATTGCCAAGTATTCCATCGCCTGTGGCAGCGGGGCAAGGAATTTATAATTTTGTGGCTGGATATATGCCTTCTTGGAGTATGTTTTCATTACAAGCTCAACGAGTAGATAATAGCTCATCAACTTTTCTAAGTTCGAGGAAAGAAAAATCTTCTATGAATAAAAATGAGCAAATTACTAATAGAAATCAAAATGCAAATCGAGGGAAAAAAAGAAAATAACAAAGGCTCCATTCCTACGTGCCGTGACTTGTTCACGGCATCTAAAAATCAGATGGATCCCGCGCCTTCATACAACCTCTGATAATGCTGGATTCGCTTTAGTTTCTTCCTCAGCGTGCATTTGTTGAGTATTTTGTTGTGTACTAAATTTAGCATTCATATTTATAGAAGGATTTTCTAGCATTTCCCAAAGTGCTTGTGTTAAATATTCACTTTTTTCTCCGGATGCATTTAATACATAGAACTTTTCAAGGTTTTTAATTGCTTCTGGTCGATATGCTTTGTTTTGCTCCATTCTGGCAATTACGCTATGCGCAATCGTAGGTAGTATTTGGGAACGCACGCCTTGCTTTTTAACATATATTTGTCTTGGACCACGTTGTGTGGGGGGTAACATGAGATGCAAAGAAGGGTGGATTGCTCCTAAATTAGATTCTTTGCTAAAAAGTGTGGTTATGAAATTTTCTTTAAACCGTAAGTTGTTTTTTTGACAACATTTCACCATATATCGTAATGGATTTTCATCACTAAGAATTTCATTGGGATATTTTTTGGTGTGGCCACCTCCAATATCAGAATGATCGCCATCCATCCAGATTTCATGCCAATCTTCGCCATCTTTCATATCGATTAAACAGGGACTAAATCCATTTCGGTGTTCATCTGTTGCGACGATATGATAAACTTTAACCCCAGTAGGAATATTAAAATTCCAACCAAGATCGATCTGTTGGTTATTGATCCCCATTTTTTGTAGTAACCAAAGGTTTATCGGAATGCCAAAGGAAGGAACTGTGTCAAAGAGATATTCTGCTGTTATTTTAACCAAAAGTTTAAGCTTAAATTGCTTTTCAATATCAAGTTGGCACTTTTTATTGATATATTCTATTGCAAAATGACGCGCCAAGGCAGCGCCTCGACTAAAGCCACTTACTGAAATATGAAGTGTATCTTCAGCTTGTATTATACCGCTTGCGATTTTATTTTTAATATTATTTAAGAATGATTTATATACATCGTTCATGATCCAACCACCGCCCCAACCGGTAAATTGAGAAACAAGACGAGTTAAAGGCGTTATCCATTGTTGATCATTCCCAATACCATCATGATAAATAATCCATTGATCATCATCTTGCACGAATCCATCTCGAAGCTTAACAATATTCGTGATAGCAACATCTTTGTCATCGTTGCTGGTACCATTAAAGAGAATAACAATTTGCTTATCAGCCATTTTGTTCGTCCTTGAGCGGCAGAAATATCAGATTATATAGAAAAAAAATAGAAATTTTGCCTGTTATTACTTTCAACCCTAACAGTTAGAAAATTAACACAAATATAAATCATCTCTATCAAAATTTAATTAAGACCTATAAAATATTTAATTAAAACCCTGGATCTTCTAATGAAGCTTAAAAATTTATTTGTTGTAGCAATATTGTTATTACTAAGCGCGGTGACATTTTACTTTTTGCAACATGCACTGAATAAAGAAACATCTCGCATTATCGATCCTTTGTTTGATGAATCGATCGCTATTCAACACAATATTGATTTAATTATTGTACAAAAGGCTGCCCGCAAGTTAACTGTTTTTCATAAAAATATTCCAATCAAAAGTTATAAAATAGCATTAGGTTTTTCCCCAATAGGACATAAAACACAACAAGGGGATGGCAAGACGCCAGAAGGGATATACTATGTCAGTGCGAAAAATCAAAATAGCAAATTTTATCGCGCTTTAAAAATTTCTTATCCTTCCCAAGCTGATAAAATGCGTTCAAAAAACGGAAAAAATGTGTCTTTAGGCAGTGATATTATGATCCATGGTCTTGCAAAACCGTTTGCCCATTTAGGTAAAAAACACCGCATCAAAGATTGGACCTTAGGATGTATTGCTTTAAGCAATGAAGAAATTGAAGAAATATATCAACATGTTAAGGTAGGCACTAAGATTATTATTAACCCCTGATCTTTGCGTTATTTTGAGCAAAGATCCAGCAGCATTGCAAAATGATACAGAAAAAATATCCATTTAAATTTGTCTAAACTAAATAGTTAAAGCAAAGTGCCAAATATACTCGTTCTACTATGAATTT
>JAFECR010000013.1:0-28887 GCA_018242045.1 Pseudomonadota bacterium | reverse complement strand
TCTGGATTGCTTCGTCGCAGACTAGCATGAGGGAATTTGATGTTTATAATTTCAACAATTGATTCAAAGGGATGTGATAGTAACGCAGGATCAGCAACTTCTTGTTTTACCTCGGATTCTAGATCATGAATTTTATTTGCTGCAATAAATTCATCGCAGAGTCTCGTAATCTCTTAAATCGATGCTCCATGAGTAGACATATTTACCTCTAAAAATTGTTCAAACCATTGATTAAATTTCTAATTGGTATATTTTTTACAATTTTAATGGTCCAAAGGTTAGCATAATTAACTTTGAGAATGAAATACCTAAATAAAGGGTTAAATTACTTCAGTTTAAATCTTTTAAATTGTGGTATACTCGCGCCAGTCTGAATCTTGTATATTGCGACCTCGAACGATGCTGTCAACCATTAAGCAAGATTAATGCGAGGACAAATTTTTGAACAATGCGTAGATTGACTACTTTTGTTTATCAACAATACCCAAATAATACCTATGCTATAGCTTAGCAAGCTAACAAATATAAAGCTCACCCTTTTTAATTGCTGTAAGTTTAAGGATATTTCAAATGAATCATGGTCCAAACACCTTGTTAACATTGCTTAATCAAATTTCTGCGTTGAAAGAAAATGCCAAAAGTATCATATCCGCCGAGATTGCGTGGCAGCAAAAGAAGCATAAACTCGTAATCGAATGTGTTGCCATCAAGAAGTATGTTGAGCCTTTGCGTTATTATTTTAAACTATGTGGTTATGCGCCTGAGTCTAAAGAATGTAAACAATTGTTAACCCTTAATGAAGCGGCAGATAGGCTGATTTTAAGCAAAGATTTAACAATGGTTATAGAAAATAGTTTAATCTTGGAGCAAGAAATTCAAACAACGATATTGCTCAAAGAATCTTGCACTGATAATTTATATCAAACAGTAAGTTCAAAATTACAGCACAAAAATACTGAAATGGAGATTGAACCTCAAATAGAGGATGCAATATTAAATATTTTTAATGATGCTGTTTCCCAAAGTTGCAGCAACCATATCATCAGTTTTTTTGAAGAAATGCTTAATAACCAACAATTCATTGCTTTTGGCGGAGAATTGTTAAGCAAATATTTTATTAAACGAAATGATGAAAAAAAGATTGGCAATTTTAACCCCCTGAGAAAACTTGTTGCAAAATTAACAAAAAGCATTTATGAAAAATACGAATATCCTTGTGCTAACTATGAGATTAATGATCTATTTGCCTGGGATGACATTAAAAGCAAAGCGCCCATGATAAAAGCCTATTTTTTGAAAATCCCTCAAGAAGTGATTTATTTTCTGCTGCCTATTTACCGCAAACATATTCTGCGGTTAAAGAGCAGCGATACTTTAGATTACTGGAAGAACAAGTTTGTAAAAAATCTTATTATTGAAATATTCATTGAAGCGACACTAGATAAAAATCAAAGAAATACCATCAAATCAGTGAGATCTAAAAAGCGGGAGTTATTTGAATTATTAAATGAAACCGGGGCAATACAAGCGTTGATTAGTGAATTTGATACTGCGCTTCAATCATACAACCCTATCATTCAATTAGAAGGTATACAAAAGAACGTTTATGCTGATTCTTGTAAATTAGCGGTTACAAAATATAAACTAAAGTGTTTTCTAAACCAATTTGATATAATAATCTCAACTCACGAAATTGTAAGCAACCTTAGCGCTAGTGATAAAAGTAATAAGAAAGCGATTAAGAATCTATTGGCTTTAAAGGCTGCGCTTGAAGAAATAATTTCTCTAAGCTGTAGACTTGAAAATTTGAATAGAGTGATCCCTGAAGCAGCCGATCTACTCAAAAGCTTTTTATTAACTTATGATAATAATAATGTTTCAGAAGGCGATAATACATTAATAAGTGATGAAAATGACGATATTGGTGTTGGAGTAAGTGAATCTCAGGATGAGAGATTTTTAGTCTCTGCATTAGCAAAACTCAAAATTAACTACGATCCTATTTTAAATAGTGAAAAGAATTTACTTTTAAATAATCAAAATTCGAGTAATTCTTCAAGGGCACATAGCCCTCGCGTTAACCTTGATGTAAATAATTATTGTCCTAATTTTGCTTTGCAAAAGAAAAATGAAAAAGAGAATGAATCTACTTTTACGTATGACCATAATCAAGCGCCAACGCAAAGTTACCAGTCTAATTCTACAAATAAACAAAAAAGCACTTCAAACGCATGAGTTTGCATGCTAACATTTTTAAATTGTATTGTTGTAAACCGTTTCTTTATTAGGTTAGAATTCTAGTTTTTAAATTAAGTAATTTTTTACAGGAAACAGACATGCTTGATTATGACAAATTATTAAGAGAACAAATTGCAAAATCTGAAGCGATGGCAGAAGAAGAAGCGGAAAAAACGAAGACATCCTTTTATGAAAATTTTCGGGAATATCAAGCTAATAAGTCCAAGCGAGATAAAGTATATGAGGATCTTAGGCGAGCAGGGGAAGAATCAAAACAGTTACAAGCCGAAGTTAAAAGAAATACCGCTCCTTTATCGCTGGAGCAAATAATAGAGCAACACAAGCAGAATGAAAAAGAATTAAACGAGAAAACTGATGATTTTTTTAAACAAGCCCGACAAGAAAACGAGGCCTTAAAGGATCAATGGCACAAAATTTCCCAAGTTGATTTAAACAAGTTCGGCCTTAATACATTACCAACAGAATATTTGCAGCCTACAAAAGAATCTCAAGTGCCTCAAGATCCTAAAGAATCTCGGTTTCAAGAACCGGAAGCATTTCAAGTGCCCCAAGCGCATCAAGAAGATCAGCAATCAAAACAATCACCGTTATCTTTCCATCGTGTTATTGCTTTTTTGCGCTTCGCGCTGGGTATAGGTGTGGTGGGGCCTTTAGCCGGGCTTGGACGTTATTTTCTTAATTCTAAATCACTAATAGCTAGCGCCTTGGTTGTGTCGACTTCATTATTTGTTATGCCCACGGCAAGTCTGGCGTTTATTTTAAGTGCCGGGTTTGTTGTTCATGCAGGCGTTGCACTTTACCAGACTTTTAAAACAAATCGTGTATCCAATCCCAAATTAATGCCATCTCAAGCAAGTCATTTTATACAACATCATACATTCACTGGGCCTATTGCCAAAGCAATGCTGTTTGGTTTTAAAACAGCAAATATAGTTGCAGGTCGTGATAATGAACCCTATGGAGAGAAAGCATCAAACCTGTGTATTAAATTTGAATGTCCCAAGGCAAAGCGAAGCTATTAAAGAAATGAGGTGTTTTAGACGTTTTAAAAAAAAAGCATAAAATCCATTGACAGCGATTTCAATTCAATTAAAATTGTGATTCTAAATTAAATTCACTAGGGGTGCCGCAAGGCTGAGAGAGTCCCTTTGAACCTGATCAGGCTAGGACCTGCGATAGGGAATGTGGATAAATGATGAAATCGTCTCACGATTTTTCGTTATCTCATTTTTTGTGCTCCTAGCTAAATAAAAATAAGCTGGGAGCATACAATGGATAATATCGAACATTCAAAAACCGCAGAAGCAAAGACAAAGGCACAAAAAACCAGGGTAACCTTGTTACTCAATTGGTATGCCAATCCTTATCATACCCCGATTTTTGCGGCAAAATCGCAAGACTATTATGCCGAAGAAGGTATCAAGCTCGCTATTTTAGAAACAACCGATCCCAGTGACGTCACTGAAATTGTGGGTTTAGGTAGTGTTGATATAGGCTTAAAAGCGATGATCCACACCGTGGCTGCACGTGCCAAAGGATTTCCAGTTATTTCCATTGGTACTTTGTTAGATGAGCCACCGACGGGCCTTATTGCCCTAAAATCCAGTGGGATCCGTACCTTTCAAGATATTGTGGGAAAACGTGTTGGCTATATCGGTGAATTTGGCAAATTAATGATAGAAGATCTTGCCAAACTTGCAGGAATTGCGCTGAGTAGCTTTGAAACTGTTCGTGTAGGAATGAATGTGACAGACGCCATTCAACGAGGCATTATTGACACTGGCATTGGCTTTATTAATTTCCAGCAAGTTGAATTAGAAGAAGTCGCTGGTGAAACAATAATGTTGCGGCTTGATCAATTGGCAGGCTTAGGATGCTGTTGTTTTTGCTCGATACAATTTATTTCTCATGAAAAGATTATTCAAGAAAACCCTGAATTAATGCATAAGTTTATGCGAGCAACGTTACGAGGAAGTGCGTTTACAACCGAACATCCCGAGGAAGCATTTGAATTGTTATGCCAGGGGAAACCACAATTAAGAAATCCTCTCTATAAAAAAATATTTTACAGGACATTACCTTTTTTTTCTCGCAATCTAAAAAATGTGGAAGATGATTGGAAAAAGGTGGAGAGTTATACAAAACATTTGGGAATTGTTGAAAAGACTTTTGATGTTAAGCAAATCTACACTAATGCGTATTTGCCTAGCATACCGTATTCAGAAGTTGAACCGATTGCTCATTGTTTAGCATAAGTATATTGAAAGCATGAAGGCAGGTATCGCTGGTGCAGGAATCATGGGTAGGCTACTGGCTCTATCGCTGTTCAATAAGGGATGGGACGTTACTTTATTTGATAAGAGCCAAGCCAATAATTGCAGTATGACGGCGGCAGGGTTACTGACGCCCATAAGTGAATTAGAAAAAAGTGAATTCATTATTTTTCAACTAGGAACGCAAGCAATCTGTCAACATTGGCCGAATATTCTTGCGCAATTAAATAATAATCAAATTTATTTTCAACAAAATGGTACTTTAGTTTTAGCCCATCCACGTGATCGGACTGAGTTGTCTCGCTTTATTCAATTGATTGATACTAAAGTTCAATATAAAAATATTTACCGTCCACTAAATCAAGCGCAAATAAATGAAATCGAGCCAGCTTTATTGTCATTTCAGCATGGTTATTACTTTCCGAGTGAGGCGCGGATAGATAATCAAACGCTGTTGAAAGCATTAGAAAATTATTTTGAAAAAAGAATAACGTTTATTAAAAATTCACATATTTATGATGTAAAACCACATAAAATATGTTTAAAAGATAGCACACATACATTTGATATGGTATTTGATTGTCGCGGGCTTGGGGCAATGTCAACATTTAAGAATTTGCGCAGTGTACGGGGTGAAATAATTTGGTTACATGCCCCTGAAATCTTTATTACTAGAACAGTCCGGTTTTTACACCCTCGGTATGGTTTATATATTGCGCCAAGGCTAAATCAAATTTACTTAATAGGCGCAAGTGAAATTGAATCTGATGATCTTTCCCCAATTTCAGTGCGCTCAACATTAGAATTATTAACGGCTGCGTATTGTGTTCATCGTGGTTTTGCAGAAGCAAGAATTATTAAAACACAGGCACATTGTCGCCCAACTTTGAAGGATAACCTTCCTAAAATCAGGTATTCTAAAGGTTTAATTGCCGTCAATGGGCTTTATCGTCATGGTTTTTTAATTGCACCCACCTTAGCAAATGAGATTATTATATGGCTTCAAGATGGAATATCAAATGTTTGCTATCCACAATTATGGGAGAAAGCAGCGTGATGCATATTCAAATAAATGATGCTGTGATTGAAGTTGAAAAAGGCGATAGCTTAGCAAAAGTGCTTGAGCAAAATGGCGTTGTCATGGGGTGTTATTCGGTTGCATTAAATCGTAGTTTTGTTCCGCGAATACATTATACAACCACTTTTTTGTGTGAAGGTGACATTATTGACATTATTATTCCTATGCAAGGCGGGTAATTATGTGGAAATTGGCAGAAAAAGTATTATCTAGCAGATTATTGATAGGAACAGCACAATATCCTTCATTCGATATAATGATAAAAGCAATCTTGGCAGCAAAAGCGGAAGTGGTTACGGTTTCCTTAAAACGACAAGCCCCGCGGCAAAAAGGAGGCGATGTTTTTTGGGATTCAATTAAAGAATTAAACTGTGATCTTTTACCCAATACAGCAGGTTGTCATAATGCGAAAGATGCAATAGTAACGGCTCAAATGGCTCGAGAATTATTTGAAACTCACTGGATTAAACTCGAAGTCATTGGTGATGATTATAATCTTGCACCCGATCCTTTTGAATTAGTAAAAGCAGCAAAAATATTATGTCAAGATGGGTTTGAAGTGTTTCCTTATTGCACCGAAGATCTTGTGTTATGTCAGCGTTTAATCGATTGCGGTTGTAAAATCTTGATGCCATGGGCTGCGCCTATTGGTTCAGGCAAAGGGCTTCGTAATCCGGATGCTTTAGAAATGCTTCGGGTTAGATTACCTGAAATGACGCTGATTATTGATGCTGGGATTGGTAAACCTTCACATGCCATACAGGCAATGGAATTAGGATTTGATGGCATCTTGCTCAATTCAGCAATTTCTTTAGCGAATCATCCTGTTCAAATGGCAAGTGCCTTTCGTGATGCCGTGATTGCAGGAAGAGCCGCCTTTGAAGCAGGGATGATGCCTCAAAGAAATATGGCATACCCAAGTACCTCGTTATTAGATACCCCATTTTGGCACCAAGGAGTATAATATGACGCCAAACGTTTGGACAACAGCAGGATCCGATCCCCGTGGGTGCGTCGGATCCGTTGTTACGCTTAGTATCCCAGAAACCGAGCAATTATTAAAGAAGCGTTTAAATACTTATCAAGATATTGAGAAAGCGGCAGAGGAGATCTTATCATTAGGTGTTAAAAGTGTATTAATTAAAGGAGATCATTTTAATTATGACATTTTAAACCAAGATTATTGGACAAATGGCGCAGAATCTTTTTGGCTTGCAAATCATCGATATTCTAATAAAAATTATCCTGAAACAGGCAAAGTATTTTCTGCTGCGATAGCTACATATTTAGCATTGGGCTATGATATCAAAGATGCTATTGTGATTGCCAAAATGTATGTAAATCAGGGAATAGATTTGGCTGAAAAAGAAAATGCTTCGAACATTAAACAAGGCGGGTGGCCAGAAAGCCAAGCTTATTTGCCCTACCTGAGTTCTCAGCCACTTCATACATTACCGAAAGCATTTGCAGATCTCAATAATGAGAAGTTAGGTCTTTATCCTGTCGTGGATAATTTCACTTGGGTTCAAAAACTATTATCCACAGGAATAAAAACAATTCAATTGAGAATAAAAAATAAAACTGGAAGCGAATTAGAGCATGAGATTATAAAGAGTATTGAAATTTCAAACAAATATGGCGCAAAACTATTTGTTAATGATTATTGGCAAATAGCTATACGTCATGGCGCGTATGGTGTGCATTTAGGGCAGAGTGATATCAATAGCGCAGATATTCAAAGGATTTTAGAGGCGGGGTTGCGTTTGGGGATAAGCACGCACTCATATTATGAAGTGGCACGCGCGCATGCGCTACACCCTTCCTATATGGCTTGTGGCCCGATTTTTCACACGACAAGCAAAATAATGCCATTTGCCCCTCAAGGGCTTTCGCAACTCAAGCGATGGCGGCGTACTTTAGATTATCCTTTGGTAGCCATTGGCGGCATTAATCTTGCGAGACTTCCTGCTGTTTTGGAGACAAAGATAGATGGCATTTCTTTGATTACGGACATTACACAAGCTCAGGATCCTATTGAACGCGCAAAACAGCTATTAAACATGGTGAATCAATATGTCATTAACGCCCAATGAAGCCATCCAATATGATCAGCATTTAAAACTTGAGGCTATCGGCTTAAAAGGGCAAGTAAAATTAAAAAATGCGCGCGTATTATGTATCGGTGCAGGCGGATTAGGTTCCTCTTTATTGTATTACTTAGCAGCAGCAGGCGTAGGGACAATTGGTATTGTTGACGATGATGTGGTTGAGCTGCATAATTTACAAAGACAAATCTTATATCAACATCAACATATAGGATCTAAAAAATGTATCGCAGCAAAGCAGCAATTAATGGCGTTAAACCCACATATTCATATTGACCCCTATGATGAAAAATTTCGTTTAAAAAATGCAAAAGAATTGATAAAACAATATGACATTGTTGCAGATTGCACTGATAATTTTGCAACACGTTTTTTAGTGAATGATACTTGCTTTAATATCAAAAAGCCTTTTGTTTTCGCCAGCGTTTCGCAATTTCAAGGGCAATGTTCTGTATTTTTAGGAGAAGAAGGCCCTTGTTTTCGTTGCTTGTTTCCTTATGATTCAGCAATGGATGCGCTTAGAGATTGTAGCGAGGGCGGTGTTTTAGGCGTTTTGCCTGGTTTATTAGGAGCGATGCAGGGAGCAGAAATTATCAAGTGGATATTGCAGTTACCAGATCTTTTAGTTGGTAAACTGTTGATGGTCGATATTTTAAAAATGCAATTTAAAGAATATCGACTTACACAAAATCCAGAATGTCAATTATGTATTTATCAACAAGCTATAAATCTACCATCAAAGTTTAATTCTAATTGCAATGAGTCTGATAATTTATCTGATCATTGTATTTCAGCGAATGAACTGCGGCGTGAATTAAATAAGGGAGAAGCTGTTTTCTTGCTTGATGTTAGGACACCTGAAGAATTTACTGCATATAACTTGGGCGGTGTATTAATACCATTAAACGAGTTGAGTCAGCGTTTGGCAGAATTAGATCGAAATAAAATGATAGTGGTCTATTGTAAGTCTGGAAATAGAAGCATAGCAGCAACCAAAATTCTGATTAATCAGAATTTTGGAGTGAAATACTTGCAGGGAGGGCTAATACAATGGCAAGAGCTGATTAATGCGCTTTAAGCTTATTAATTTGTGCCACAACTTCGGATTCCTCTTGCATGGCTTGACTATACCCATACAAATGAGCCCTATAACAGGTATAAGCAGGCAGCTTGATATAAGTTTTTGCATATTCCCAATTATTAATGGATTTTACGCCGCCTTGCATCGCTTCAATTTCAGCAGGATCAGTGACTTTATCCAGTCGGCCATTGTAATCCTCTTCAGCCATTTTAAGAAAAACCCCCCTTGCCACAAAAATTAGCTTGGTTACTGCATATGTAAATATGGCAGCCATTGTCGAATAGAAAATCGTTTTTATGATAATAAGAGGCGTCAGTGCCCCGCCACTGCCAATAACTGCAAAGCCAGTGAATGCAGCCGCTAAAACTTGTGTTAATCTTGACCAAAAGATAGCGCGATTTGCTTGATCATTGTCAAAATTAGTTTTCTTTTTTTGTTTGGCTGCTTCAATGGCATCTATTTTAGCTTTTGCTTCGCGTTGCGGTTTCATATGCTGCTCTAAGCTTGCTCGCTGGGCATCACTAAAAAGCCATCGTGGCGCGCTGATTTCAACTAATTTGGTATTTTTTAGTAAAGCTTTTGTCAAATTTTCAGAATGATTTGTGTCATATTGCGTAATAAATTCTTCAGGTAGTGTAGAAAGAAAAATCTCGATATAAGGATAATGAAATATTTTATTTTCTAGCTCTCTTCCCAATTCTTCAGCAGCGTTTGTGACACTTTTTTTCAAACCTTCAAAATCATTAAAAAAGTGCATGGAAGTCGCACCATTCCATCCGATTCTCTTAGATTTTTTTTCCACGTTTAACTGATACTTCTCTTTTGGCATTGAATCTTTAAAGCCAAAGCTGCTAAAAAAAGACTTAAATAACGCCTCAGCATCATTAAATTGAAAATCATTATTTAAGGCATTTTTTTCTGGGTTCGTTAAAATAGAATAGGCTTCACCCAGTTTTTTAAATGCTTCTTCTCTTTCTTTACGCAAAACTTCTTTTTGCTCTTGTGTGGCACCCTCTGGATAGGCCGTTTTATCGGGATGTGTGGCTATGGCCTTTTTCTTATAGATGGACTGAATCGTTTTATTATCGGGGATTTCGCTGAAACCAAAAATCGCCAAGGCTTCTTCACGTGTCATACGCGGCATATATACTCCACAACAGTATTTTGGGTGTTAGTTGAATTTGTAATATTATTCGTTAACTCGTAGAGTAACTAATTGATATGATAAGCGCAAGCAATTCAAGATAAACTTAGCGCTTTTTGGTGTTTTGCTGTGCTCCTATTTGAACAGCTATTGCGAGGCGCTTCTGTAAAGCCAGACATGCCTCTTTGCTTATTTTATGAAGGCCCTTGTTGGTAATAACATCTTCTTTCAAATTTTCAGGCAATGTGAGAAAACAATTTTCAAGAATGCAAAGGTCGGTTAAAGTTTTGGATTCTATAAGTGCTTTGGGCAAAGAGCTAAGTTTGTTATCATAAACACGGAGCCATTGAAGATTTGTGCATACTCCAATGCTGTCAGGCAATGTAGTGAGTTGGTTGTTATAAAGATCTAAAAAACTCACTTTTGACCAAAATTCATGCAGTGTGCTATCACTAAAAATTTCACTTGGAAATCGAGTCAAGTGAAAGCCAGCACATTCAAAAAATTGATTTATAATTTTACTTTGTTGTTTTGCGGCAATTTGATTTCTGATAATAATTTCATTGAAGCGGTTTAAATGTAGTTCTTTAGCATGATAAGCTGCCCCATTAGCTTTATTTTTTAAAAAGCTTAGCTTTTGAAGAATGATATTCAAAGTGGCTCTTAATGTTTCATTGTTGGAATGTTGATTGAGAATATTTTCCCTATTCAGTATTAAGTAGCTTATTTCATCTTGTTGTTTATCATGTAAAACATTAAATGGATGATCAACATTGATGCTAGGAACGATAGGCAAGCTTCTGAGTTTATTTTGAGCAATAGATTCCCAAATAAAGAAAAAAGGCTTACTCACTTGTCGTATATGCCAACTTTTATCAACGGGGAGAAACTCGAAAATTCGCTTAATTAATTCACTCGGTCGATTAAAATATCCATGCTGTGTTAAAGCTGACATCATGGTTTGATCATTGAATTGAACATTGACTCGAGTGTCGATTTCATACAGCACGAGAGGTTCTGGCCCTTGCCAAGATGCTTGATGTTGAGATTTTAATGCCAGCAAAGCTTTTTCATTTAACATGAGGCGCTCTTGCTCAGAGGTTTGATGTTGAGATTTTAATGTAAGCGCATTTTTGTAGTGTAAATACTTAATTAGAGCATATCGCGCTATGATGCCTGCACCCATTGCAAGCGTTGAAACCAGAAGGATTGCAAGCTTAGAATAACCTAAAATAAAAAACCCACTCAAACCCACAATCATGCCAACAGCAGTTGCCAGCAGTGCAGGATATGTCATTCTTTGAGCCATCGCTGTAAAATATATTTTAGCCTTTTTAAAATTAAACATTTATAACCTTTATATCAAGTCATTATGAGCGACTAAGGATCTGCCCGTAGGTCGACAGAGCAGACATTATTTATAAGACTAGCATTTTATCAACTTTTGTCCGTTTTCTCAACAACGAAAGTAGTATTTGTCAATCCAAAATTAAGATGTCGCATCACTTATGTTCAAGACCCAAGGTTGAAAAGAGATTAAACGGTCATGACGGAGGCTTTGATTATCGGAAATGCGTCTTTCTGTGCACCCAGGCATTGCGCTTTGGTTAGTACACAAAAGGGAGTATCGATAAGCATAATTTTACCCAAATTATCAGGTAATGAGACAAAACGATTTGCAGTAATGCAAATGCTCTGTAAAGTTGTGGATTTTATAAGGGCTTCGGGTATAGCGGTAAGCTCATTTTCAAAAACACTAAGCGATTGAAGATTTGTGCACGCCCCAATGGTGTCAGGCAAAGTGCTGAGATGGTTGTAACGAAGATCAAAATGAGTCACTTTTGACCAAAATTCCTTCAGCGAGTTATCGCTAAAAATTTCACTCGGAAACCGAGTTAAGCCAAGGTCGGCGCATTCAAAAAAATGAGGGAAGCCGCTTGCGGCAATTCTATTTCTGATAATAATTTCATTGAAACGGTTTAAGTGTAGCTCTTTAGCATGACAAGCTGCATTGCTAGTTTCATTTTTTAAAAAGATTAGTTTTTGCAGAATGATCTTTAAAGCTTCTCTACTAATGCTAGGAAGGTAACGGTGACCGCGACTAGCTTCCTTGTGTTTTATTAAGTGGTTTATTTCATCTTGTTGTTTTTTATTTAAGCCTTTAAGCATTTGATCTGTATTCAATGCAGGAACTAGGGGCAAGTTTGTAAGTTTATTTTGAGCAATAGATTCCCAAAAATGGAAAAAAGACTTGTTCACTTGTCGCACATGCCAACTTTTATCAATGGGAAGAAACTCAAAAATTTGCTTAATTAATTCGCTGGGCAGACCAAAGCTTCCATGATGCGATAAAGCAGTTTGTATGGTTTGATCATTGAATTTAACATTGATTTGAGTGTCGACTTCATGCTGAGATTTCAATGTGAGCGATTTTTTGTATCTCAAATATTTATTTAAGGCGCAATGTGTTATCGTGCCTGCGCTAACGGCGAGCGCTGAAACCAGCATAATTGCAAGCTTAGTATGGCCTATAATGGAAAAACCCATCAAACTCACAATAATCGAAACGCCAATAGCAAGCAGTGCAGGATACGTTATTCTCTGAGCCATAGCTCTAAAGTATATTTTAGCCTTTTTAAAGCGTAACATTTGCAATCCTCTTCCCGCTTTGCGTTTAGGCGTTGTTGGCTGCGCGCACTCACCCTAGCTCCCTAGTCATGCATACAAAGCTGCACGCCTGGGGGTTTCATTCTCTTGCCACCTAGCCTAAGCTTGTTCCGTACTTATTACGGGAAGCAAAGTGGTTTGAGTATAATATGTGCCGTACTTTTTTTGTAAAGATGACATTCTATCAATTTGTGTTCGCTTTCTCAATAACGAAAAAGCTTGTTGTATTTACACGATTCAGCAATAGCACTTTGTAAACCTAAGTTTGCTTATTTTAACTGTAAGGGAATTATCATGAAATTACGTAATTTTTTATCCATCGTATCATTTATTTTTCCATTGGCAGCTTGCGCATTAGAACATTGTTTTATCGCAAAAGAAAATGGCCAAATAGTAAAACAAATTGGCAATTGTGAACAAAGACATTCTCCATGCTCTACTTTTAAAGTTCCTTTAGCTGTTATTGGTTTTGAGACGAACATCTTAACCTCACCTTATGAACCCACCTTTTATTTCACTGAGGAAATTAAAAAAGTATTAGCGCCGTATTATGCACCGGATAAATATCCAATGATGTTGTTTTTTGAAAGAAATCACACCCCTGCGACGTGGATGCAATATTCCGTCATTTGGTACTCTCAAGAAATTACCAAAAAGTTAGGCATGGAAAAATTAAAGGTTAACTTAAAGAAATTAAATTATGGTAACCAAGATATTTCTGGAAACCCTGGGAAAAATGATGGGTTACTTTCATCATGGATTTATAGCTCATTGCAAATATCACCGTTAGAGCAAGTTAATTTTATAGAAAAATTAAGTAATAGGACGTTACCATTTTCAAAATCCGCCCAAGAAAACACGGTGAAAATAATTGTTTTAGAAAATATTTGGGATAACTGGCGCTTATATGGCAAAACAGGCGGTGGGATGGATGGTGGTTGGTTTATAGGTTGGGTTGAAAAAGACCAAAGACGGATCCAGTTTGCGCAATATATTGAACCTCAAAAATCACTGATTAGCGGTGGAAGGCTTGCAAAAGAGCTGGCAAAAGATAATTTGATTAGTTTAATGCTGCAACGGGGCCCAGAACAAATTTCGATGCGCTAAACAGGCAGACGGACTATCACTAAGACTAAAATTAAAGAAAGGGGTGGGGTGATGATATTTCAATTTTAGTTTAATAAATTTTATAAAAATTTTGTTAGCACTATTGGCGCTTAAAAAATTTTCAGTTACTATACACGTTAGCGTTTTCAAGGCTGTTAATTGCAGTTAAAATTACGCTGCGCGCCGTGGAAGATCTGAAACATCTCCCGCAGCGCTAAACACAAGCAAAAAACTTATAAGGAGTTTTCCACTCATGTCTGAGCGCGAATTTAACACATCTTTCATTTTTTCAAAAGTCGATTCAACACAACTTATTGGTTTTTAACAAAAAAACGCTGAAATAATCGTTTCATTGGTTACTTACCAAACCTAACAATTAGGAGTAGTTATGTTAGAAGGCTTTTCTTTGCCCGTTACTTGCGCGGTGAAACAACGCTCTTTAATCCAAAGTTTCGCTTGCCTTAAAGAAATTATTAATCATGCTCATTTTACTGAGGATGAAAAATACTTATGGCTATGGCTTTTCGCTAACCAGAGTGCAAGTAACCCGCCGTATTCATGTTCGTATAGCTACGAGCAAATATCAACCGCGGTGCATAAGTCTTCACAGAAGATACATCGCATTCTCACACGCTTAAGAACCATGGGTGGTTTAATTGCAAATATTCCTGTGCACTATGGAAAATTAACAAAAGAAATGATGCAAACTGAATATAATATAATTCTGACATTACCGCCAAAACTACAGTTGCATCAAGATGAGACGAAAGCCGTAATGTTCCCATATCACAAAAACCGGCAAAGTATAACCTTGAATCTATTCAACAAGCGCAAATGAATATAGCGAAGCTTTGATTGTCTTGGCTCTAGTAGTTTGTTTAATTAATTATCTTTGTGCTAAAATCAATTTTTTTAGCACAAAGGCGAGAGTAATGATTAGTTTTAACAGTATTCAGCAGGCCATCCAAGAAGAAAATATAGAATTTTTTACAATTAATAAAAACGAAATTAAAAATTTTCTTAATGATGTTCAAATGATAGATAAAGTTTTGCTAGAACTAATGACAGCGTGTAAGCAAGCATCAGCAACCCCTTTTCTTAAAATATTTTTTGTTTTGACTGAACTCAATATTGATTTGAATAAATCAGAGGTTCTTTATCAAGCAGGAAAGCAAGTTACTAGCCTTAAACAAGAGAATAGCAAACTATTTATTGCATTTAAAGCTAGCGGTGTTTTTGGTGATATGAATGCTCGCTCTGATCAAGAGCAAGAAAACCGTATCGCAAAATTGTTTTATTTAGGTAAAGGCAATTTAAAAGCCACGCAAGAAATTGCCGGTGAACTTTTATTTCTTGCTGCGCAAGAAGAAGCATTTTCATTTGTAAAGAACATTTTATCATTCAAAAGACCCCTCGCATTTGCTTTTAACACTAATACCTTTATGGATTATTCTTCACGTACCACCAGAATGACGATGGCTACAAATCAGGAACAGGAAAAAGCAAATAGCGAGCGAGATGCAATCGTAAAAGTTAATGAATCTTTCATTACTATTCAGTATAAAGATCAAGATAATAAAACAGTATTACATGCATTGGTTGATCAAGGGAAATTTAATACAATCAAAGAAATTTGTAAACGTTATCCTGAGTTAAAAGGCGATAAAGAAGCAGGGCGCTCGCTTTTAGAATTAGCAGGAAATAATATAAATATTGCTAACTTTATAATAGAATTTTATGAACTACCCGACATAAAGAAAAATGAGCAACCTACCCCTATTTTGCCAATGGCAAATCTTTCTAAAAATGATCGCCGAAAAAGTGTACAAGTGATAGCATTAAAGAAGTTTTTACAGGATGACAACTCAAAGCAATTTCAGTTACGTATGGGCCAGCTTCCTAAAGATACCAAAGAAGAATTTATTCAAGCATTAATTATGGTAATAAACGAACAGCACCCAACCTTGAATGAAAGATTGAACGAATATTTGGGGAATAAATTATCTGTAATTGTTGAAGAGGAAAAGAAAGAACCAAAACAGAAGATCAAACTTAATTCATAAATATTGTTCTGGGGAAAATGATGAAGCATTATCGTGAAGAACTATTTTTTAACACTTCAACAAGAGTTGCTTTTATTAATATTACGGATAAGGTTGAAGCAGCAATTGAAAAAAGCAAAATCCAAAATGGCTTTTGTCTTGTAAATGCCATGCACATCAGTGCCAGTGTATACATTAATGACGACGAGCCCGGGTTGTTGCACGATTATCAAGCATGGCTTGAAAAAATGGTACCTCATGCGCCTATCAGTCAATATCGTCATAATGACACAGGCGAAGATAATGCCGATGCACACATCAAGCGCCAAATTATGGGACGTGAAGTGGTTGTTGCTGTCACGGATGGGAAATTAGATTTTGGCCCATGGGAGCAGATTTTCTATGGTGAATTTGATGGGAAAAGGAAAAAGCGGGTATTAATTAAGATTATCGGCGAATAAGTATATTGCAATACCCAAGTAATGACTGCAGATAATCATAATTGAGCTTAAGGATAATTTTAATGAGTCACGGACCTGACAACTTCTTAACGCTATTTAATAAACAAATTGATGCAATGAAAAATGAAAGCGAGAATATGCTATCTGCTAAGGTGAAATTACAAAAAAAGAAGCACAACTTGGCAATTAAATATGATCTTAACAAGATAGCGGCATTAGCATTACTCGACTTTTATACACAATATGGTTCTGAGACTCAATTACTGCAATTAAATAAATATATCGAAATGGCAAACCTTTTGCCTTCGTGCAAAGATTCAACACAAATTAATGAGCTTGGGATTAAATTTGACCAAGAAACTCAAGTAATTTTAACGCTCAAAGATTCTTGCTTTAAATCTATTTCTAACAAATCATTAAATGCAAAGTTAAAGAAAGGGGATAATTTATTGGAGGTTGAGAAGAAAGCAGATGATAACGTTTTAACAATATTTAATGAGGCGGTATTACAAAGCAATAGCGAACATATAGTACGCTTTTTTAAAGAAAAAATACTTAATACTGAGCAACTAATTGCTCTAAGTGGAGATTTGGCAAGCCGATATTATGCTATACCAAAGCTTCAAAAAAAGTATAATTATCGTTCTCTTAGAAAGCTCGTTGAACAATTAACAAGATTCATTTTCGATAAATATGAGTATCCTTGTGCAAGTTTCGAAATTGATGAACTGTTTGGCAGTTATGAAAGCGATGGACGATTTACGTGGGGCAATATTGAAAGCCAACTGCCCTTTATAAAAGGGTATTTTTCCAAAGTTCCTAGCGAAGTGATTAATTTTCTCTTGCCTATTTATCGTGTACATATTAGCCATAAAAAACCAAATTATTCATGGATTGGTTGGAAAACCCGATTTGGAGAAAAACTTATTATTAAAAAGTTACAGAATGTTCTGATGGGCAGAAACAAAAAAATTTCTAGCCCAACATCTAGTGATAAGTTAGCAGTGCGTAAGTTATTGTATACTGAAGCGATAATGCAAGGATTAATTAATCAATTGGATAATGCGATTCAATCATATGAACCTAAAATTCAAATAGGAAGCATACAAGCACAGGTATATGCCGCGACTTGTAAATTGGCAGTAACTCAATACAAACGAGAGATTTTTTTTGATCAATGTGAAAATTCGACCTGTGTTTTTGAAATTATAAATAATATTGGCTCTTGTGATACAGCTAATAAAGAAATTGTTAATAAATTATTAAGCATCAAAGCTACTCTTCAACAGATAATATCTCAAAACGATAATGATGAAAATGGATCAGAATCTAATAACAAAGCACTTAAGGAAAATTCTTTAGCTTTTTCATTTGAAAAACTCAAAATCAGCAATGAACCTATCAATCAAAATTCCAGTATGTCAAAGCCACAGGAGCACAATGAGAAGGTGAGCACAAATGATGATTCTAAGTCTCGTGCTAGCTCACAAAAACAAAACGAAAAAGAAGTGGAAATTATAGTTTCCAATCAATCTTCAAGATACACATAACACAGAGATCTCCATAAATGCAACTACAGCAAATATTTTACGCAGATAGAAATATTACTTCGATTTTGGGAATGCCATTTTATCTTTCAACCGGAGTAAACTCAGCATATAAACGGACATGGTTTCCATTTAGAGGGATATTGCCTATAAATTTAGGTCTTGCTATTAAAAAAGGCTGGATTATTAAGTTTTTAAACGTAAATATTCCCGTTGAAATTGGGAAAATACTTGGAGATGATCTTTGTACAAGATTTGCCACATTATCTTGTCTATTGATTTCATCTCGATTAGGAACAGGTTACTGGGAAACGGAGAAAGGAGAAAAACTTCTTGTTTATTTAAAGAAAAATTATCCTGATTTTTATGAGTCTGCACCTTGCTTTGACCTGCTTCCTGTCGAAAAAAATTATACCTTTAATGAAATTGATCAAATTAATAACTGGTTAGCAAAGAAAGCGAATGTGCGATCTTACAAACAATTACCTACCGACATTAATGTGAATGATCTGAAAATACATAAGTACGTACCTAAACTGAATAATTTGAATGAAATTTTAATAAAGAATTGCAAGAACGAAACCCAATTGCTTAAGATCTTAGATAAAATGCTTCCTCCTAGTGAGATTAAAGATGAAGTTATCGTTAATGTTAGCAAAGCCTTGAAAATGCCAGAGACGGAAGTTTATGTGCCGAATATTTATGGTTTGCGAAGAAAAGTTAATGAATTAGTTAATAGTCAATTAAAATCTGAGGTAATTCAACTTTGTGAAAACGAATTTGATCTTATTGAGACGGTAAATAAATTTCTTGATAACGATAAAACGCTTTCCTCTCCAAAAAATGAAATTATCTTTAATATTAAAATTGCTTTAAAAACCAAAGATCAACATGATTGGGATAAAATTCCTAAAAATTATGGATTGCAAAGAAAAGTTATTGATTTAATAAACCATGACTTAAAGATAGAATTTCGCAAATTAAATAAATGAGTATAAATATCGTTATGTGCTTCTAAAGGATCATGAAAAAATGCAGATAAATTAAAAAGAAGAAACGCTAACCTTTGATAGTAAATTTCGAAATAGAGGTAGTTGCCCCTTTTTAAATTACTTCTATAAGGAGATCCCAATGAAAATGAACAATTATGTACAAACCAAAGTAAATCACATGGATATTACGCCACATGAGATCAATTGGATAGAAGGACCAAATAATTTACCTTCTGGAACGAAAATGGCTGTTTTGGAAGGTGATCCGAGTAAATTTGGGCCTTTTACCATTCGGATCAAGATGCCTGCACAGTATAAAATTCCAGCACATTGGCACCCCGTTATCGAACATGTTACCGTGCTGCAAGGAAACTTTTACATGGGGTATGGCGATAAATTTGATGAGACCAAAGGAAAGCAGCTCCCTATTGGAAGTTTTTCAGTCATTCCTGAAAAAATACATCATTTTATTTGGAGTGGGGATGAAGAAGTGATAGTACAACTTCATGGTATAGGTCCTTGGGGGATAACTTATATCAATCCGGATGATGATCCAAGAAAAACTGAAAAAGAGTGATAGAGGCGGTGCGACACTGCTATTATTCATATGTAATTTCTTATTGACTCTAAAAACAATTGAGGTTATTTTTGCAAAGGAAACCAAATTTCTTTTAGCCTTTCATCTCGTTTGCAGCGCCAACGGTAGTAATGGTAACGAACTGAGTTTTTCGCTTTATAATTTTGATGATATTCTTCTGCATCATAAAAAGTGGTATAAGGAATAATCTGAGTGACAATTTCTTTGTTAAATTTTTGCTCGTATTGCGCTTTTGTTTTTAAAGCAAGTTGTTTTTGGACTTCATCTTTATAGAAAATAACCGCAGTATAAGAAGAGCCTTTATCGCAAAATTGACCAGCCTCATCAAAGGGATCCACATTGTGCCAAAAGATATCCAGTAATTTGTCATAGCTTATTACTGCAGGATCAAAAATAACTTTCACAGCCTCTTTATAGCCTTCATGATCTTCGTAATGTGGATTAGGCGTAATTCCTCCTGCATAACCAACGCGTAACGTTAATATTCCAGGAAGTAAGTTGTTATTATTGTGATCGCGAAACTCAGATTCTCCACACCAAAAGCATCCCATTGCAAAAACTGCCTCTTGTGAAGCTGCCCAACTTGAATAGGTCAAAAAGCTAAAAATCACGGTTGTTATTAATTGTTTAATCATTGGTCTACCTTATATTCCATTAAAGGTTTTTCGGGCATTGTGCTAAGATCATGATATATTTCAAAAGGAATTCTACGGTGCTTATTCAATTAAGTACAGTTATCCGATAAGGTTATGAAATGAACTCTGGTATATCCTTTAATGAAACTGGGCAGGGATAAATGAAGTTAACTTATGCTTTTTATGATTATCTATTTGGCATCGCGAGCGCTAAATCTTTACAAGAAATAGCGCAAAAAGATATTCATGAGTTTAATATTCAATCTGAATCATTATTTTATTTTGCATATATTCTTGATGGAGAAAACGATGATTTAGCTGATTTTGATAGGGCGCTAAAAAAAATAGCTGATGAATTTAAGTGGCCTACAGATCCAAAAATGCTTCAAAAAGACAATATAAAAGAATATCTTGATTATAAATTAGATTTAATTGCAAACCTAAGTTTGGGTGATCATTGTGTTTTGAGCGAATTTAATAATGTAGGAGAAGTTTTTAGTATTATTTTTAAGGAAGATGTCTTTTCACCAACTTGTTACTACCTGCAACATTTTAAGCATTTTTTTAATCATACTGAAAATGAAGAAGTTATTAATGAAATCGTTTATTTAAATAAGCAATTCTATGGTGCATATCCAAATCAGTACAGCGATCAAGAAGAGACAGATATGATAATTACGCTTCAAAGTCTCGCTAAAAAAATGCTATCAAAATAAAATTTGGATATTATTTAACGTTTTTACAACCGGAACTAACCTTGTCTGCTGAAAAGATTGAACAACTTGAAGAACGTAAGAAAGCACAACCACGAAGGCGTGGTTGTGCTATACAATGAGTTATCCTTGGAGAACAGCCAGTGCAAATGCGAGGGCTCCCCTGGTTTAAGCGTTACATGCTCTTGTATACTGAACTTTTTTCTTCTTCTTTTTCTAATTCTGCAGCAATAACGATTTTTTCAAGTGTATTGCTGTTTATGTTATAAACTTGATGATTGATTGTACTCATACTTTGTATATAAGTAAGCTCTCTTTGACATATCTTGTATTTCTCAACTACGTTTGCTAATCTATTAAACCCTTTTGAGGGATAATCTTCATGTAAGAGAATGTTGCCACTTTTATCTTTTTCAAGCCAAACACTATTGTATATTTCTTTGGCTAAATCTTTATCGTCTTTATCACTTATTAGAGCATTCGATAATCTTTTTTTAAGGCTCTGAATATCATGCGTATCTTTCTTTTTATATTCTAATTCGGCGCGAGTAATAATTTCTTCGAGTGTCGCTTGAGTCATAGCATAAACTTGATGACTTGCTTGGCTCATGTTTTCTACATAATGAATGTCTTTTTCTGCCATTTTTGATTTCTCAATTATTTTTGCCAATCTATCAAAAGCCTTCGAAGGATAAAGTCCATGGAGGAAAAAGGTGCCATTTTTATCTTTTTCAAGCCAAACATTCTTTTGCATGGCTGTGGTTATAATTTTATGATCTTCTATTTTTGTCAAAGCATCCCATAATCTTTCTTGAAGGTTCTGAAGAATATCTTTTTGCATGTTTAGCATGGCTGTCACCTATTTTTACGCTTGCTTTTAAGAGTAAAAGAAATCTGCATCTATGTAAATCGGATATACGACTTCTCGTCTGACAGATAGAACCTTATATCGCATTTAGTGTTATTTGTAAGTAAGTGATAATTATCTTTTGTCATAATACCAGTGCAGTGTGCGTGCACTTATTCCTAGGATTTTGCGCTTTTTATGGATTTCAAATGGAATAGAGGGCGGCACTATTAGTAATAGCATTATTAACATTAGTGACTTAAGTGGAAGCAATTTCCTTAATAATAGCGGAGGAATTTATGCTGGCAGGTGCAAACACATCTACTACGATTAATTATACTGACGCTATCTTTACTAGCAGTGTACCTAATATCGCAAATGATCCTACGAGTACCGGCACAATCACATGGATCCCAGTAGGGCCCTAATAAAGGGGAAAAGGCCAAGCATATCATTGACCCTAGTTATTTAAAGTACGATCCGAGATATACTTGACCTCACTTTCTTCTTGTAGTGGTGAAGAGGGTGGCTGTTGAATGGCCATTTCATAGGATGGTGTTATATTATTGTAATTTCTGGCTAACTCGCTAGATGTTTTTAATTTTTCTGCTTGCGTTAAGAGTTCTGTTAAGTTATCTATTAAGTTTTGGTGTTTAGATTTTTTTAACTCAGCTATTTCTTGCTTTTGTTGTTTTAGCATCGATTTTAGTTCAGCTATTTGATGTTCTTGTTGTTTGCATTGTTTTTCCAGTTCATATTTTTGCTTGAGCTGATCTAATTGTGCGAAACAACATTCAATCGGTGGATTTTCGCCAAATCCTTCAATCAAGCTTTCCAATTCAGTTTGAGGGGTATCAAGCGTTGTTGCTGATTTGCCAAAAATGTAGTGCATGGCGATGGTATAAATAAGCGGCATAGCTATAGATTTCGAACATGCCAAAGCAAAGGCGAGGGCTTTTTTATAACATATTTTTTGTGCTTCATCGGATGTGGCGTCAAGTGCTTGCTCACAAACACTATCAACTAATTTTTCAGCGACATCAGCGTAATACTGAGAATTTTTAGGTACATAAGCGTAACTTTCAAGCGCTGTGGTGAGTTTGCCCTTTGCTTCAAACATTTTCCCCACTTCATAAAAGGCATTGAGGTAGCCTTTATCCAAAGCAATATTGGCATGTTCAATAAGTAAGTCAAAATCAGCCTTATTCATATCTTCCGATGATTTGAAATGAGTGAGTGTTAGGTAAAACTGATTTCTGGCATTAACAAGAGGGATTATTTTTTTTTCGATATTAGAAATGCACTTATATAAATGGGATTCTTCTGAAAGATAAATATCAGGTATTTGACTGTAGCATTCCTGAAGCATATGATTATCAAGCTGCCTAAACTCATTCGCAAAATGTTGATTATCATGCAAAAAATAAAGTACAGAAGTGTGATGGTTTCCCTCAATTTTACCACGAAGGAAATCATTAGCTGTGATTTCTTTTTTAAATTTATACCATGCATGAGTAAAAAACACGGGGGTAAAATTTTCTCCATTAATATAAAGATTATAATAATAAAATCGAGCTAATAAGCCTAATAAAGATGTTTCCGCTTTTTCTGGAAAAACGCGCAAATCCTCTATCGTAATCTGTTCTTTAAACTTATTCCAAACGTTATAAAATATTGTTTCGTCATCTTCATCACTATCTTCGAGCAACCGGATTGCACGTAAGGCGAATAACCAAAGCACAGAAGCTTCACCAAACTCAGAGGAAATCGCAGTTGTACGTAAATCATGTATGGTTAGCTTGTCTTTAAATTTTTCGAAAAGTTGTTCTATCTTAAGATCAGCATCAGTCGTAGCAAGATGCGCAAGCGTCCATAAGATAGTTTGGTTCTTATCAGAACCTTGTGATGCGACTCTCAAATCATCTAAGGTAAATCGATCAATAAGCTGTTGAGCATTAATTTTTCTATTAACAAAACTTTGTATTTCAGCGTTTAGTTCATTGTAAGCACTAACAGCACTTGAATTGCTTGAATTTATATCTGCGCCACAGGTCATATTTTATTCCTCAAATATTAAATATGCTCATCAGTCTTTTGTCTTTAATGTTAAATTAGGGCAGATTAATTTGCTCTGCTCGGACTAAACGTAAACTGTGTCAAAGTTTCCTCTTCTTTAGATAATGGCTTGTCAAGCGGTGTGCTTGCACCTGGTGTAGCACGAAACGAGGTTAACACCGCTGTTGAAGAAAAATCGCTTTGAGTCGACGAGATAGTATTTTTACTCAATATTTTTTTAGTTTGAGTTAAAATATTTTTTATATTAAGTGTTAAATCGTTATCATCTAATGCTATGTTCGGTGATTTTTTAAGTGTTGCTAATTTTTGTGATTGTTCTTTTAAGGCGCTTTCTAATTCTTTTATTTCCTCTTTTTGTTGGTGACATTTTTTTTTCAGCAACAGCGTTTGCTTGATTTGTTCAAATTGTTCTAAGCACCATTGTGGTGTGGTGTGCTCCCCAATCAATGCAAGTAAATTTTCCGAAACAGGCTGTTGATAATCAGGACTATAGTTGTCTAAAATACAAGTCAGTGCGATGCGCTTAATACAGTGCTGGCGAATATCTTGTGGGCATTTTAAAGCCCAAGAGAGCGCTTTTTCTAAACATGCTTTTTGAAAAGCCTTGCTTAAGGGCGAATTCAGCGCCTTTCCATGCCAGTATAGGGCTAGTTTCTCATAAACTTCATTCTTGTAAAAAGACGAATCAGGCACTTTAGCATATGCTTCAAAAGCAAGTTCGTGGGCTCCTAATTCTTCTAACATTTTACCGATATCATAAAAGGTATTGACATAACCTTCTTTTAAAACATTATCAGTCTCTGTCGTTCTAAGATTTTTAAAATCTGCATCATGGTTAAGCCGTTCTAATTCTGCACTATTCATACTATGTGATGGTTTAAATTTCGATTTGACGCTAGATAAGGATTTATAAAAATAGTATTTAGCGTAAACAAGAGATTTTAAAAAATCAGAAAGGAAGAGGTTTTGTAGAATTAAATTATAGGCATGGGAATCAGGAGAAATAGAGAGATTAGGGATTTGTTTAAAGCTTTGTAAAGTGGCCTCATAATTATTACAATTTGAATTTGCTAGCAAATAACATAAAACGGAATTATCAGACATCGGTGCTGCACCAAGGAGCAAATCATTGGCCGTGATTTGTTTTGCAAATTTTTTCCATGTCATAGAAAAAACAGTTGGTTGAGTTTTGATTCTGTTCAGTAAAGAAATATCACTAAGTGGGCCTATTGGTGTATTACGTAAATCTTTAATCGTGATCTGGTTTTCAAAGCGTTCCCAAATATTTTCAATTTGATTTGTAGCGGCTAACAACCAGAGTGCCGATTCACCGCTACTTTCACAAGTCATACGAAAGTGATCTATAGTTAATCTGTCTTTGTGAATATCCCACATCTTTTTAAATAAAGTTTCTTCACCATGATAAGCAATCTGTGCTAACAACCAAAACAAGGGTTTTCCTTCTTTGGATTTAAGCTTCAAATCATCCAAATCAATATATTCTATTGCAATCAAGAATAATTCAAGGTGCTCTTTTTGTAATTGATTTTCTGTCTGCATCAAAAGGGCTAGCTTAACTAAGAGGACGAATGAAATCTTTGGCATGAAATCATCTTTTGTGATTTGCTCTTTATATTTTTTAAACACAGTAAAAAAAGCATCAGATTTTTTAAGATTTTGCGCAACAGTGAGCAACATAAAAATCACCGATCTGTCTTTGTCAGGTCCATCTGTAGGTGTATTTTTTATACTTTCTAAGGTTATTTGTGCAAGAAGCGTCTCAAGCGTAATTTTGCCGTCAGCATAAGCTTTTATTTGATTTTTCAGTGTAATGAAGGCATTGAAATCACTAGAATCTATACCGCGTTTCATATCTTATTCCTAATGACTAAGTTTTTTTGTGGTAGTTAATATACCAAATTAAGATGCCTAGTTCAAATTAATGTTTAATATAGGCGAATGAATGCTATTTAGCTAAATCTATATTGAGTGACATCAATATCCAAATCACGACTATTACGGCAGATAGCAGCTTTGATTTCCAAGGAACCCAGCCGGGTGGAATTCAAATAACGAATACCGGAGCAAGGGGCTGTCACCTTTGTGGCAAACGCCTTACAAATCAATATCGCAAATGATCCTACGAGTTGGCACAATCGCATGGATTCCGGTAGGGCCCTAATAAAGGGGAAAAGGCCAAGCATATCGTTGACCTAGTTATTTAAAGTACGATCAGAGGTATACTTGACCTCACTTTTTTCTTGTAGTGTTGAGGGTGGCTGTTGAATGGCCATTTCATAGGATGGCGTTATATTATTGTAATTTCTGGTTAACTCGCCGGATGTTTTTAATTTTTCTGCTTGCGTTAAGAGCTCTGTTAAGTTATCCATTAAGTTTTGGTGTTTAGATTTTTTTAATTCAGCTATTTCTTGCTTTTGTTGTTTTAGCATCGATTTTAGTTCAGCTATTTGATGTTCTTGTTGTTTGCATTGTTTTTCCAGTTCATATTTTTGCTTGAGCTGATCTAATTGTGCGAAACAAGATTCGACCGGTGGATTTTCGCCAAATCCTTCAATTAAGCTTTCCAATTCAGTTTGAGGGGTATCAAGCGTTGTTGCTGATTTGCCAAAAATGTAGTGCATGGCGATGGTATAAATAAGCGGCATAGCTATAGATTTTGAACATGCCAAAGCGAAGTCGAGGGCCTTTTTATAACATATTTTTTGTGCTTCATCGGATGTGGCGTCAAGTGCTTGCTCACAAAAATCATAAACTAATTTTTCAGCGATATCAGCGTAATACTGAGAATTTTTAGGTACATAAGCGTAACTTTCAAGCGCTGTGGTGAGTTTGCCCTTTGCTTCAAACATTTTCCCCACTTCATAAAAGGCATTGAGGTAGCCTTTGTCCAAAGCAATATTGGCATGTTCAATAAGTAAGTCAAAATCAGCCTTATTCATATCTTCCGATGATTTAAAATGAGTGAGTGTTAGGTAAAACTGATTTCTGGCATTAACAAGAGGGATTATTTTTTTTTCGAAATTAGAAATGCGCTTATATAAAAAGGAGTCTTCTGAAAGATAAATATCAGGTATTTGACTGTAGCATTCCTGAAGCATATGAGTATCGACCGGCACATTATCCGAAAAGTGTTGATTATCATACAAAAAGTAAAGTACAGAAGTGTGATAATGGTCGCTTCCCTCAATTTTGCCACGAAGGAAATCATTAGCTGTGATTTCTTTTTTAAATTTATACCATGCATGAGTAAAAAATATGGTGGTAGAGTTTTCTTCATCAATATAAAAATTATAGTAATAAAATTGAGCTAATAAGCCTAATAAAGATGTTTCTGCTTTTTCTGGAAAAACGCGCAAATCCTCTATCGTAATCTGTTCTTTAAACTTATTCCAAAATTCATAAAATACCTTTGTATCATCATTTTTACGATTATTCAACCTGATTGCACGTATGGTGATTAACCAAAGCACAGAAGCTTTACCAAATTGAAGGGAAATCCCAGTTGTACGTAAATCATCTATGGTTAGCTCGTCTTTAAACTTTTCGAAAAGTTTCTCTATCTTAAGATCATCGCAATACACAGCAAGATGCGCAAGCGTCCATAAGATAGTTTGGTTCTTATCAGAACCTTGTGATGCGACTCTCAAATCATCTAAGGTAAATCGATCAATAAGCTGTTGAGCATTATTTCCATTAAAAAAACTTTGTATTTCAGCGTTTAGTTCATTGTAAGCACTAACAGCGCTTGAGTTGCTTGAATTTATATCTGCGCCACAGGTCATGTCTCTGCTCGGACTAAATGTAGGCTGTGTCAAAGTTTCCTCTTCTTTAGATAATGGCTTGTCAAGCGGTGTGCTTGCACCTGGTGTAGCACGAAACAAGGTTAACACTGCTTTTGAAGAAAAGTCGCTTTGATTGGACGAAATAGTATTTGTACTCAAGGTTTTTTTAGTTTGAGTTAAAATATTTTTTATATTAAGTGTTAAATCGTTATCATCTAATGCTATTTTCGGTGATTTTTTAAGTGTTGCTAATTTTTGTGATTGCTCTTTTAAGACGTTTTCTAATTCTTTTATTTCCTCTTTTTGTTGGAGACATTTTTTTTCCAGTAACTGCGTTTGCTTGATTTGTTCAAATTGTTCTAAGCACCATTGTGGTGTGGTGTGATCCCCAATCAATGCAAGTAAATTTTCCGAAACAGGCTGTTGATAATCAGGACTATAGTTGTCTAAAATACAAGTCAGTGCGATGCGCTTAATACAGTGCTGGCGAATATCTTGTGGACATTTTAAAGCCCAAGAGAGCGCTTTTTCTAAACATGCATGTTGAAAAGCATTGCTTAAGGGCGAATTTAGCGCCTTACCATGCCAGTATAGGGCTAATTTCTCATAAACTTCATCCTTGTAAAAAGACGAATCAGGCACTTTAGCATATGCTTCAAAAGCAAGTTCGTGGGCTCCTAATTCTTCTAACATTTTACCGATATCATAAAAGGTATTGAAATAATCATGTTTTAAAGCCAGAATAGCATCTGACGTTATAAGATTTTTAAAATCTGTATCATGGTTAAGCCGTTCTAATTCTGCACTATCCATACTATGTGATGGTTTAAATTTCGACTTGACTTTAAATAAGCATTTATAAAAATAGCTTTTAAAGCCAACAAGAGATTTTAAAAGACTAGAAAGGAAGTTGTTATGTAGAATTAAATCATAAGCATGTGACTCAGGAGAGATAAAGAGATTAGGGATTTGTTGAAAGCTGTTTAAAGCGAACTTATTATTATTATAGTTTGAACTTGCTAGCAAATAATATAAAACGGAATTATCAGACATTTTTGTTGCACCAAGGAGCAAATCATTGGCCGTGATTTGTTTTGCAAATTTTTTCCATGCCATAGAAAAAACAGTTGGTTGAGTTTTGATTCTGTTCAGTAAAGAAATATCACTAAGTGGGCCTATTGGTGTATTACGTAAATCTTTAAGCGTGATCAGGTTTTCAAAGCGTTCCCAAATATTTTCAATTTGATTTGTAGCGCCTAACAACCAGAGTGCCGATTCACCGCTATTTTCACAAGTCATCCGAAAGTGATCTATAGTTAAGCTGTCTTTGTGAATATCCCACATCTTTTTAAATAAAGCTTCTTCACCATGATAAGCAATCTGTGCTAACAACCAAAACAAGGGTTTTCCTTCTTTGGATTTTAGCTTCAAATCGTCCAAATCAATATATTCTATTGCA
>JAFECR010000012.1 GCA_018242045.1 Pseudomonadota bacterium | reverse complement strand
TGATATTTTCTGGATTGCTTCGCTAAAAGCTCGCAATGACAAAACTCCTAAATTCAAAGTGGAAGCAGTATACGTTTTCGGTTTATGTCAATGCTATGCAGAATGATGTTTCTTCTACTTTTGTCCCTGGAACGCTTGGGATTGTTTCTGGAGCTGTTTTTTTTACAAAGTACAATTAAAACAATAGAGAGGTATTCATTGGATTATCCCTACGCCACAATTTCTCTTAGATTTTAATTAAATGCCAGGACATTAATTTAAACCCCTTAGTGTGGCTTCAACAACCCGAATTACATTATATTACTTCTATTGCTAGTCGAGACTTGAATACAATTATCAGTCTCACTTTCTTGATCGCCAGAAAAAGTCCAATGTCCCTTGGCAACATCAAATAAATAGTGTACTGGTGTATCTCCGACTTTTTGTGATAAATTAATCTGACCGATGGTGGGTAGGGCATTATATTGCTTTTTTCGGTTATCCTTATCGTAAAGACCGCCTAAAATAAAACGAGATAACATAGGCATTTCAGCGTTATTTCTATAATTATGAATCACTACATTTGAACTGCTTTGAAAACCTGCTTGCGTTAACCATCCAGTAATTTTATTAGGGTTAGTGTAACCTTTGAATTGCTCAAATAAACAAGTGCTGTTATACCCTAATAAATTATGCGTATTTAGAAATGCGCCAGCAAGGCCTAAGCAAAATGAATTGTTCATCTTTATTTCACAATTGACTATATTGACTTCAGTATAATAATTTCTAAAAGTACGGTTTTTCCATTTTATAGGTGGAAAGTAACGATCCCAAAATGATGACTGAAGATAGAAAGGGGCTTGTGTGCAGCCATTTTCTGCATATTCACATAACGTTTTTACAAAAAGCGCAGGATCATGAACTATCAAAAAATTTAAAAAGGCAATTGGACCACAAAGATTGACAGGAGTTGGTTTTATTTTGCCATACATTATAGTCTGTTCAATTTCTTCACTGATATTTTCACGAGTGAAACCAAAAAATGCAATGCGTTCATTTTTCTTGGAAAATTCTTGTAATATGTTTTTCCAATCTCCAGGTTGTTTATTTTTATTAATAAGCGAGTAAGGTTTGAAATTAAAATAGCTCCATAGATCAAGACAAGTTCTTAATACAAGGAAACTAATGATCATACCCTGAACAAACGTAGTCATAGGTACTAGGACTAAGATTGCGATAGTCAAAGTTTGCCAAATATATCGCTTTATACCCTTGGAAATAGCAGAAAACGCGAACATATTTCTCCCTATTAAGTATTTAAAAAGTTAAAATTCTGCTAATTTTTGCCACTTTTGGCTCAGGATTATTTTTGATGTACCAATATCCGCCTAAAAATGAATTGGAGCAGCTTAAAAAGCTTTCAAACTAACATATATGGTGGTTTAATGTCAATATTACGGGGGCGACCCAGACAATTATGATGCCTGGGGCTAAGCTCGAACTGGCACGGAAAGATCTTACAATAAGTGCTGCCATACAAAGAAGTAGGTTCATTAAGTCTCTTAGACAAAAAAAGCTGTCAAATTGATTATTTAATAGAAACACAAACCTGCAATTTATTTATATGTGAATTTAAATTTAAACGTCGAGAATTAGGAATGGAGTGATTGATGCCGTTAAAGAAAAAATTAATCGCCTAGCGATCCCACATGGTTTTGGTATAGTTCCAGTATTACTGCACTTGGGGGGCATTTCCGACAGAGTTTATGAAACGAATTATTTCTATCGCATTATTGATATTACAGACTTCTTACAAGTTTAGCTATTCTGCCAAGTTAGCTAGGTTTGCATTTTGCTATAACGCCTACCACATTACTTTCTTCTTCTTCTACCAGAGCCCACTCGTTTTCTGTTTCAAGTGGAATCCTAAGTGCACAAGAAGAAATGACTTCCATTCCTTGGCTTTCAACTAATTTTTCTAGATTCTTGCGACCGAACAGTACCATTTCATCAGGAACTTTATACTTTGAATTACTGCTAACAGCAGCATTGAGATCCATATCACGAGTCATATGTTGAAAGTGTCCTGCCATTAGCACTCCATCTTTTTGACGTTTCAGATAATCAGGTAACATTTTTTGATATGCCTTAGAATAAGGTGAGGCCACAGTTATATATAATTTTCCCCCTTCTTTTAATGCCATCTTACACCAATTTAAAAATTCAATGATTTCATCAGGTTTCATAAAATGAATGACCTTTTCTGCAATAATGGCATCATACTCTTGTTTAGCAGTAGGCAATTCTTGGGGGGCTTTAGCTGGGATGAGGGTAAGAGAAAGAAGGGTATCATGAGAAAGTGTTTCCTTAACTCTTTTTACCAACATTTTTAAATGTGCTTCAGACATATCATTCGCAGTATACTTTAAGATCCCTTTTCTTAAGGTTTCAATGGATAGATCACTAAACCCAGCTCCTATTTCAATGACCTTCTTATTTTTTTGTGCTTCGTTTGTCACAAATGCTTTACCAATAGGTGTCAAAGGGTAAAAAATATATCCTGTTCCATTTAAAGTGGGGCTACGATTTCGATCGACCTTTTCTGGGGATACAACCTCATCAACATTCACATCTACGGCTGATATTTCTAGAACTTTGTTTAATTTCTTAATAATATGATTCTCTTGATGAATAGCGGACCCTTTTTCGTTGTTTTGTTTATGCTTACCTCTAATACAATTGATTACATACCTGCCAGTCCAGAAAGCAACAGCACCTCCAATAAGTACTGCTCCTACCCAGAGTATAGTTTGTAACATGAGTCTGATCCTGCTCTATTTAGCTTATATTCGTATCCAATTATTTGGCTCTACCCCAACAAGCGGGGCGCTTTAACCAAAATATCTTAAGCTATGTGTGTGAAAATACTAGCAAAAGAGGTTAAAGATTCCCCATACAATGTTATATTAAATTTACCAGGCTTTACAGTCACTAAAGTTAGCGGACCAAACCCACTTGTCATCCATGCAAAATATTACCGCAAGCCTAAATGTCCCTATTGCGGTAATTCCAAACTGCGCAAAAAGGATGCTTTCTTTCGCCAGCTTAAACATGAGTCCCTCGGTCATCGAAATACCGTCTTGCGCTTTAAAGCATTCAAGTTTTATTGCAAAGCCTGTCATCGTTATTTTCATCAGCAGTTCCCAGGTATTCTTAAACACCAGCGAGCAACTGAAAAATTAAAACAACAAATCTTTAAAGAACCTACTCAAGGGGCGTCCCAAACAGATTTATCTACTCAAGGGGTGTCCCAAACAGATTTTTCCATAGGCTATGCAACCTCAACTCGATCATGACGTGGGCTACTTGTCGCAAAAAGAATAAATTCCACTGTTGAATCAGAATCATTAAAAACTTTATGAGGGGATTCTTTTGGAATAAACATTCCCTGCTTTGTACTAAGAAAATAAGTTTCGCCATTTATATAAATACCCAATACCCCCGATAAAACATAGAAGAACTGTTCTGACTCACGATGAAAATGAAGTTGTTCAGTACTGTCTGGCGGCATTGTTTCATGTATGATGCATAAATTTTCTCTATCTAATAAAAACCAGGCCTTACAATCATTTCCCCATTCCAAAGGTTTTATATTATTCAGATCTATTGGGCTTGCGTTTTTTGATTCAACTATATCTCGCTCACTACTCATGGTTACTACCCTAATTTTTGAATTCCACATTCAAGTCAAGCTTTTTATTTCTTACATTCATAAACGATGGCTTCATCATGTTCATCCGGCATACCAATGCGGTAAGGTCTCGTCAAAAGTCAGCAAGTAAAGCTTACGATACCCCATCGACTGTTTGCTCGTACAAGCTCTCGCATTCAAGATGCCAACATAACGACGCTGAAAACTGCTTTCGTTAACCTGCATCAAATTAACCATACGTATTAACTGAGTCATTTTCTGGACTCTTATCTCTTATTTTCATCGAAAAATACTCTCTTTTTGATCTATCAAACGAATAGCATTATCTAATGCCGCTTTTACCCAGCTTGAAGTAGTGGTTTCACCGATTTGTGCAAAATAAGGAAGAGAGAGAATGGAATGAAAAAATGCCCTAAATAATGCTATATCGAGCATTTCTTTATTATAATTTGTGTAAGCATTTAAAAAACAATTAAGTGAAGTTTCATTAAAAATCATTATACCAATAGAAAGATCTGCAGCCGGATCTCCAATATGAATATCACCCCAATCTATCAAGCCTGCAGGCAACCCGTTCTCTTTTACTAAAATATGTTTCGCATATAAATCACCGTGAACATAACATTCTCTGCTTTTATCAACTTTTAAATCTTGAAAAAATTCTATTTTCTTAATTAATATCTCAGGTTCAAAGCCGGCATCAATAAAATACTGTCTATATTGTGTGATAGTTTCAAGCATGCTCTGAGTGCGGTACGAAACATCAAGCCGCCAATCATGTTCGCCCTGAATTAACTTTTTGTGTGTACTTAGTATGGGCAAAGCATGTAGCTCTTTTAGCCAAGTGCCCAGAATGGTTGCAAACGCAGGATCTTCCATCAATGGTGCCTGGTGCTCTGTAAGCAACTTGCCTGCTAATATTTCATAGCCAGCAAATTGAAAAGGGTAGATATCCGTAGGCCGCCCTATCATTGTAAGATTTGGCAACGGGAAAGAAAGATGCTCAAATAAGTAGGGTAAAAGTGTAATTTCGTTAGCCATGCATGTCGGGCTGAGCTGCTCACGATGCACAAATCTAAAGACAAACTTATCGTTTACCAAAAATGCACTGTTGTCATAACCTTCCCCGAGAGATTTAATAACTGATGTTTTTAATTTAAATTGAGATAATATTAATTCACTAACAAGCGCTTCTCTTATATCAATTGTTTTATCCCAAATATTACTCACTGAACGAATTCCTCAGAAAAATTACAAAAATTTATTAGCTTAATTATTTGGCTCTACACCAACAAGAGGGGCGCTTTAACCAAAATATCTTAAGCTAAGTGTGTGAAAGTACTAGCAAAAGAGGTTAAAGATGCCCCATTTCAATCTTATATTAAATTTACCAGGCTTTACAGTCACCAAAGTTAGCGAACCAAATCCACTTGTCATCCATGCAAAATATTACCGCAAGCCTAAATGTCCCTATTGCGGTAATGCCAAACTGCGCAAAAAGGATGCTTTCTTTCGCCAGCTTAAACATGAGTCCATCGGTCATCGAAATACCGTCTTGCGCTTTAAAGCGTTCAAGTTTTATTGCCGAGCCTGTCATCGTTATTTTCATCAGCAGTTCCCTGGCATTCTTAAGCATCAGCGCGCCACCGAAAGATTAAAGCAACAAGTCTTTAAAGAGCACACTCAAGGTGTGTCACAAACAGATTTATCAAAGCAATTACTGGTGGGTAAATCTACTATCGAACGTTGGTTTCATGCCCATTATCATCTCCAAAAGCAAAATAAACTTTACCAACATTGGCCTCGAGTATTAGGTATTGATGAACACTTCTTCAGCAAACGACAAAGGTTTGCCACCACTTTCTGTGACCTTGCTAAGCACCGTATCTTTGATGTCGTTAAGGGCAAAAGTGCTTCTGATTTATTACCCTTCTTAAATCAATTACCAGGCAGAGAACGCGTTAAAATTGCTTGTATTGATTTAAGTACATCCTATCGCAACCTCATTAAAAAGTACTTTCCCAACGCCATGATAGTGTCAGATAGGTTCCATGTCCTGCGCCTTGTCGAGCATTCCTTTATGAAAACCTGCCATAGCATCAATGTAGAAATGAAATACCAAAGAGGAGTATTAGCAATGCTGAGAACCAGACCAGAACGCTTATCAGAGGCTAAAAAGAATAAGTTGCAGCAATTCTTAAATGATAATCCAGCCATCCAGGCGCTTTATCTTTTTAAAGAGCAACTGCTAGCGCTTCTCAAGCATAAACACCAAAGAGCTAAGCAGTGTAAAAAACTGATTCCTGTTTTCTTAGATATGATTAAACAACTCAAAAGCGCCACCTTCGAGCCTTTAACCAGGCTCGGTAGAACGCTTTATAAATGGAAAGAAGAAATAGTCAGAATGTGGAGGTTTACCAAGAACAATTGTATTACGGAGGGCTTTCATCGAAAGATGAAGCTCATTCAAAGACGTGCATATGGGTTTAGGAATTTTGAAAATTACAGATTAAGAGTTAAAGTGTTATGCTCCTAGTTTGTAAACTGAAGCGCCCCTGTAATTGGGATAGAGCCCAATATTTGGTGCCCGGGGCCAGACTCGAACTGGCACGGAGTTTAACCTCCGAGGGATTTTAAGTCCCTTGCGTCTACCGATTTCGCCACCCGGGCTTATATTTCGTCATGTTTTAATTGGAGGCTGAGGCCGGAATCGAACCGGCGTCCGCGGCTTTGCAGGCCGCTGCATAGCCACTCTGCCACCCAGCCGGTGCTCCAATTCTTTCCGCTTTGACGATTTATAAGAAAACTTTTTGCGCTATATGGAGCGGGAAACGAGGCTCGAACTCGCGACCCCAACCTTGGCAAGGTTGTGCTCTACCACTGAGCTATTCCCGCACCGCAAAGAGGTGGCCATTGTTAAAGATTTCTACTTCCCTGTCAAGCGGTTAATACGCTTTACGCTCATTCAGTTATCACAGCCCATGCTGCGCGCATATACGAAGCCATTGACCATAAAGTTAAGAAGGCTGCAATATACATAAGCACCACCCCTACCTTAACCCAGATAAGATGCCAATCTGCTGGCTGATAAAGCAAAAGAATAATGGAAATTATTTGGATAAATGTCTTTATTTTTCCTAGATAACTAACCGATACTTTAGTGCGTTGACCGATTTCTGCCATCCATTCTCTCAGCGCTGAAATCGCTATTTCTCTGCTTACAATAATGGCGGCAGGAATAGTCATCCATGCTTTACCATACTCACCAACCAACAAAACTAAGGCGACGGCAACAATCAATTTATCTGCAACGGGATCTAAAAATGCGCCAAATCGAGAAGTCTGATTCAATTTTCTTGCAAGAAAACCATCTAACCAATCCGTAACACCAGCAAGACAAAAAATGGCGGCAGTAATAACCCCCCCTTTTGTGATCGGTAAATAAAAAGCAATCACAAAACAAGGAATAAGCAGAATCCTTGCTGCAGTTATGCCATTGGGAATACTAATTATCTTGCCAGACATATACTCTTTCCATTTTGGATTTAGGCTTCGTTACCTGCGCTTACTCACCCCAGTCATGTACCAAAGCGTACACTCCTGGGGATTCGTGCGCTTGGCGCCTCGCCTAAATTCAAAATGGCGCGAGTATTACTCTTTCCAGTTTGAATCCCTATCAAGTACGGGACAAGTTTAGGCATGCTAGTTTGTATATGTAGGTAGACTAGCATGTGGGTCTATATACTATCAACAATTAAATTACTGTCCATGTAAGCTAAGGTATAAGGTTGCAGCCAAAGCCTTGCCTATTCCTGGTACATTAGCAATCGCCTCTTCACTTGCTGCCTTTAAACCTTGCAAACCACCAAAATAATTCAGCAATTTTTGTCGTCGTTTTGCCCCAATACCTTTAACAGCTTCTAATTGGGAAACATTGCGCGTTTTGGCACGTTTTTGTCTGTGACCTTTGAGCGCAAAGCGATGCGATTCATCGCGGATCTGTTGCAATAAATGCAAGGCATTGGAAGTGGGTGACAAATTAATAATCCACTCTTCTTCACCTTGGCTTTTGGTTACATACAAAGTTTCAAGTCCTGGTTTTCTACCTTGACCTTTGGCTATACCAATTAAAAGAACATCTAAAATTTGGCACTCTAACATGACTTTTTTAGCGCGATGCAACTGGCCTTTTCCTCCATCCACCATAATTACTTCAGGTAATACCAGTTCTTGCTCTTTACGTTTTAGGTATCGTTTAGTCAGAACTTGCTCCATTGCCGCATAATCATCGTTAGCAATAGTTTCAATATTATAACGTCGATATTCCCCTTTATTGGGACCGTTTTGATCAAACACCACACAAGAAGCAACTGTCGCTTCCCCAAAGGTATGGCTAATATCAAAACACTCTATACGAGAAAATCCATTTTTAATGCCAAGCTCACTTTTGAGCGCAATCCAGCGCCTTTGAAAGGCACTGCTGGTTGCCGCTTTTTGATTAAGCGCTTGTTGCGCATTTGTCAATGCCAAAGTTAGCCATTTTAATTTTTCGCCTCGAGTGGGCTGAAGAATGTGAATTTGTCTTTTAATCAGTTGCGAGACAGCACTGGCGATAAGCTGCTGATCTTCAACCGAATAATTCAATAAAATCTCATGCGGGTAATCCAATTTATTTTCCTGATCTAAATAAAATTGAATTAAAAACCCCCTTAAAATTTCCGATACTGTGCCATCGCCTGTTTGTTTAGGAAAAAAAGAACGACTATCCAATATTTGTCCTTGACGAATATAAAGAAGTTGTAAACAAAAATCTCCATTTAGTTCGCCAACAGCAATTACATCGGCATTTCCTTTTTGCTTATAAATAATTTGTTTTTCATGGATATTACGTAAACTTGTAATTTGATCGCGCAATGTGGCTGCTTGCTCAAAATCAAGGATATTAGCTGCGTCTTCCATTTTTTTGATTAACTGCTTAATTATCTGTGCTTCTTTGCCTTCTAAAAATAAAGCGACATTGTCGACATTTTGTTGGTAATTTTCCGGCGTAATATAGTTGACACAGGGCGCGGTACAACGTTTTATTTGATATTGCAAACACGGTCTTGAGCGTGCATTAAAAAAAGTATCATCACACTGTCGAATTTTGAATAATTTTTGCAAAATGATGAGCGATTCTTTCACCGCCATCGCACTAGGATAAGGACCAAAGTATGTTCCTTTAAACTTTTGCTTGCCTCTAAAGTAAACTAATCGCGGAAACAAATGTTGAGAAAGGAAAAGATAAGGATATGATTTATCATCTCGAAAGATAACATTATATTTGGGCTTAAGCGATTTAATTAAAGAGTTTTCAAGCAGCAGCGCTTCTTTTTCACTGTTGGTGACAGTGACTTCGATGCTGTCTATTTTGCTGACCATTTGCGCTATGCGCAGATCTTCTAAGGGGCGAAAATAAGTTAATAGGCGGGCTTTTAAATTTTTTGCTTTACCAACATACAGCACTTTGCCCTTTTGGCGCATGCAATACACACCAGGGCGAGAAGTCATCGATGCTAAAAATGATTGAACATCAAACATAGATGAAACAAATCAGGCTAAGTATCAGACGTTTCAGTGTCTAAGATCCCATGTCTTATTGCAAGATGCGTTAATTCTACGTCACTGTGCACGTTTAACTTATCAAACAAACGATATCGATAGCTGTTCACTGTTTTTGGACTCAAACAGAGTTTATCAGAAATTTCCTGTACCTTTTGACCACTGGTGATCATAAGCATCACTTGCAATTCCCGCTCTGAAAGAGATTCAAAAGGAGATGCTTTCTCATCGGAAAGATGTTTCAGGGCTAACTGTTGTGCCACTTCTGGACTGATATAGCGCTTACCATGAAACACGGCATGAATGGCTTGCACCATTTCTTCTAATGCTGAGCCTTTAGTTAAATATCCTGCAGCGCCAGCTTGCAATAACTTTGATGGGAAAGGTTCTTCCCCACAAACAGTCAGGGCAATCACTTTTATATCTGGATCAGCTCTTAATAATTTTCTGGTTGCTTCAAGACCACCAATGCCTGGCATGCGAACATCCATTAATACAACATTGGGATGTTTCTCACGGGCTATTTTTACTGCTTCTTCACCAGTGGCGGCCTCACCAATTACTTTTAATCCATTAACGTTCGACAATAAGCTGCGGATCCCTGCTCGAACAAGCTCATGATCATCGACAATGAGTATGGTGATTAACAAGACTAATCATCCTCAAGATGAGGTTAAAATGAAGACCAGGATAACCTAGGGCGAACCCTATTTCTATAGGCTTTGCATTAAAACTAGTTGGCGGAGAGGCAGGGATTCGAACCCTGGAAGGGGAAACCCCTTAACGGTTTTCAAGACCGCCGCATTCGACCGCTCTGCCACCTCTCCAATTGATTGCGCAGTCTACCCAAGCTATTAGCCTAATGCAAATCAAGCAAAGCCTTGTTAAGCAGGATATAGGCAAGTAACCACATGATATTATTTGATTTTTTATTAATTGTGTGAATTACTCGCAATTTAAAGGTGGATTTCTTATAACCTCTGGGGCTGTGGTATAATATAGATTGATTAAAGTCACTAGCAGTTTAAAGGAGATGCTTTATGGCTGACCGTTATCAAACCATTACCAGGGTTCGTACTGAATCTATACTAGAAACAAACTCAGTTATTCGAAACACATACATTCTTTTGGCTTCCTCTATTGGCTTTAGTGCACTCACTGCCTATTTTGCTATGGCAACCAATGCTAAATCTTTAGGGTTAGCAACCATCCTTATTTATTTCGGTTTGATTTTCCTTATTAATGCCACGCGTAACAGCGCACTTGGTATTGGCGCCGTCTTTCTATTTACAGGATTTATGGGTTATACCTTAGGGCCATTACTTAATGCATATCTCTATCAATTCGTTAATGGTAAGCAACTCATTTTTACTGCTTTAGGCGGCACTGGCATTATTTTCTTTGGGTTATCCGCTTACGCGTTAACCACTCGAAAGGATTTTAGCTATCTGGCTGGTTTCTTGCTAGCAGGCATGATCATATTAATACTTGCCACCTTAATCAGTATTTTCTTCCCAATGCCAATTTTGCAGCTTGGGCTTTCTGCGGGTTTCATGTTATTTAGTGCTGGGATCATTTTATTTGAAACCAGTCAAATCATTCATGGTGGTGAAAGGAACTACATCATGGCAACGGTGCAAATCTATGTTGCCCTCTACAATATGTTTCTTTCTTTACTGCAATTGCTTTCCTTCTTTGGTGGGCAACGAGAATAACCATCCTCTTTTAAAAAAGCCTCTAATGAGGCTTTTTTTTTGACGTTTCTTTTTAAATAGTTAAGGGACTGCGTAAACCACTTTAACCGAACCATCTAGTACAGATCTATCTACATAGCCTAAGCAGTTAGGATTCTTCGCTACCAGATCTTTGACAGCCCTATCGTCGCTTTCTTGAATCGGTGGGTAACCTTGACCAGTAAAAATCACTCTAGACCAATAAGATTTCATTTCTGTATCACTTTTCCTAATAATATTACTGTAAAACTTAACTCTAGAAGCAGTACCGGACTCTTGATCAACGGGTATGACCTTAATACCATTGGCTAGAAATTTAGTTTTACCAAGATAAATACGGCTGATCTCCTCAGGCGATAAAGATGAAATTGGCATATCTTTATTAACGATAACCACCAAATCTGCGTAAAGACACATTGGCATAAGTGCTGAAATAGAAAGCAAAATGGCTGAGACTATATTTAGTTTATTCAGCATAACAACACCCTACATCACAGCAGCAAGGGCAAATGTATAAACGTTAACTGAGCCTATAGGCGCATAATCAAATAGTCCTGGCGAATTCAGATCAGGATGTATGTGCTTGTATTCTCCTTTGAGAGCGATCCCTTCATAAACATCCCAACGTATGCCCAAGGTTACTGAAGATTGAGAGCCCGCCCCGCCTTGAAAATTAGGACTCGTGTTAACCAATTGCGATGCAATCTGATCCAAAGTAATGGGAGAACCAGAAAGTGTCATAAATCCAGAATTTATTGCGCCATTAAATCGTCTAATTTTATTATCAACGAGTCTTTCTCTTGCAAATGTGATATGGGGTAAAAATTGTCTTACATGATATCCCCCCATCAAATACCAACCAATAGCGTTGGAAATAAGCGGAGTTGCAATCCGACGTTGAACGAGTTCCCCCATACTCACGAAATTCTTCCAATCAAATTGATAACCAATACCACCAAAACTGGCTCGTACATTGTCCGTCGTGAAATAATTAACATAATCCAATCCAATAGGCGCAATACCTGCTAATGGAACCCCAGATGCCATGGTATTTAATATTGCATTCACGGCTTCAAGGGCTGTACCAGGATTAGGATCGAGCGTTAAACGTGCCGTTTGATATCCAGCCCGTACACTGAAAACTTCATCGCCGTACTTTAAATTAAAAGCATAAAGATCGCTTAGCCTGGTACGAAGGGTATCGAAAATCGTTGTGTCTATCCCAAAAGGTAACTGTAAGTTACTTGGAGAATACAAATGACCACTGGTTGCGCCATAAAAAACGGAAAAACTGAGATCGCGTTTATTGAAGACAGTTTTAAATAAAAGATCGACTCCAGTGAAATTACTAAAATCGGTAGGAACTTGTGAATATACTTCCTCTGGCGGTCTCACCCAAGGATAGGCATATCCTACATTGACATACTCAGACAGCATATAGGCATTGGTACGTACGCGACCCACTCGAAATTGCCAGTGATCATTGGGTTCCCATTTCAAAAAAGCCCAAACAGCTTCAACATCCCATTCCTCGGCAGCAAGGGCGAGAAATTGGGTGGTAATACTAGTGTCTTCACGAATTTGTTTTGTTATTTGGATGCCAACATCAGAGTCTTCATCAAAACTTGGACGTTTTCTGATATAGGTATAATAAACTGGCTCAAGACCGCTTGCTAAATATTCTTCATTGGACCAAGCCATCGCAACAGACAGAAATCCATTTATTTGAAACCCTTCAAGTCCAATAGCAAAAGCTGATGAACTTCCCAAGGCCAAGCAGATAGCTGTTGCTGTCCCTATTTTTTTCATCGCATTCCCTGACGATTGCAAACTTCCGATCCGTTTATACTATGCTACTCAGTAATACGGGGCAACCTATACTCTTCCCAGTTTAAATTTATGCTTTGTTGCCTACGCTTACTCACCCCAGTCATACACTAATATCTTCACAGGATAGGCCATTAAGCCAGGTTAATTAACCGTGTCTCCCCCATATATGGATATAAAACTTCAGGTACATGAACATTGCCATCTTTATCTTGATAGTTTTCTAAGACAGCAATTAAAGTTCGACCTACAGCAAGCCCTGATCCGTTTAAAGTATGCACTAACTCTGGTTTACCACCAGACTGAGGACGGAAACGCGCTTGTAATCGTCTTGCTTGAAAACTTTCTGTGTTTGAGCAAGAAGAAATTTCACGATACTTTTGTTGACTTGGTAACCAAACTTCCAAGTCATAAGTCTTTGCAGCAGCAAAACCAATATCACCGCTTGATAATGCAACAACGCGATAAGGTAAGTCTAAACGTTGTAAAATAACCTCGGCATGATGCGTTAGCTCTTCCAAGGCTTGGTAAGACTGCTCCGGTGCAACGATGTGTACGAGCTCAACCTTATCAAACTGATGTTGGCGGATCATCCCTTTGGTGTCTTTGCCATAAGAACCCGCTTCACTTCTAAAACAGGGAGTATGGCTAACAAATTTTAAGGGAAGCGCACTTGCTGCTAAAATGGTATCTCTTACCATATTGGTCAAAGACACTTCTGCGGTTGGAATGAGGGTTAATCCTTTTTCCCCTTTTAAATGAAAGAGATCATCATAAAATTTGGGCAATTGACCTACCCCAAATAGCGCTTGTGATTCCACAAGATAAGGGACATACATCTCAACATAGCCATGCTCTGTGGTATGCACATTCAGCATAAATTGCGCAAGGGCCCGATGTAACTTTGCCACTTCGTTTTTTAAAACCACAAATCGTGAACCAGACATTTTCGCTGATGCTTCAAAATCAATTTTGCTCGTTTTGTTTGTTAAATCCACATGATCTTTAGGCTGAAAATCAAAAGTTTTTGGTGTTCCCCACTTTCTAATTTCAACGTTTGCAGATTCATCTTTACCCTCTGGCACACTTTCGTGAATCAAATTAGGCAAAGTACAAAGATAATCATTTAGTTCTTCTTGAATTTTATCGAATGATTTTTCGATGACATCAAGATCCACCGTCACTTTCTCAACTTGTTCCAAAAGTAGCTTAGCTTCTTGCTCATTTTTTTTGGCTTTAGCTTGACCAATTTCTTTTGATAACGTGTTACGTTGATTTTGTAACTGCTGCGTTTTAACCTGATAATCCTTACGTTTCTCTTCTAAGTGCTTTAATTTAATCATGTCAATGCTGACACCACGTTTAGCAAGATTTGCCACCACTTGCTCTAAATGATTACGCAATAAATTTGGATCGATCATATTGACTTCCCTATAAAGCTATTTTCAGGTTGGCGTTTTTGATATTTTTTTTAAAGTACGCAATTTTTCTGCAATCTTAATTTCAAGCCCACTTTCTGTAGGAAAATAATATTGTTTTTCTCCCATTTCAGCAGGAAAATAAGCCTGGCCTCTTGCAAAGCCTTCTGGCTCATTGGGATCATAACGGTAATCTTTACCATAACCAATATCTTTCATAAATTGGGTGGGGGCGTTTCGCAAATGTATTGGGACTGCAAAGGAAGGCGAAGAATGGATCTCTTCTTTGGCATGATTATAAGCAAGATAACAACGATTACTTTTAGGCGCACAAGCAAGATATATCACAACTTGCGCCAACGCCAATTCTCCCTCAGGGCTACCTAAACGTTCATAGGCATCCCAAGCATCTAAAGCAAGACCCAATGCCTTAGGATCGGCATTACCGATATCTTCAGTTGCCATACGCACCATTCGCCTTGCAATGTATGTGGGCGAGCAACCCCCATCCAACATTCTGCATAACCAATATAATGCACCGTCGGGTGAGCACCCCCGCACTGCTTTATGTAATGCCGAGATCTGTTCGTAAAATATATCGCCTTGTTTGTCAAAACTGCGATACCCTTTTTGAATAATGTCTTCAAGGCGTTTTTGCGAAATTGGCTTACCCTTCAATGCAGCTATGTTATCTGCCACCACTTCGAGTATATTTAATAATCGTCTGGCGTCGCCATCTGAGCTGTTGACCATAAAATCGATATGAGATTCACTTAAATTAATATCCAAATTGCCTAAACCATGTTCTTTGTCTGCAAGGGCGTTCATCAGAACTTGTTTTAGCTCCTTTTCAGTCAAGGCTTTTAATGTATAGACGCGACAGCGAGATAAGAGCGCTTTATTGATCTCAAACGATGGATTTTCCGTGGTGGCACCAACAAAGTAGACAGTGCCATCTTCAACAAAGGGCAATAAGGCATCTTGCTGAGCTTTATTAAAACGATGGATCTCATCGATAAATAAAATCGTGCCCTTACCGGTACTTTGTTTAATATGCTTGGCATGGGACATTGCATCTCGAATATCTTTAACACCTGCCAATACAGCGGACAGTGAAACGAATTCCAATTGGCAGTAAGCAGCAATTAAGCCTGCCAACGTTGTTTTCCCTGTCCCCGGCGGGCCCCAGAACAACATAGAATGGGGTTTACCTTGTTCTATGCAAAGCGCAAGGGGTGCCCCCTTTTTAAGCAAAGGGGTTTGGCCAATAAACGTCGCTAAGGTTTTTGGCCTTAAACGAGCAGCTAGCGGTTGCGACAAAGATTAACTTCCTGAATGAATAATATCGACACCCTTCGGTGGACTAAAAGCAAAATGGCTATCGTTCAAGGTTTGATTTATTTCTACCTTGGTAAACAAGGTATAAACATTTTGACCAAGAGAATCATGCATTTTAATCTCGGTTATTTTACCCTTGGCAAAACCAATCAGAATGTCTGCAAAGGCAGCATCTTTTTGCATTGGATGCAATAAATAGCATTCTTCGCTTTTAACGCATTGTGTTTTTTTAGCTTGAGTGATTTTGAAGTTTTCTTTCAAGGTAGATAAAGAACCTGCTAACAAAGCCGCTGGTGTATTTCCTAATGCTTCATTTTGCGTTTGTTTGGTTACTTGAGACAAATCAATGTCGTAAGTCCACAAATGTTTTCCATCGCCAACGACTAAAATCGGATCGGGTGCTTGGCTTTTCCAGTAAAATTTACCTGGGCGCCTCACCATGATTTCACCTTCAGATTTAGCATAATGTTCACCATTTGCATCATGGATCTTTTGCACAAAATGCGCTTTGAAGGTATTAATGTTTTGCAATGCTTGCAATAATTTGTCTGCGGGTTCACCTTCTGTGGCAAAAACCCCACTTGAGAATATAACTAAAAAAATACTTACAATTTTGTTACTGGCAAATTTCATACTTACCTCATTCAATTCCTGACGGTGCTATGACTTCTCGGCTTCCATTAGACTGGACTTGACTCACTATCCCTTGAGCCTCCATAAGCTCAATCAACCTTGCAGCGCGGTTGTAGCCTATCTTTAATCTTCTTTGGATTAAAGAAATAGAAGCCTTTCGGCTTTCGACAACAATCGCAATTGCTTGGTCATATAACTCATCTACGTCCTCATCTTCAGCTTTAAAGGCGCTGCTTGTAGATTGTATCACGCTTTCAATATAAGTTGGACTCCCTAATTTACGAAGTTCATCATTCACTCTATGAACTTCTTCATCACTGACAAAAGCACCATGGATCCGATGTGGGACGCCAACTCCCGGGGGCAAATACAACATATCGCCATGCCCCAACAATTGCTCAGCACCCGATTGATCTAAGATGGTCCGAGAATCAATGCGAGATGAAACCTGAAACGCAATCCGCGTGGGCACATTCGCTTTGATTAAGCCTGTGATCACATCCACAGAAGGTCGCTGCGTTGCTAGAATAAGGTGGATCCCAGCGGCTCTTGCTTTTTGAGCAATGCGCGCTATCAACTCTTCTACTTTTTTGCCAACAACCATGATCATATCAGCAAATTCATCGATGACAACAACGATAAAAGGTAATTTCTCTAAGGTTTGAGGCTTTTCCTGGCTTTTAGGTTGCCAGAACGGATCTAAAAGAGGACAGCCGCTCGCGGCCGCACTTTCGACTTTTTGATTATAACCTGCCAAATTTCTCACACCGATAGCTGCCATCAATTGATATCGACGCTCCATTTCAGCAACACACCAACGCAGTGCGTTTGCAGCATCCTTCATATCGGTCACTACTGGCGTTAATAAATGCGGGATATTGTCATAAATAGCCAATTCCAACATTTTAGGATCGATTAAGATAAGTCTGACATCCTCTGGGGTTGCTTTGTAAAGAATGCTTAGCAACATCACATTTAAACCAACAGACTTACCAGAACCTGTTGTTCCTGCAACTAAGAGATGCGGCATTTTAGCCAAATCAACCACTACAGGTCTTCCCGCAATATCTTTACCCAATGCCAGAGTCAAATTTGAAACTGCTTCTTGATACGAAGCATCTTCTAATACTTCTTTTAAACGCACCAACTCTCGATAGGTATTAGGGATCTCAAGCCCCACCACCGATTTTCCCGGAATAACCTCAACCACACGCACACTTACCACCGATAAAGCGCGCGCTAAATCTTTTGCCAAACTTGTAATTTTATTTACTTTAATGCCTGCAGCTAAATCAAGCTCAAAACGTGTAATCACAGGACCAGGGAAAACGCCAACTACCCTTGCTTCCACACCAAATTCCAATAACCGCATTTCAACTAAACGCGATAATTCTTGCAGTTGGGTAGGGGTATATCCTTGACGCATTTTTTTTTCTGGCATTTCTAGCAAAGATAATTCAGGACAGGCATGCGACGCACGCATCGTTTCCTTTGTCTTAAGTGGAACTTTAATGTCTGGTTTTTTAATACTCTTTTTTGCTAAAAGTAAGGGACTTTCTTTGTCAACTCTGGCTTTTTTTAACATGGGTAGTGGCGGTAAAGGTTCGTTTAAATCCGCTTCAACAAAAGCCGGCTTGGATGGTTTTGATTTAACATCAGGGATTGAAGATAATTTCGGAAAATCATCCCAGGTAAGCGGCAGTTTTATTTGCTTGGCTTTTTGAAAAGCTCTTTCCAACATGGGTCGTAAAGACTGTTGATTTTTGATAACTGAAAAGGAGCGTTTGCCAGCACCTTGCATTAATTTTAACCATGAAAAACCCGTAAATAAGGTTACCCCCGTTAAAAATGAGGCTAACAACATAATACCTGCACCCAAGATGTTTAGATAAGCAACGATACTGGCATTAACCGCCATCCCCAAAAGACCGCCTGAACTCATTGGCATCTTTTGCCAAGGTATGTCGATATACATGCTTGTTATCCCACAAGCTGAAATAAGCGCTAGAAATAATCCAAATCCTCTCATGATCCATATTATTGGGCTATCTTGCGACGCCTGTTCTTCTTGGTGGATATAAAAACCAGCAAGCAATATAGCTACAGGAAAAATGTATGCTAAATAACCAAACAATGAAAATAGAATATCTGAAAACCACGCACCTGTGATACCAGCTGCATTATGGATTTCACCGGACATACCAGAATGAGACCAAGCAGGATCAGCTGTATGATAAGTGAACAAAGCGATTACCAGATATATGGCAAATGAACAAAGTAAGATCAACGCGCCTTCTCTCAAACGCCGACCAACTTGTAGAGATAACCTAGGCTCATTCCTTCGTTTTGTAGCTTGCTTCATGGGCTTTCAACTTAGTTCATCAATTTGATTTCATTCTAGCACGACTTTGTTTAAGCATGCTGCTTTGACGAACTGCATCCCTTTTCGTAAGATGGTGGGCTAATAACTTGCGCGAAAATAAGGCGTCACATCATGAGCACTAGCCATCACAAACTTATCATTTTAGGCTCAGGTCCTGCGGGCTATAGCGCGGCAGTTTATGCAGCACGCGCTAATCTTCATCCTGTCTTAATCACAGGGTTACAAAAGGGAGGACAACTTACCACAACAACTGATGTTGATAATTGGCCAGGTGACATAGAAGGGTTACAAGGGCCAGCTTTAATGGAAAGGATGGAACAACATGCTTTGCGATTTAACACCCAAATTATTTTCGATCACATCCTAGAAGCGGATCTTATTGCGCGTCCATTCAAATTAATAGGAGATTCAGGTAATACTTATACTTGCGATAGCCTTATTATTGCGACAGGCGCTTCAGCAAGATATCTTAACCTGCCTTCTGAGCAAGCTTATATGGGTAAAGGTGTATCGGCTTGCGCAACTTGCGATGGCTTTTTCTATCGAGGACAAAACGTGGTGGTGATTGGAGGGGGTAACACGGCTGTTGAAGAAACGTTATATCTGGCCAACATTGCTGCCAAAGTGACTTTAATCCACCGTCGAAATTCCTTAAGAGCAGAAAAGATATTACAACAAAAATTATTTGAAAAAGTAGAAAAAGGTAATGTTTCTGTACTTTGGGACCATACGCTAGAGGAAGTATTAGGCGATGAAAAAGGAGTAACAGGCATTAAAATAAAAGAGGTAAACACCCAAAAAATAAATCACCTTGATAATATTCAAGGCGTTTTTATTGCTATTGGTCATACGCCCAATACCCAAATATTTACAAATCAATTAAACATGCATGATGGCTATATTCTTGTCAAAAATGGCAACGAAGGGAATGCGACTGCCACCAACATTGCAGGCGTGTTTGCCGCCGGAGATGTTGCTGATCATGTCTATAGACAAGCAGTCACTTCGGCTGGCACGGGTTGTATGGCGGCTCTGGATGCTGAGAAATACCTTGATAGTCTCAAATGATCCCAGTTCTGACAGAGGATCCTACTGATTTCCCAGATCCAGCCACTGCCTTGAAAGATCCCAATGGGTTATTGGCGATGGGAGGCGATTTAAAGCCAGAGCGCTTAATCACAGCTTATCGCCAAGGGATCTTCCCTTGGTATGATCATAAAACAATCCTTTGGTGGAGTCCTGATCCTAGAACAATATTAAAACTAAAAGATCTGCATGTTTCAAAGAGTTTGAAAAAAAACCTGCGCCAGCAAGCTTTTCATCTGAGCATGGATGAAAAGTTTACCGAAGTCATTCAACAATGCGCAGCGTTGAGGGAAATAGATCTTGGCACTTGGATTAATGCCGAAATGCAAAAAGCTTATATTCAAGTTCACAAGCTTGGCTATGCGCATTCTATTGAGGTGCTTGAGGGTAATACCTTAGTTGGGGGCATTTATGGTGTCTCATTAGGACGCCTTTTTTTTGGAGAATCCATGTTTAGTTTGCGCCCTAATGCTTCAAAAATCGCATTAGTTTATTTAGTTCGTCAGCTTGAAGCATGGGATTTTGAATTCATTGATTGTCAGGTTTGGTCAGAACATCTTGCAAGTCTAGGCGCTACTACAATAGCACGAAAAGATTTTCTACAACTTTTAAGTGAAAACAATAAGTTTGAAAGCAAAATTGGAAAATGGAAATTGGATGTTTGAGCTGTGGGAGTTTATTGACAAGAGATTATTTGGTAGGATAACGCAGTTTTAGAATAACCCTAAGGTAAAGTATGCCAAAAGAAGATCATATTGAAATGGAAGGTACCGTCACTGAAACGTTGCCAAATACCATGTTTAGAGTAGAATTAGACAACAAACATGTTGTCACCGCCCATATCTCTGGCAGAATGCGTAAAAATTATATACGTATTCTTACAGGCGATCGTGTTACCGTACAGTTAACTCCTTATGATCTCACCAAAGGCAGGATCATTTTCCGTAATCGTGATGGCAAACCTGAAAAAGAAAACGACGAAGAATAATCTTATACTTCACCCTCACCTTTACTTCATGCAAGCAATTCAACGATCTGAATTGCTTGACATATTCTCTTGCATTGAGGGTTTGCTATTCGCTTGGTTCAAACACAGCAAGGCATATCCCATTCTCATCTGCAGTTACTTCCACTGTGCCGCCTAAAGAGAGTTTGCCAAAAAGTAACTCATCAGCAAGTGGTTTTTTCAATTGCTCTTGAATTAATCGTGCCATCGGACGAGCACCCATTTTTTTGTCGTAACCTTTTTCGGCAAGCCATCTGCGTGCTTTAGCATCTACTTCGATGGTGACATCCTTTTCACTAAGACGCTTGGTTAAATCATCTAAGAATTTATCAACAACCCGCGTGATCACTTTTTCATCAAGGGGTTCAAACTGGATAATGGCATCGAGACGGTTTCTAAATTCTGGCGTAAAGGTTTTTTGAATAGCACCCCAACTGTCTGCACGATGCTCTTGTTCCTTAAAGCCGATGGAATTTCTATCCATCATCGCAGCGCCGGCATTGGTCGTCATGATTAAGGTAACATGCCTAAAATCTGCTTTGCGCCCATTGGTATCCGTCAAAGAGCCATGATCCATTACTTGTAAAAGCAAATTAAAAACATCTGGATGTGCTTTTTCAATTTCATCTAAAAGCACAACAGAATGTGGGTTTTTAGTCACCGCTTCTGTTAATAAACCACCATGATCATAACCAACATAACCAGGAGGTGCACCAATAAGTCTTGACACCGTATGGCTTTCCATATATTCAGACATATCAAAGCGGATCAATTCAACACCAAGTGACTTTGCCAATTGCTTGGAAACTTCAGTTTTACCAACACCAGTTGGGCCTGCAAATAAAAAGCAACCTATTGGTTTATCCGGATCACTCAAGCCTGATCGCCCCATTTTAACCGATGTTGCTAAGTAATGAATGGCTTTATCCTGCCCAAATACTTTAGTTCTTAATTCATCTTCTAATCCAACTAAGAGCGATCTATCTGAAATAGAAACTGTTTTGGAAGGGATCCGAGCCATGCGCGCTACAATTTGCTCAACTTCTTTTACGCCAATCACTTTCTTGCGGCGACGTTCTGGTAATAACCGTTGATAAGCGCCAGCTTCATCCACAACATCAATGGCTTTATCTGGCAAAAATCTGTCTCTGATATAGCGCCCTGCCAGTTCAGCAGCTGCTCTTAAAGCTGCACCCGTGTAACGAATTTGATGGTGTTGCTCAAAATGCGTTTTGATCCCTTTTAATATTCTAACGGTTTCCTCTACAGAAGGCTCACGAATATCAATCTTTTGGAATCGTCTAGCAAGTGCTCTGTCTTTCTCAAAAATACCGCGATACTCTTGATATGTGGTTGAACCGATACATCGCAGATCACCTGTTGCCAACATTGGCTTAATTAAATTTGAGGCATCCATCACTCCGCCCGATGCAGCACCTGCGCCAATGATGGTATGAATTTCATCGATAAATAAGACTGCCCCTGAATCTCGACGCAAATGTTGAAGCAAAGATTTGAATCTCTTTTCAAAATCACCACGATATTTAGTGCCGGCCAATAAGGATCCTAAATCCAACGCATAAACAGTGCAATGGGCTAAAGCTTTTGGCACTTTACTTTCAACTATTGCTTTTGCAAGTCCTTCGGCAATAGCTGTTTTACCTACCCCTGCTTCTCCGACAAATAAGGGATTATTTTTTCTGCGTCGACATAAAATTTGCACAGTACGTTCCATCTCTTGGGAACGTCCAATCAAAGGATCTATTTTTCCTTGCTTTGCTAGCAAATTTAAATTAATAGCATAGGCTTCTAAAGGACTTTTTCCCGGTGCTTCATGGGTACCTTCATGATCAAGCGGCTGCTCTATTTCAGGTTCATCCATTTCTCTTGGTTCTTCTACTTTCGAAATTCCATGAGAAATAAAGTTAACCACATCAAGCCGCGTAATATTTTCTTGCTTCAAAAAGTATACAGCTTGGCTTTCTTGCTCGCTAAAAATAGCAGCAAGTACATTCGCGCCTGTTACTTCATCTCTACCAGCAGATTGCACGTGAAATACCGCTCTTTGCAATACACGTTGAAATCCTAAGGTTGGTTGAGTTTCGCGATGTGCTTCTGTAGAAGGAATTAACGGCGTGGTCTCATCCACAAAAGTCTGTAAATCTTGTCTGAGGCGTTCTACATCAGCCCCACAGGAACGTAGCACATTAGAAGCTGCAGAGTTATCAAGCAATGCCAATAGTAAATGTTCAACCGTCATAAATTCGTGGCGCTTTTCCCTGGCTTCTTTAAATGCTAGGTTGAGCGTCATTTCTAGTTCTTTGCTCAACATGGCACTTAACCTCCCAGCGTCAATAGACTTATAAAGTTATACTTTTTCCATTTTGCAAAGTAATGGGTGTTCATTAAGCCTTGCAAATTCGTTAACTTGTGCTACTTTGGTTTCTGCGATATCACGAGTATAAATCCCGCAAATTGCCTTTCCTTGTTGGTGCACATCTAACATCACTTTCACCGCGCGTGGATAGCTCATCGCAAAAAACTGCTGCAAAACTACAACTACAAAATCCATCGGTGTATAATCGTCATTCAAAAGATACACCGCATACTTCGTGGGGCGGCTTAATTTTGGTGCCTTTTTATCAGCCTTAACTACAGGGGTAGTAACCCCTCGACCTGACGTTGTGCCCATGATCTGATATTAGCCAACTATTGGCTACCTCGCTTACCATTACAAAAAAATTCTTTTAATTTATTTTCTCACAGTTAATTTATTTTAGAAATATTGATAACTTTTGCAATTTTCAGAGATTTAAGTCTTGACTGAATAACCGTTTATGTACAACAGTTAGGAGGTAGTTATTTGCAACAGGATAAGTACCTGAAGAAGTGAGTTTTAATTCCAAATTATGTCAAAGCTTAGTTTCTATTGAAAAGGATTTTATATGCCAAGCGGGATAGTAAAGTGGTTCAATAGTGCAAAGGGATACGGGTTTATTTGTCCAGAAGGTGGTGGACAAGATGTATTTGCACATTTTTCAGCCATAGTAATGGATGGTTACAAATGCCTAAAAGCAGGCCAAGCCGTTTACTATGAAGTAAATGAAGGGCCAAAAGGCTTACATGCTTCTAATATTACGCCTCAGGGAAGTGCAACTGCAACCCTAGAGAATGAATCAAAAGCCACGCCTAAATTGAAAGAAAAAGCGGAAATTGAGGCTTAGAAGACTATAGGCTTTCTTCTGAAAGCCTATAGATGCGCGTTCGCTTGAAGTTTTGGGTATTACATATACTGTATTATCTCATCTCCAAACGCCGAACAGCTCACGGTCGTTGCATGCTCCATCAGTCGTGCAAAATCATAAGTAACCTTTTTGCTTGCGATTGCCCCTGTCATCCCTTTAAGAATAAAATCAGCCGCTTCTTTCCACCCTAAATGCCTTAACATCATTTCAGCAGATAAAATTAAAGAACCTGGGTTGACTTTATCTTGCTTAGCATACTTGGGCGCTGTACCGTGTGTTGCTTCAAATACTGCCACCCAATCACTCATATTGGCGCCGGGTGCTATCCCAATACCCCCGACCTGGGCTGCCAAAGCATCTGAAATATAATCACCATTTAAATTAAGCGTGGCAATAACACTATACTCACTGGGTCGTAATAGGATTTGTTGTAAAAAAGCATCAGCAATCACATCTTTAATAATGATATTTTTGCCATTTTTTGGATTTTTGATGATTTTCCATGGCCCTGTCTCATAAGTTTTGGCCCCAAATTCTTCAACTGCCAGCTCATATCCCCATTCTTTAAAGGCCCCTTCCGTAAATTTCATAATATTTCCCTTATGAACAAGGGTCACAGAAGATTTATCATTATCTATCGCATATTGAATGGCACGGCGGATTAAACGCTTGGATCCTTGTGAGGAAATTGGTTTAACGCCAATACCACAATTTTCAGGAAACCTAATTTGGTTAACCCCCATTTGTTCTTGCAAGAAATTGATTAGCTTTTCTGCCTCTAATGATCCTGCCTTCCACTCTATGCCTGCATAGATATCTTCTGAATTTTCTCTAAAAATAACCATTTCCGTTTCTTGCGGTTTTTTAACTGGACTGGGTGTTCCTGGGAAATAATGAATGGGACGCAAACATACATATAAATCCAATTTTTGCCGAATGGCCACATTCAAAGAACGGATCCCGCCACCAACAGGGGTAGTTAATGGCCCTTTAATGGCAACCGCATAATCCCTCATGGCCTTTAACGATTCATCAGGGAGCCATTGATCGGGTCCATATACCTGCGTTGCCTTTTCTCCCGCATATATTTCCATCCAGGCGATATTACGATCTCTTTGATAAGCCTTCATGACAGCAGCATTGACCACTTTACGCATAACAGGAGTAATATCCACTCCAATGCCATCCCCTTCGATAAAAGGGATAATGGGGTTATCAGGCACGCTTAAGGAAGCATCCTTGTTGACATGGATTTTATTACCTTCTTTAGGAACAACGAGTTTATGGTACACTTTCAGGGCCCCTTGAATTAATTTTGCATTGCCAATCAGTACTTTAGTTTATCTCAAATTTACAAATATGTTAAAATTCATGGTTATTCTATATAGTTGATTGTCATACTTATATTTTGAAAACTAAAAACGCAAAAACAATCTTTGTTGGGCTATCAGGCGGTGTTGATTCTGCCGTTAGTGCTTTGTTGCTTAAAGAACAAGGATTTGCAGTGCAAGGGTTATTTATGAAAAATTGGGAAGAGGACGATACAAGCACTTATTGTTCTGCCCAAAAAGATCTAGATGATGTCAAAGCGCTTTGTAAAGTCATCGACATCCCATTACATAGTGTGAATTTTTCTCAAGAATATTGGCAAACGGTTTTTAGTATATTTTTAGAAGAATACCAAGCAGGTCGTACCCCTAATCCCGATATTCTTTGTAATAAAGAAATTAAATTTAAAGCATTTCTTAATCATGCCTTACAACTTGGCGCAGATTACATTGCAACCGGTCATTATGCACAACGAGCAACGAAACTTGACTCTTTTCAATTACTAAGAGGCCAAGATCAAAATAAAGATCAAAGCTATTTTTTATACACGCTAAATCAAGATGCCCTAAGACGTTGCCTTTTTCCTGTTGGCCACCTTGAAAAACCGCTGGTGCGTTTGTTAGCCCAAAAAGCTAACCTTCATGTTTTTAGCAAAAAAGACAGCACCGGGATCTGCTTTATTGGTGAAAGAAAATTTACTTCATTTTTGCAAGAATACTTACCCTCTCAAGAAGGGGTAATGAAAACGCCTGAAGGAAAAACCATTGGCCAACACCATGGATTAATGTTTTATACCCTTGGCCAACGCCATGGCTTAAAAATCGGCGGTGTTAAAGGATATCCAGAGAAACCATGGTATGTCGTCGCTAAAGATCTTGATAATAACGTTCTTTATGTCTGTCAGGATGATGATCACGATTGGCAACAAAGTGTCTTTGTTAAAGCAAACAAACTTCATTGGGTCAATGAACCACCGTTGGCTGCTTCATTTACATGTACGGCCAAAGTGCGCTATCGTCAAAACGATCAAGCTTGTCAGGTTTATCTTAAAGAAAATGAAGCTCTTATTAAGTTCGATACAGCGCAACGCGCTGTCACCCCTGGGCAAGCCATTGTGTTTTATCAACAAAACCAATGTTTAGGTGGCGGTACTATTATTGCCACAGATTCTCCAGGCGGCATTATTCAAAGCAAACTTAGCATTAACCATCAGGAGCATTTATGACCAGTTTTTCATCTATTAATGCAATTTCGCCCCTGGATGGTCGATATCAGCATTTATGCCAAGCATTACAGCCTATTGTCAGTGAATATGGGCTCATGCGGTATCGTTATGTGATTGAAATAAAATGGCTACAAGCACTTTGCACGCAGATTAATACCCTTGCCCCGCTGACTGAAGAAAATCAATTGTTTTTAACGCAATTAATTGAATCATTTAATGACAAAGACGCCAAAGCTATTAAAGCTATTGAGGCTAAAACTAATCATGATGTCAAAGCAGTAGAATACTATATCAAAGAAAAACTTGTCGAAAATAGTGCTTTTTTACCTGTGCTTGAATATGTTCATTTTGCTTGCACATCAGAAGATATTAATAATTTAGCTTATGGCCTTATGATGCAAGACTTGCGACACCAAATTTTGTTGCCGCAACTTACCGATCTCTTAAATCAACTTCAGTTAATGGCTAAAAATTATGCTGCCATTCCCATGCTGTCTCGCACCCATGGACAAGCCGCCTCCCCAACTACTGTCGGCAAGGAAATTGCCAATGTAGCAGCAAGACTTAAAAGACAAGTTGAAATGTTTAAAATGCAGCCAATTTTAGGAAAAATGAATGGCGCAGTTGGCAATTATAATGCGCATCTGGTTGCTTTTCCTGAAGTGCCTTGGCAACAAGTGACAGCGCAATTTGTCAGTGCTTTAGGACTAACTTTTAACCCGTTGACCACCCAAATTGAACCGCATGATGCCATCGCAGAATACTGTCATCAGTTAATCCGAATAAATACGATATTCATTGATTTTTGTCGAGATATTTGGGGGTATATCTGTCTTGGCTATTTCAAACAAAGAATGATAGCCAGTGAAACGGGCTCTTCTACTATGCCGCATAAAGTTAACCCTATCGATTTTGAAAACGCTGAAGGCAATTTCGGCATCGCTAATGCCCTATTTACCCACTTTGGCGAGAAACTACCGATATCACGCTGGCAGCGCGACCTTTCTGATTCCACCGTTTTGCGAAGCCTTGGCGCAGCTTGTGGTTACATGCTGATTGCGATGAAATCTTTGTATAAGGGGTTATTAAAATTAGATCTCAATGAGCACCAGCTTGAAACAGATCTCAATGACAATTGGGAAGTATTGAGCGAAGCCATTCAAACGGTATTAAGATGCTATCCTATCGAACAGCCTTATGAAAAACTAAAAGCCCTAACTCGGGGCCAAAAAATAACGCAAGCACGCTTACATCAATTTATAGATTCGCTGGAAATACCCATTGAGATCAAAGAAAAACTAAAAAATTTAACGCCAAGTAATTACATTGGGTTAGCAAAAGAATTAGTAAATCATAACCTGTAGCACCTACCAAAAAATTAATGCAACTACACGGGTCAGGCGGAACTATTTATAGCCCCTCAAAGTCCTATCATCACAGACTAAGAGGTATGATATGGCGCACCTTGGACCCGACCACACATTCAATCAATTAGAATTTGATTTTCAAAGTGCACAAAACAACGGAGTGACAAACCTAAAGTCCTTTGTTGATGACTTTTTAGACAAAGCAAAAAAGCAAAATAATTATAAAAATAAACCTTTTGTTGCCATGGCACCGATACGCTCGCTTGTATTAGAAGGCGGCGGCGCTAAAGGCGCTGCTTATATTGGCTCATTGAAAGCCTTAGAAAAAAGAGGCGCACTTGATCAATTAGAACATGTTGCAGGTAGTTCAGCTGGTGCCATTACCGCTTTGCTGATAAGCATGGGATTTACAGCAGAGCAAATAGGTAAAATTGTAAATGCCTCAAACTTTATGGATTTACTAGATTACAGAGAAAACTATTTAGCCAGCATTGTCTATGCGGGATATTTATACAGCGGCGATAACTTTCATAATTTTGCCCAAATGTTAGTAGAGCAAGCATTAGGAGATCCAAATGCCACTTTTGCTGATCTGGAAAAAGCACGTCAATCTAATCCTGCATTAAAAAACTTACTTGTCACTGCAACGCGCGTTCATTCCAAAAATGATCAACGTGACAACGTCGTTTTTTCTGCACTAACAACTCCAAATGTCAGAATTGCAGATGCTGTTAGAGCTTCTATGAGTATTCCCCCTGCGTTTAAACCAGTGGAAGTTCGTGAACAAGATGGCAAAGTCGTTGGACTTTTTTATGACGGCGGTATTATGAATAATTTGCCATTGGATTTATTGGATAAAATAGAATATGCCGAAGATGGTTACAAAATGCAATATCATGCACATCAAAGAGAAAAGCGGGACGTTCCATGCAATCCATGTTCTTTGGGGTTAAAACTTGTTTCCAATTTGGCTGATTTAAACAACGATATTACGCCGTTTTCTCAAAGAATTGTAAAGCTGCGCAATAAACATGACATAAAAGATCCCATTAAAAGCAACCAAAGTGTAGAAGAAAGAAGCGACTATAGCACTGCTAATGCACTCAATGCAGCTTATACTGCCGGAAAATTTGCCCTAAAACCTCAGGGCCTGCTTACAGAAGATAAAAAAGCAAAATACGACACACATCCTAATAATATCGCGCAAATTTATCTTGAAGGCGTGGATACGATGGAATTTAATTTGGCTGGCAAAAAATATGATAGGATCGTAGAAAGCGGCGCAAGTGCGATTGATCAATGGTGGGAAAAAAATCGTGCACCAACCATTACTCCTGATGAAAAAGATATCAAATTAACCTATGATAAAAATTCAATAAAGATAGAAAATTTAGGTAAGTATATAGAGGAATTTAATACCGAACTTAAAAAGTATCATTCCTGTAAAGGCTATCACAAAAATGAAATTTATAAAAACGTGCGTCTTTGTCAACTTGCAGAACAAATCCAATCTGCCGTTGCTCAGCTTAATGAGAATACGGCGAACGCGTACATCGAAAAAACTGTTAAAAATCAACCACAAAAAGATGCCGCTGTTCAACAATATCGAGAAGCTATACAAAAAATAATAGAGTCAAAAGAAAAAGAAGCCTATCTTGTTCAATTAATTAAACAAGGCAATACAGATACATTTTTACGTGTTTTTAAAGCTGAAATGAGTTCAGCCTTAGCATTGTTTAATAAACCAATAGATGAAAATGGCCAAAGTTTACTCAACTTAGCTATTTTGCACGGTAAAAAAGAGATGGTCGAAGGCATGGTGAGCTTTGTGCAAAAGACCATGAAACAAGTAAAATCGTTTGAACACAAACTATTAGATCCGCACAGAGAATATGAACGCAGCCAAACAGGTAAACGGCTTGATAAAACATTTGATGATCTCATCAACTTAAACCCCATCTTATTTTCAGCGATTGACAGCATCATCAGTCAAAAAGACCCAAGTGGTGAAATTTTAAAAGTGCTACTTGACAATGGTGCAGATCCTTTTCGCGTTCATGATAAGCATTTAAGTGCGTTTCACTACGCCTTAAAAAAGGACAATGCTAAAGTGCTTGAAATTTTAATTCAACATTGCCAGAAAAATAATATTGATCTTAGAAAAGTGTTATTTCCACCAAAAGGAAATACACTGCTTCATATGATGATTCAAGATTCTAAAGTTTCCTTGCTTAAGCAACTTTCAGCTAAAGCAACATGGGATTATTTAGTTCAAGACGCCCTTGAAATCGTTGATAGACTAGGGATCACGCCGCATGAGCTTTGCTATATCAATCCAGACGTTAGCAAAGAAATGATAGCGCTATTTAAACCCTATTTTGATCCAAACGTAAAAGTGGATGCCACACAATTAAGCAAAAAAGTCGTGACCATATCGACTAGTCAAAAATGGCTTGATGCTTTTATGCGAGTCGTGAATGAACCTCACCCGCTTGTGTTAAAAAAAGCCATAGACAGTTTACAAAAAAAAGTACAAAAAAATCCAGATTTAATAAAAGCATTATTGTCAATTGCTTTACCAGATGGCCTAAACTTACTTACCTTTGCCGCAGCAAATGGCCGAACTGATATTTTAAAAATTCTACTAAAATTAGATTATGATAAATCACTGGGGTTTATCGATGAAAAATGGAACAACAAAACTGCCCTTTATTATGCAATCGAAAATGGCCATAGGGACTGTGCTAATCTCTTGCGCAACTATGATGCAGATGTTAATCAAGCAGGCCCTCAAGACTGCCAAAGTGCCTTAACTTTAGCTGCGAAATTAGGCAATGTCGCCATTGTCAATGATCTTATAGAGAGTAAACCTTTTTGGTTTGACAGATTTTCTAAAAAGATATCAAGACGGATCCGCGATAGTGAAGGTAGAGAACCTTTACACTATTTAGCAATGTGCCCAAATTCAAAAGAAGTGTTTTACAAAGTCGCAAAAGAATTTCAACTGGTGGGCAAAAATCTGTCCATGGCTTATGGTTTTCGAGATGTAACTATGGTTTATGATGAATTTGGCAAAACTCCTTTGCACTATATTATTGAAAATGATCGCATAGATATTTTAAAGTATTTGGTTTCACAAGGCGTTTCCATGGATGTGTGTTTTGATTTAACCAGTGTTGGCGCAAAAGGGAGCCCTGCTCAAGGTGAAAACGCTGTTCAATATGCCCTATCTTATAATAAAGCCAATATTGCGCAATTCCTTTGTCAACAATGTGAAAATCCTGAAATTAAAAAATCACTACAAAAACAGCTTGATGTCTATCAGAAAAATGCAAATGAGCGCAAAGGACCGCTTTTACAAAGCCCACTTGCAAAGCAAATCTCTCGACAAGTCAAAGATGAAACAAAAATGATAGTCGATATCGATCTCAACAAAGCGCTAACTTCTTTTGAAAAAACTTTACAAGAAAATGAATTCGCTGTTGCACAATTTTCAGAAAAAACAGCGCAGAAATTTAAAGATTATTTTTCTGTATATGAACCTAAATTATCTGAATTATATACCGTTGGCATGGATGCCGGGATGGATAGCACTTCCTTTGCTGAAAAATCAAGCCAGTTTATGAAAGTTTATAATTTGTCAGACTCACAATTTATGGACTTATTTGAAACCAAATTTAAATTCAATGATTTAAATAATCAATCTGCTCAAAGACGAAAAAACATTAAAGAGTCTATGACAATGCAATATCAAAAGCATTTTGAGAAATACACCGGTATCAGCAACCCCTTAGAAAGCAGCAAAACCAATGAAAAGCCTTCAAAGCCTAAACATTCTTAAGCTGACCTATTTCATATTATAGGTGAATCTAAGGAACTTTAGAATTTCTTTTGTTGTCTCATTTTCAAAGTAGTTTGGAGGACACATGCCAAAAGAAAAACCCAAAGATAAATTAAGTCATGGTGAATTAGCAAATGCTGTTTATGCCGCTATGAAATCAATACAACAAGAGCCTAATGAAGAGGAAGACTTATCGCAATGGGAAGATGAATGGAATGATGAAAATTTACCACCATCACAAAGCAAAGAAAACGCATCCTCATCAACAACTGAAAGCAAAAAAGAAGTTAAAAAATTTAATTTAAGTGCAGATGCGTTACTCGACAAAAGAAAGGCTGAACTTGATGCGGCTGCAACTGAAGTAATCGTGCCCAAAAAAGAAAGTAATAAAATTGAATCTTCTAGCAAGCCTCATTATCAAAATCCTTCATCATCAGAAGAAGATTTTACTAATAATATGTTGCGTGAGGCTCTGTTAAAAAGAAGAAAAGATATCAAAGAAGATAGCGAAGTTGAGCAACAAAAAAAATCAGAAAAATTATCACAACCCAAAAAATTAGCTAAGCAACGAGTAAATCAACTAGAAACACTGTTAAAGGAAAAAACTGTCTCCAAACTTAAACCTACCCAAGATAATACAAAAACTACCCATGACAATACACAAAATCGTCCTCAAATTTTGCCACATAAATTAAACCAACAAAGAATAGATAAAATTGCCAAGTTACTAGGCTCACCAACAAATGATGAAATTCAACTGGAAAATACAAGAAAATTGGAAATGGTGGAAAATTGGTTAACGACGCTAATCTTAAATGAACCCGTATTACAACAAAAAAACCCACAATCAGAAAAATTGTTAGCGTCGATAAAGCAAGCCAGTAATATCATGGAAGAAGCCTTAAGCAATAAATCCTCAATAAATGTAGCCAAAATTGAAAAGGGCTTTCACAAAGTAGAAGAAGCAATATCTAGCATTAAAAAAGATCTTGCTTTGATGAAAAAATATAAAAACAAAAATAATGCCTCTCTTGAGAAAAAAATCGTTCATATAGAAAGTCAATTTAAACAAGTAAAAGGTAAATTTTTATCATCTGCAAAAGAAAGTAGCCATAAAAAACCTAATCCTAGAAATTAATTTTAAGGATATCCTATGACAACGCATACACACATCAGCAGTGATAATGCACAAGCAAACGATCCCACTAAATTAACTGGCTTGTATGGCGCAAAGCTTTATACATGGGGTTCTGAAGCAGAAAAAGGCAATGGCATGCTACACCAAATTGACAATATTTTATTTGGAGGTAATGTTGGCCATGCCACCTTAGCCTTGGTTTTACCCGCAAATGAAGAGACAAAAGCACTTGTAAAAAAATATTGTTTTGACCCCGTCATTCCCATGGAAGCACATACGATTAAAAGATATAAAGCGGTTCAAGATGAGTCCGGTAATTTTGTTAAATCCAATGAGATCCTTGCTCAGGAAAACGTATACGTCGTGTTCTTTAGCTGGTTTCCAGCCAAAGGTGCATTATATCAATTAAAAGAAAATATTACTGAAGATGAAAAAGCAGAATTCATTGGGGTTAACAAACATTGGGACCCAAGGTGGAAAGAATATATCAATCCCGAAACAAGAATTCACACAGGCAAGCTTTCAAAAACCGAAATGACTTACGGGCCAAGTAGTATTTTACATTTCAGAGAATTTTCTCAAGCCCCTTATGAATTATTTCAACTTATTCAAAACAAAAGTAAATATCAAAGCGATATTGAGGCCTTGGAAGTTTTAATTGCCAAGCTAGGAAACATGGAAAAGAAACTAAAAAAATTAGACCAAGAAAAGGAAGAAGTTAAATTTTCAGAATCTGAGATTATTTTGTTAAAACGATTTAAATTATATAATTTTGTTTTTATTGATAATGCTGAACTTCAACCAGAAATAAAACTAGAAACTGTGGATATATTAATGCATTTTGCCAATGACAAGCTTACCGGCCTTAAAGAACTTGATTCCACCATGTCTGATAAAATAAATTCCTTTAAACAAAAGAACATGGAAGACTTAAAAAATGCACTTGTTCAAGATGAGGTAAAATTCAAAAAAACTGCTAAAAACATTATAAATGTAAGAAGAGAAGTTTCTGAAAAAATTACTTCTATTTTAAAAGCGATACCTAATGAAAATGCACCAAAAGCCAAATTGTTGGTTGGAGCAACAAAACTATTTCATAACGAGCAACTTTCTATTGAACAAAAAAAGGAACGTTTATCAAAAATATTAATAGAGTTAGAAAAACTTCGCTTAACTGAAGCAAGTGAAATGCTATATACCTTGGAAAATCAGAAATTTTCAGAACAGAATATGGCAAAAGTGTTTTCACCTATCCTTATAAGCATGATTCAAGAAATTTCTCCAGAATTAGCCTTTAATATTATAAAATCATTTAAGCTTATTGAAATGCAAGAAAAAAGGCTGAAAACATTTAAGGAAAATATAGAGGTATATCGATCGGAAATGGAATCTGAAAAGGATAAGTATACTAATGATGCCGCTGAAATCGTATCAAAACAGCAGTTTAATGTAGATCTTTTAAGTTATTCTATTGAACATAACAGTAAACTACTCAATTATCTGACAAAAACAGTAACACAAGACAACCGAACCGTTCTGCTTGCACCCGGCCCTGACAGTGATTTAAATGTTGTACTCGGTAGTTCTACGATAGAGCAGATCCTTTCAATGGCAATACCAGATTGGAAAACAAAATTTGACAATGTTATAGATGCCAATAATATTGAAATCATTGCAGAGCAATTAATTGAGAAGACAGATAAAGCAAAACAGGAATTAAAAGAACAAACTGCTAAACTTGCGGAAATTAAAACAACCACTTTCCTTGAAGATATTGACCAAAGCGGTCTTACTCATTATATCACCAAAGGCGAACCCCCTGATGATACTGTGTTGCTGCCTTTAAATAAAGGATTAACTGAACAAGGTCACCCCTCTGGATTGGATGCCGAAAACATGTTAAAGAAAATGAAAGAGATAGCAAGTGGACAAAAATCTTTTGATTTGTACGACTACAACTGTTCTACCACCGTTAGTGAAATTCTAAAAGCAGGTGCACCAACGCCAGAAGCAAAAGAATTATTTAGTGCAAAAGCACTTTATCGTTTTAATACGCCTCAAATAACAAGAGATAATGCTATGGCTTATCTTGCGACACTTCCTGCACAAAAAGCGGAAAAACACGCTAAAACCGAAGTATCAAACACAGATAAAAGCAAAGATGAACAAATTGTTAAAATGACTGCCAGAAAAACCTATGTGATTGAGAATAAGAACTTAAGAACCGCTTTAAATGAATATGATGCTGCGCTTAAGGCTGATCCCAATGTTATTCCCACTTTTTCACAAAAAACGTTTAATCTATTTAAGAGTTTATTTGACCAATATGAACCAGATTTGTCTTCATTATATACTCTCACCATGGAATTAGATGAAAATCATCCCAAATTGAAAAAAGAAATTAGAGCTTTTAAAGAAAAATTTGAATTATCAACAACGGATTATTCTATGTTATTTGAAGCAAAATTTGATTTTAATGTTTTGACAGCAGAATCATTATACAGAATGAAAGAAGTAAAACGAAAGCCTGGTCTATTACATTCGTACACGACTTCAGACAAAGCCACTCCTCCAGGAAAAGTTCCTCAGGATCAAGATGTTAAGCAAAAGCCAAGATATTAGTGAATATACTGCTTCCACTTGAATTTAGGAGTTCCGTCATTGCGACCCAGAGCGAAGCGAAGGGGAAGCAATCCAGAAAATATCAAGATGTAATCTGGATTGCTTCGTCGCAGACTCCTCGCAATGACGGACTTGAAACTCCTAATTTTAA
>JAFECR010000011.1:146926-171030 GCA_018242045.1 Pseudomonadota bacterium | reverse complement strand
TTCCCAGTTTAAATTTATGCTTTGTTAGCTATGCTCCCTCACCCCAGTCATGCACTCAATGTGGCACTCCTGGGGATTCATTCTCTTGCCGCCTAGCCTAAAACCAAAGCGGTTCGATATAGGTGTTCCTAGGTCATGAGCGCTTTCTTTTCTTTACACGAAGCCAGCAAGGCGAGCCTTGCAATGACACTATAAACATAGAATTGATTTTGAGTAAGGTGAGTATTTTGTCGGCTTTCAGGATTGTTGCAACATTCTGCGAAGGCTAATTTCTCAAAATGCATGCCTGGTGCATTGAGATTTTCGTCAATTTTGCGCGTTTTATGGACACGATAGAAACCACCTATCACATGTTGTCCAATCATATAAACAACAGGTTCTGCAACAGCTTGCTCGCTGCCAACGTGTTCAAAAGTATAAACACCTTCTTGAATGATGACACGATTCACACTTCTGCCGCCTTTACTTATTGACATATTGGTTCTTTGCTTACGATTTAATTTAGTTAATTCTTGAGGGTCACGCAAAGTCATTACAGCGATACCATAGGTCCCAGCATCTGCCTTAATCACGATATAAGGTGGATGTTTAATCTGATATTGATCATATTTTTCTTGAATTTTTTGAATAAGGGTTTGTGATTTTTCAACTAAGCAGGTAAGACCGTCTCGTTGCATAAAATCAACTTCGCCGCAATCCATGAAAAGAGGAAAAATACGCCAAATATCGATATCAATGAGCTTGGAAAATGCTTGACAAATTTCATTTAGAAACATGAAATGATCTGTTTTACTGCGATATGACCAACCTAGTTTTGCAGGAGGCTCTATTGGTTGTGCGATATCTTGCAAGATTGCTGGGATGCCTTCTGATAAATCATTGTTTAATATAATCACACAAGGCGTAAAATCACCAGATATGATTTTATTGTCCTTTTTTTGAATAGGGTAAAGCATTAGCGTGCCAGAATCTAAATTAACTGATATTGGTTCTTTTTGCGCTAACATGGAACCAATTTTGACTTCATAACCTGCTTTTTGCACGATATCTGCAAGCGTAGCAACGCTTTGATAGTAATGAGGGTTACGAGTATGATTTTCAGGAATAATAAGCATTTTTTTGCAGTGTGGGTATAATTCAAAAAGGGTACTTTGAGCAGCTTGAATGCATAAGGCATAAAAATCAGGGTTTAAGTTATTAAAACCTGCTGGAAATAAATTAGTGTCGACAGCGGCTATCTTAAATCCTGCATTTCTAATATCAACAGAGCTTGTGAGAATGGGTGAGGTATCATACCAGGCTTCTCTAAACCATGACTCTATTTTTACTCTATTGTCGATAATCACTTTTTCTAATTCATAAAATGGCCTAGCTTGTGCAGTTATTAAATGGGGAATGTTTTCAGATGTTTTTAAACCCATAAATCCAAGGCCTTCTATTTTATACAGGTTCAGTGATATCGCATTTTTTAGTATACCGGCTAATGTATCGGTTTAGAACGGGAGCTTTATAATTTAATTTTACTTTAGAATGGGTTACACTATAAGTGAGCAATTGCTCACGAAATAGTTTGCTGGCTATATAATTTTTGTAGATTTTAAAGCATATTAGAATAAAAATAAGGTGGGATTTTATGCGTGATGGTAGTCAGACCCGAAAGAAACTAGAAAGGTGCGCTTTAGCGCTTTTTGTTAAAAAAGGGGTAAGCGCTACAACAATTAAGGACATTGCTCATAAAGCCCAAATTGCAGAAGGTACCTTATATCGCCATTATGTAAGTAAAGACGAGCTTGCACAGCACTTATTTACTAGCGCCTATGAAGAAATGACTCAGGCATTAAAAAATATAGCGCAGGAAAAACCAACGCTTAAAGAAAAAATGCATGCGATGGTTCACTATTTTTGTGAAAAGTTTGATGAAGATCCTATTTTATTTAATTACCTTTTAATTGCGCAACATAATCAGTTAAAAACAATAGTAGACAATGAAAAAAATGCGCATGAATTTATGGTTGCAATTTTTAATGATGCTTTTAAGAAAAAGGAGATCCCCAAACGAGATCCCAATTTTTGTGCTGCTATTGTATTGGGTATTGTTTTACAAGCTGCTATTAGTCGGGTATATGGTCGAATAACAGATACCATGGTTAGCGATGCGGATCAGTTAGTGGTTGCGATTCAAGGGGCTTTAAATTTTTAGGTTGGTATGCGTTTGAAAGCTAAAATTTTAAAATATGGTTGGTTGATTTTTTTGGGATGGAGCTGCGCTAATGTTTTAGCGCACACGCCTGGATTTGAATATCAATTGGTTGAAAAAAATAATCAAGAGATCCACCTTGTTAGTATAGATTTGAATAAATATAAAATAATGAGTGTTCGTGCAGATAATGAACAATCGAAAGAAGCTGTATCTGATCTCGTCAAGAAGTTTAACGCAAATATTGGTATTAATGGTGGATTTTTCTATTTTACTGCAGAAGGCAAAGCGCGACCGACAGGCGTTTTAAAAATTAACGATCAATGGTTTGGTTATGCCAAAGTACCTAAAGATGCAATAGGATGGAACAATACTAATAATGAAGTCCTCGTTGATAAAATTTTAACAAAAAAAAATAAAGAAGATATTATTGAAATTTTTCCTCAGCTTGATACTTCTTCAGACGCAAAAAGAACATGGCAAGAATTTCCCTATATTGTTGGTGGCATTCCCCTATTAATAAAAAATAGTAAAAATGCTTTTAATCGTTATGGCTATAGAAAGATTTCGAAATCCTTTATTGAACAACGCCATGCTCGAACAGCAATTTGTGTTAAGGATAACCAGCATTGGGTTTTGTTGGTAGCAGCGCATACTAAGGAGGCGGATAGGCCATATGCGCATAAAGTAGTAGAAGGATTAACAATTGAAGAGCTTTCCAGGATATTGCTGGAAATGGGCTGTAGTCAAGCAATTAATCTAGATGGTGGTGGCTCCAGTACTTTGGTGATAGATAATAAAGTCATCAACTCATCAGCAGGCGATATGGACGATATATTTCATTTTTATCATGAGCGGCCTGTTACTGATGCTATATTAGTTATCCCTCGCTAATACTCATACTCTTCCCAGTTTAAATTTAGGCTTTGTTGCCAGCGCTTACGCACCCCAGTCATGTACGAATCAATCTTTATCCGAGCCTTTGCCCACTTATCGGATAAGACTTGCTAATGAATACTGCATTTTGTTAGATTTACGTCTCTTGTAATTTCTCAAGCTAACTTAAAGGTATCCCTCATGAAGCGACCACGCGAAACCACATCTTCATTTGTTAGCAGTACAGCCAGTATTATTGGCAACGCTGTTAACCGTATCGCTAATTTTTTTGGACTTAACAACAACACCCAACTTCAAATTCAAAACCAGGGGCAACCATCCGCTGCTAACAGCGCCCCCTTAACACAAAATGCATCCCCTGCGACATCAACTTCAAGTGCGATGGTAACAACGCGTCCTAACACCATAACAGCGCAACCTACGTTGCCCGTTAGCGCCTACGATTTACCGCTTGAGGTCATGATTAATATTTTTCAGTTTATGCCGCTATATGCAAACCGTGTGCTACGTCAAGTAAGTAAAAATTTTAATCTGATATGGAATGAGGCTGCAAAATATCAACTCAGAACATTAACGCCTGCTATTCATGCGCTTGATACCGATAGTGGATTTGCCAACTTGCTGGCAACACAACAAAAAGAAGTTGACCATTTCATTACAAATAAAGCAGCAATATTGGAGATGAACCCTAACGTCGCTTCTACTCTAATACAACTAGCGGGTTTAAAAAATAATCAAGATGTCATTTTCTATCATCAAAAAGAGCATTATTTAAATAAGATCAATGAACTGATTATTAGAAATCAAATCACAAAGACGACGCAAGCAAGAGATAGCAGGATACTAGATTGTGACAAACATTTCCTGACACGCTTTCCAGAAGCACTACTTAGCGATAAGACCCTTAAGAGTTTTTGGGAAAAGTTGACAACATTATATCTTTCCTACAACCGGCTCAGCGCTTTGCCTGAGTCCATTGGACAGTTGGCGGCGCTTGAGCAACTTTTTGTTAACGACAACCGGCTCTTTGCTTTGCCTAACACCATTGGACACTTGGCGGCGCTTCAGGGGCTTAATGTTTCCAGCAATCAGCTCAGTTCTTTGCCTGAGTCTATTGGACAGTTGGCGGCGCTTCGGTCGCTTGATGCTTCCTACAACCGGCTCAGCGCTTTGCCTGAGTCCATTGGACAGTTGGCGGCGCTTGAGCAACTTTTTGTTAACGACAACCGGCTCTTTGCTTTGCCTGAGTCCATTGGACAGTTGGCAGCGCTTGAGGGGCTTACTGTTTCCAACAATCAGCTCACTGCTTTGCCTGAGTCGATTGGGCAGTTGGCGAAGCTTGAGCAACTTTTTGTTAACGACAACCGACTCTTTGCTTTGCCTAGCACCCTTGGACAGTTGGCGGCGCTTCAGGGGCTTACTGTTTCCAGCAATCAGCTCACTGCTTTGCCTAAGTCTATTGGACAGTTGGTGGCGCTTCGGTTGCTTTTTGCTTCCGGCAACCAGCTCATCGCTTTACCTGAGTCCATTGGGCAGTTGGCGGCGCTTCAGGGGCTTTATATTTACAACAATCGGCTCATTGCTTTGCCTGAGTCCATTGGACAGTTGGCAGCGCTTCGGCGGTTTAGTACTTCCGGCAACCAGCTCATCGCTTTACCTGAGTCCATTGGACAGTTGGCGGCGCTTGAGCATTTTTATGTTACTTACAACCAGCTCTCTGCTTTGCCTGATACCTTGCGCGAAGGTATTCTTTTTGACAGCACTAAGAAAATAACCAAAGAACAATGCTTGGCTTTGCAAAGAAAAGTGTCAAATAGCGATACTATAGACGAGGAACAAAATAACAACGACAATGCGCCGCGAACAAAACGTCGCTTGAATTAAACCCAATGTCTGTTCTCGCTTTTTTATCCTGAAATAGGAAAGGCGCCCAGTGACGGGCCTCAGCCATTTTACTTAAGGTCCCACTGATTGCTTTGTACGCAAAAATCAATAAAAAATAAACATGATTTAAGTGTATTTACAGTTGCCGTCAGCGTTTCAACATACTACTCTTTCCACTTTGCTTCCCGTATCAAGTACGGGACAAGCTTAGGCGTTGTTGGCTGCGCTCACTCACCCCAGTTATGCACTAATCAAAGCTGCACGCCTGGGGATTCGTTCTCTTGCCGCCTAGCCTAAAATCAAAATGGCGTGAGTATCTACTCAAGCCACACTAAATTTAGGAGTTAACATGCTCCAATTTTATGCACCAATGAAATTTTTCGCTGTGCTTACTTACCCCATCATCCTTCCGCCTGAATGGCTTCGAAGGACAAGTTGTTGCTGCGCCTAAGGAAGGCTTCAAAGGGCAAGCCATTTATCGAGCATTGCATGCAGATGATGATTCATTGTTTGAAATTGAGTTTTTAACATTGTTTCGGCGGTTTGTGTAAATCGACTTGGTTTTAAATCTCCACTTGCATGCGTCAGAAGCAAATTTAACCATTCAGGTGTGGCTTCAAGATGACATTGAAGACCAAGTACTCTTGGTGCATAGCTGATAATTTGTCGTGGACAACCTTCACTGAAGGCCAAAATCGAGGCATCCTTTGTTAAACCGGGCATATCATTATGCCAATGCATCACAGCTAAAATATCTGGAAAACTCTCAAAATAAGGATGTGTTTCGCCATTTTTTGTTAAACGAATTGGAAATATTCCAATCTCCTTTTCAGGGCTAAGTTCAGTTTTGGCGCCAAGACTTTCACCAATTAACTGCGCACCCAAGCAAATGCCAATTAGAGGTTGGCCTTGTGAGATAAGGGATTTTATATATGCTACTTCTTGTTCAAGATAGTCATATTTTTGAAACTCTCTTGCACTTTGAGGACCGCCAAGAAAAATAACGGGTTCGTTTACGTTTACTTCAGGTAGTTTTTCTCCTTTATAGGGATGATAAATCTCAGGTTCTAGATTATTTTTTTTTGCCCAAGATAGGAGACTACCAGGTGTTTCAAAATGAGCATGCTGAATAAAATGGCAACGCATTAATACGCTCCTTAATTATTTGTTTGATAGTTGTCTCATATGTAAATACCATACTATAGTGCGATCATCACTTGCAATTGTATGGGCAGTCAAATGAAAATTTTAGTGACAGGAGGTACGGGATTTATAGGATCTAAGTTGTGTCCCAGCTTGCTGTCCAAAGGACATCAATTATATGTTCTAACTCGCAATCGTCTAAAGGCTCAAAAAATATTGCCTATTGCAGGAATTCAATTTATTGAACAGTTAAATGAGATCCCAACGGATGTACATTTCGATGCTGTTATAAACTTAGCAGGAGCTGCTATCGTTCATCGTTGGACTGGTGCTTATAAAGGGGTGCTTAAGAAAAGCAGAATCGGTATTACTCAAGGATTGATGACTTTTTTTTCGCAACACCAGTATAAACCAACCATTTGGATAAATGGATCAGCTATAGGATATTATGGACCACAGGGTGACAATGGCATTTCTGAGACAGATACCCCTAATCCGAGCTTTAGTCATGAATTATGCTTAGCGTGGGAACAAGAGGCGCTTAAAGCAAAGGGCTTTGGTTGTCGTGTCTGTTTATTGCGCACAGGAATTGTACTTGGCTCAGATGGGGGTGTTTTAGCGCAAATGCGAACCCCTTTTAAAGCAGGTTTAGGTGGGCCTATTGCGACAGGTAAGCAATGGATGTCTTGGATCCATATTGACGATCTCATTAGAATTATTCAATTTTGTTTAGAAAATGCTTCTGTTGAAGGCCCAGTGAATGCCACAGCACCAAAGCCAGTAACCAATCAAGAATTTACACGTATTTTAGGTAAAATATGGCATCGTCCTACGCTACTGAGGATGCCTGCTTTTGTTATGTTGATCTTGTATGGGCAAATGGCAAAAGAACTCTTAATATCTGGACAAAAAGTATTACCAACCAAGATGTTAAGAGAGAAATTTGTCTTTACCTATCCACAATTAACCCTCGCCCTTGAAGCCATAGAAGGCAAATAAATTTAGTAATTGTTATTTTCTTGCTTTTACCCTTGATTCATGTAAGATAGATAGCATATTTAAGTATTTGAAAGTTGTTTAACTTATTTTGTTAATTATCAATCATTTAGGTTAAAGAGGGTAAGATGATTCAATTCCAAGCCTTAGGAGAGGGAAATTGCCTTTATAATTCAGAGGCTGTTTGGCTAGTATATGCCTTCCAAGAAAAGAAACTAGATGTTTTATTAAGCGATAAAGTAAAAGTAATCCCCTTCGCTGCCCTCTTGAATATTGTGGCCGAGCAAGCAAAGATCCCAAAAATGGCAGCCCTGTTGCAAGAAATAACACAGCAAAACACGGAATTGGCGTTTAATCAATTTATTTTACATTGCACAGAAAATAATGAAATCAATTGGATTAAAATACAATTATTAATGGCAAAAGCATTGCGGACCTTAGTTGCTGATGTCATTCAAAATATGCCGCAAGTTAAATCTGAAGTTAGACGAGAATTGTCTACTTATATTTCAAATATGTTTAGTGATCTTCAAGAATCAAACAATTATATTACCAATGTTCGTTCACTAAGATTACATATAAATGAAGGTTTAGCTGCTTATGTGGGGCAAGCAGCAGATGAAACGGTAACAGAGATACATAGCTTTGTTGAAAATGAGTTTAAACAAAAAATTTCGAGCTTGATTGAAAGCGCTACCATTAAACAACCGCAAATTGTTGGGATGGTTAAGGATGAATTAAATAAGATCATCACCTTAAAAATAAAAGAATTTAAAACACAAAATATTACTGCTTTGCGGCAGGCGGTATTAAAAGCAATAACGGATGAATTAGCACGAAATATTCTGAGTGATCTGCAGCAGTCAATATTACCAATTTCTGCGCACTTTGAGGGGATGACGGTTATTAATAAAAAGATAAACGACATTCTAAATGATCCCACTTTAGACTCATTTTCTCAAAAAGAGCAAGCTTTTATGAAATGGTTTTTCAAAGAGCCTGCAACAGGCTGGAAGGAATATCTTGTGGGTGAACAGGGGATAGCACGGCCCGGAGTCAATGCTGGAGAACTTGAACAAAAAGTGCTGTCAGTTTTGTTTTCTCATACCATTAACATTCGATCATTAGCATTTTTAAACGAAAATAATCGTCGCGCAGTGGATGGTTTTAATTCAGAAGAAAAAGCAAAAAAACAACCTGATCGTCAGATTGCTTTTGAGATGGAAAAATTATCGAATCATTGGAACGTATTATTACCCAAAAATCCCAATACTGAAAAAATGGTTCAAGAAAATGATTCTCAACGCAATCGTTTTTTTTCTAATAAAGCAACGCAAGAGATAACATCTGTTTTGCAGGAAGGTTTGAAAAAACATGGCTCCTATGCGGCGCACAATGTTGCCGATTTACCAGAGCTGAGACCGTCTGAGTATTGTAATTATTTTGGCATTTCTTTGAAAGATTATGTAGCTTTTTCTCGAAAACGAACATCTGGTGCAGATATTGATGATAAAACATCGCCACCGTTAATATTGCCTCCTGTGATGCGTTCGATAGGGGCTGAAATAGAAGATCTATCAGATGAGGAATCTGAGGAAGAAATGCAAACAGAAATAGAGCAACCACCATTATTGCCCAAGGTACAGCAGCGAGACTGGTTAAACTATTTCACCATGTTTAGCAGCTTTGTATTTTTTATTGGTCTGGTATCGTATCTGTTAATATGGCCCGTATGGTTGCCGATGATGAATGCCTTATTTGCTGAAACCCTATTTTCACCATTTGCACTTTCTTTATCGGTAGGGATCACTTCTTTATTCTGTTTTGCAGTAGGAGCGCTGTTGACTGAAAAAATTCATTCAGATTGGGAAAAAGAAACTAATAGTGTTCAAAATAAGAAAGAAGTGGTAAATAAAGAGGCACTTAAAAAAGATGAGCCCTTTGAGTTAAAGCCAAAGCAGGAAGTATTGCCGCTATTTCAAAATAAGCAATCTCAAGAGCAACCGCCTGTGCCACAAGCACAAGTGCCTCAAATACCACCACCTAGAAATTCATTAGGTAGTACGCAATAAACCTTGATAGAATTATGCTTTAGGCCAGGGAAGGGGGCATAAGTGTCAAAAAATAAAGATAAGCCAATTATTCTAATTTTGGGCGGCTACGGAAATTTTGGTAGTCGCATAGCCACTGTTCTTGCTGCACAGAACCAATTTAAAATATGCATTGCAGGTCGTTCTTTAGAAAAAGCCTCTTTACTTGTAAGCAAAATCAAGCAAGAAAACCCAAATGCTGATTTACAAGCCTGCCTGCTTGATTGGCAAGCAGAAACATTTACTCAGAATTTACTTTTATCAGAAGCAAACCTTGTCATTCATTGTGCAGGTCCTTTTCAAAATCAGGATTATAAGGTCGCTCATACTTGTATTGATTTGGGAATACACTATTTTGATCTTGCGGATGCGCGTGAATTTGTAACCCATATTGATCAATTTGATCTCAAAGCAAAAGAAAAAAATGTTTGTATCATTAGCGGTGCAGGCACAGTACCTGCGCTTTCCTGTACCATTGTTGATACATTCGCTAAAAAATTTTCTATTTTAAGAGAAATTGAAATTGGTATTTCTCCTGCAAACAAAATTCAGTTAGGGGACGCAACAATCACCGCTATTTTAGGCTATACCGGCAAACCTTTTTGGCGTCTAGAGGAGGGCCAATGGAAAAAAACGTATGGCTGGCAAAATTTGCATCGACATTACTACGGTGATAATCTTGGATTACGCTGGCAAGCAAGCTGTGATATTCCAGATTTAGCCTTACTCCCTGAGAGATATCCAAGTTTAACAACAGCGGTATTTCATGCAGGTTTGGAAGTGCCAAGCTTACATATTATTTTATGGTTTATGTCATGGATAGTGCGAGCAAAAATTGTCAAAAATTGGGCTTTAGTTCATAAATTAATTACGCAAATCCAAGGTTGGTTTGAACATTTTGGAACCACATCAGGTGGCATGTATGTACGATTAAAAGGCTCTAGCACTCGTTATCAACCATTGGAAATTAATTGGACCTTAGTTGCTGAGCAAGGACACGGCAATTATATTCCGATCATCGCTAGTTTGATTTTAATTAAAAAGATATTTAACGGGCAAATGATACCAGGTGCTCAACCTTGTGTTGACTTATTTACTTTAGGTGAATTTGAAAACTGGTTCGAGCGTTGGAGTATTTATACTACCCTAGAAGAGGTTGAGACTTAACATGAAAACACTTTGTATTTTGTCGAAAATGACAGTGACTGCAACATCACCAGTGAGTTATTGTTTTTCAACAAAAGAACAATCTATCTTGTTGAATGACTTTCTGGGGCAAAAGATTCAGTTGCAATTTACACACAACATTTATTGTATTGCCTGTAACAAAACCATTAAAAAAAGCTATCAGGATGGTTATTGTTTCCCTTGCACGCAAAAGCTCCCTCAGTGCGATCTTTGCATTGTTAAACCTGAACGTTGTCATTTACATTTGGGCACTTGTCGACAGCCAACCTGGGGCGAGTCCAATTGTATGATCCCGCATGTGGTATATCTTGCAAACGCGTCAGGGGTGAAAGTTGGTATTACGCGAAAATCTCAAGTCCCCACAAGATGGATAGATCAAGGCGCCATTGCAGCAATGGCACTATTTGAAGTGCCTACTAGAAGAATTTCAGGTCACGTGGAAGTGCTATTAGCAAAATATGTAAAGGACAAAACCAATTGGCGCAAAATGTTGTCTGGTCATGATGGCTCTATTGATCTCATTCAAGAAAGAAAAGTGTTACTGCCGAGCATCCAGAAAGATTTAGAGATTATTTTAAATACTTTTGGTTGTGAAGTCCAATTGCTTGAAGGGCCTATTTCGCAATTTCAATATCCAATCTTGGCATATCCTAAAACAATAAATTCTCTCTCTTTTGATAAGACATCTACAATAGAAGGTACTTTGCAAGGCATTAAAGGGCAATATTTAATATTGGATACTGGGGTGATAAATGTGAGAAAGCATACAGGATATGAAGTCAACGTAAAGTTAGGCTAAAGCTTATAATATCTAATGCTTGCCTTAGAAGACTTTGAAGATTATTCTTGCCGTTTTATCGTTAAAAAGGAGATTAATATGAGTTTAAACGGTTTCGATGAGAAAGCAGCCCCGAAAACAGATGAAGAACTTCAGCAAGAAGTGATGATACATTGGATGAGAGATATCAAAAGCAAACCAAAACCCACGGCTAATTCAACTCTAAGTGATGAGAATTTAGATAGTGAATATGAAAGCAAAAAAAGGGAAGGTTATCTTAATCGACGCAAAAAAGATACCTATAGAAGAAAGAAATGAAGTGACTTTGCCCTGTGTGGCACACAGGGTAAGCCTCATGAAGTGGAATACACTCGCTTTCTTTCTGGGTTACTGTAAAGCAACGTGACATGTCGATACAGACCAATTAAACCAAAAACGTTAATAATTAACATCAAGTTCATAAACACATCAGCAATTGTCCAGACTACTTTAACGTGGAACAAAGCGCCAAGTGGAATAATTGCAACAAATAGACACTGAAAAAGGCGGGTAACTCTTTTTGAAAATAGAAACTCTATGGCTTTATCCGCACAGAATGACCAAGTTAATATAGTGGTAAAGGCAAAGAAAAAGAGGGTAATAGTGATAATATGCCCAGCAAGTTGGGTTGAAAAGCCGCGTCGAAATGCTTCAATACAAAGATTAGTGCTTTCTAAACTGGAAACTAGCCACGCATCTGTCATGATGAGCACAAGGCCGGTTAAGGTACAGACTAGCATTACAATTAATGGAGAAAGTGTACTAATTAAACCCTGTGTTAAGGCTGTTTCTGTAAGCGAACTTTTGCTTTCAACTGAGGAATGAATAATAGAATCAATGCCTACGCCAACGTCGGTTGCAAATAATCCTCGATCAAAACCAACTCTCATACCTTGCAAAACAGTGTAACCCATAACACCACCCGCCATCGGAAGAGGGGCAAAAGCAGCTTGAAGAATTAAATTTATCGCTGGAATGAGCTTGTCAATATGGCTAAAAATGATAACGAGACATGAACCTACGTAGCCTACCGCCATAAAAGGCACAACAAAGGAAGCGACAGCGGAAAATCGATGGATGCCGCCTAAGATCACAGCGCCGACTAGCATACTCATGCAGATCCCAGTTGCTAAAGGCGGAACACCCGCTTGCGTAAAGGGCAGAGCAAGAGAATTCATTTGTACTAAATTGCCGACTGTGATAGCTGCCAATACAGCAAGTAAACAATATATTTTTGCAGTTTTTTTAAGCCCCAGGCCCTTAGATAAATAATACATTGGCCCGCCAATGTATTTTCCTTGAACATCTTTTTGCCGAAATAAGACGCCGAGCGAGCAACCTATAAATTTCAAAATAGCGCCAAAGGTGGCCATTATCCACATCCAAAATAAAGCGCCAGGGCCGCCCATCGTTAGAGCAACAGCAATACCAGAGATATTGCCCGTACCTAAGTTACCGCCTAATACGGCAGAAACCGCGCTAAACGAACTGGAACGCTTGCCAGAGTGATCTCGGTCTCCAATAAAAAACTTCCAAGCTTTTAGGACATGTGTACATTGTATAAAGCGAAAGCGAAGAGAAAACATGAGGCCAACAACGGCAACCAAAGGAATAAGAAGATAAAGCGAAAGTATATTTTTAATTTCGTCTAACATGTAGCATCTTAATGTTGGGAAGTACACCTTGAAGTCATAAATTTTACGCAGTGTCGCAGTGACAGTCAATAGAATATAGTATGTTAACTGGGTAATTTAGATGTTTGGTTTGATTTATGCGCTAAACTGCCTGTTCGCTTTTGGAAGGGCATACATAGATGAGCTGCGCTTGGCCATCGTCTCCCATCGTTTCTAGTTTGATAGGAAAGCCCCATAGAACATAAAGATGCTTTAAAACTTCTTGTGTGTAGTTTTCTAAGGGACGACGATTCCTTTGTGCATATCGTAATGTTAATGAACGATCTCCTCTTCTATCGACATTAAACACTTGAATATCAGGCTCTTGATTGCCCAAATTATAATGCTCACTTAATTGTTGACGGATCTTCTGATAGCCTTCCTCGTTATGAATTGCCATAACTTCAAGATCTTCTCGTAAATCATCATCTTGGATGCTAAATAATTTAAGATCGCGCATGACCTTAGGAGATAAAAATTGCGCAATAAAACTCTCATCTTTAAAATTACGCATTGCAAAATCTAAGGTATCTACCCAATTACTACCAGCAATATCTGGAAACCACTTTTTATCTTCATCTGTTGGATTTTCGCAAATTCTTCTTATGTCACAAAACATAGAAAAGCCAAGAGTATAAGGATTGATTCCATGATAAAATGGGCTATCAAAAGGAGGTTGATAAATAACGTTGGTATGATTATGAAGAAATTCCATCATAAAATCATTATTAACGAGGCCTTCTTCAAATAAGTGATTAATGATAGTGTAATGCCAAAATGTTGCCCACCCCTCGTTCATCACTTTAGTTTGTCTTTGTGGATAGAAATATTGTGCCATTTTACGCACGATTCGCACCAACTCTCTTTGCCAGCTTTCAAGTAAAGGTGCGTGTTTTTCAATAAAATAGAGAATATTTTCTTGGGGTTCTTCAGGAAAGCGTTTTTCATCCTCTTTTGAATCTTTAGTTTTAGAAGCAGGCAAAGTTCGCCATAATTCATTCACTAAAGTTTGTAAATATTCAGCGCGCTTGGCTTGTCGTTGCTTTTCTTCTTGTAAAGAAATTTTATTTGGACGTTTATATCTATCGACGCCATGATTCATTAAAGCATGACAAGCATCTAGCACTTCTTCAACGGCATCAATGCCATGTTGTTCTTCACACTCTGCAACATAATTTTTAGCAAATACTAAATAATCGATAATTGAATCTGGGCTGGTCCAAGTTTTAAAAAGATAATTACCTTTAAAAAAGGAATTATGACCATAACAGGCATGGGCAATCACAAGTGCCTGCATTGTCATAGTGTTTTCTTCCATCAAATAAGCAATGCATGGGTTTGAATTAATCACCAGTTCATAAGCAAGCCCCATAAAACCGCGTTTGTAATTTTTTTCAATATTCAGTAATTGCTTGCCAAATGACCAATGACTATAACCAAGTGGCATACCAACAGAAGAATAAGCATCTAGCATTTGCTCAGAGTTTATGATTTCAACTTGATTGGGATAGGTATCTAGTTTATAAAATTCAGCAATTCGTTTGATTTCTTTATCATATTTTTCCAGTAAAGCATATGTCCATTCTGAAGAATTAGAAATAGTGTGATGCTTTGGCATGCTGCATTCCTTTATTGAGAGATATTTTCTTGTCTTTTAAATAACTCTCTGAAAACAGGATAAATATCTTTCACATCTTCAATATTTTGCATAGCAAATTGGGGGCATTGCTCTTTAACGTTAAGATAGCATTCCCATAAACTTTGATGGTGTCTTGGCATAATTTCAACATAGGCAAAATACTGTACTAAGGGTAAAATATCGTTTAGCAATATCTCTTTACAGCGTGGAGAATCGTTGTTCCAGTTATCGCCATCTGATGCCTGAGCTGCATAAATATTCCAATCTGAGGTTGGATATCGTAATTGCATTACATCTTTCATCAATTCAAGCGCACTTGAAACCACAGTTCCTCCAGTTTCTCTGGAATAGAAAAATTCCTCTTCATCTACTTCTTTGGCAGAGGTATGGTGCCTGATAAAAACAACTTCAACATTTTCGTAGGTTCGGGTTAAAAATAAGTAGAGTAAAATAAAAAACCGCTTCGCAATATCTTTTTTAGCTTCATCCATGGATCCGGATACATCCATTAAGCAAAACATCACTGCTTGAGTGGTGGGCATAGGCTTTTTGACACGGTAATTGTATTTTAGATCAAACGGATCGATAAAAGGAATATTCTCAATTTTCTTTTTAAGCATTTCAATTTCATGTTGAATTTCATAAATTCTTTTGGAAGTAGGATCATTACTCAAAAGAATGGATAAAGCAGCCTCAAGTTCTTGAATTTTTGTTCGTTTAGAAGCGCTCAAAGCAATGCGCCTACCCATGGCGTTTTTAATTGAACGATGAATATTGATGTTGGCAGGTGTACCTTCATTGGTGAAGCCAGAACGTATCATCTTGAAAGCTGGAATTTTAGCCACTTGTGTTTTAATAAGATTAGGTAAGGCAAGATCTTCAAAAAAAATATCTAAAAATTCTTCTTTAGATAATTCAAACACAAAGTCATCCATGCCTTCTTTAGTAGCATTGCTGGCTTTTGCACCGCTTCCACTGTCTTTAGGTGGTCGTTTAATTAGATCTCCCGGCACAAAGTCTTTATTCCCTGACAAAATGATATCTCTTACCCCACCCGGTCCATAAGAAAATGAAGGCTCTGAAATATCTCTTGCTGGAATGGTTATTTTTTCTCCGCTTTCATCAACTTCTTTAATGGAACGCCCTGAAATAGCCTGCCTAACAGCAGCCTGTATTTGTTTTTTGAAGCGACGTAAAAAGCGCTGACGATTTACAGCACTTTTATGCCGCCCGTTAGGTCGTCTATCTATAAAGCGTGACACACAAGCTCCTAAGTGGATTTACGGACACGTAAATACCATTCGCACAGTAGACGTACTTGTTTTGCCGTATAACCTTTTTCAACCATGCGATCAACAAATTCTTGATGTTTCTTCTTTTCATCTACAGAAGCTTTTGCATTAAAGGAAATGACTGGCAATAGATCCTCTGTATTTGAAAACATTTTCTTTTCGATGACAACTCTCAATTTTTCATAACTTGTCCAGCTGGGATTTTTGCCTCGATTATTGGCCCTGGCTCGTAAAACAAAATTAACTATTTCATTTCGAAAATCTTTAGGGTTGCTAATGCCGGCCGGTTTTTCTATTTTTTCAAGCTCATCATTCAAGGAGCGTCTGTCTAAAATCTCACCGGTGTCCGGATCTCGATATTCTTGATCTTGGATCCAAAAGTCTGCATAGGTCACATATCTGTCAAATATATTTTGCCCGTATTCAGAATAAGACTCAAGATAAGCTGTTTGAATTTCTTTACCAATAAATTCAACATATCGAGGTGTAAGATAGCCTTTAATATACGATAAATAGCGCTCTGATGTGTCTGCTTGAAACTGCTCACGCTCAATTTGTTGTTCAATGACATATAATAAATGCACAGGATTTGCAGCAATTTCTGTCGAGTCAAAATTAAATACTTTAGAGAGTATTTTAAAGGCAAAGCGAGTAGAAAGCCCAGTCATACCCTCATCAGGGCCCGCAAAATCACGATATTCTTGATACGATTTGGCTTTGGGATCAGTATCTTTTAAGTTTTCGCCATCATAAACCCGCATCTTTGAGAATATGCTGGAATTTTCTGGGTCTTTTAGTCTTGAAAGGACAGAGAATTGTGCGAGCATTTTTAATGTGCTTGGTGCGCAATGGGCTTCTTTTAAAGAACTATTTAATAAAAGTTTCTTATAAATTTGAATTTCTTCTGTGACTCTTAAACAATAAGGGACTTTGACGATATAGACTCTATCTAAAAAAGCTTCATTGTGTTTATTATTTTTAAAAGTTAACCATTCACTTTCATTTGAATGAGCCATAATGATGCCATCAAAAGGAATAGAGGCAGAGCCTTCCGTGGCGTTATAATTGCCTTCTTGTGTTGCGGTTAATAAAGGATGAAGTACTTTAATGGGTGCTTTGAACATTTCTACAAATTCAAGCAATCCTCTATTTGCTTTGCATAATCCACCAGAATAGCTATAAGCATCTGGGTCATCTTGAGCAAACTGTTCTAACTTGCGAATATCAACTTTGCCAACTAAAGAAGAGATATCTTGATTATTTTCATCACCCGGCTCAGTTTTTGCAATAGCAATTTGTTTTAGCCGAGATGGCCATACTTTAACAACTCGAAATTGATTGATATCACCATTGTATTCGTGAAGACGCTTAACGGCCCAGGGTGACATGATGGTTTCAATGTAACGACGCGGGATCCCAAATTCTTCTTCTAAAATGGGGCCATCTTCGTCAGGATTAAATAAACCCAGGGGGGATTCATTAACAGGAGAACCTTTTAGAGCATAAAAAGGTACTTTTTCCATTAAAGCTTTGAGACGTTCTGCAAGAGAAGATTTGCCGCCGCCAACTGGCCCAAGTAAGTATAAAATTTGTTTCTTTTCTTCTAAGCCCTGAGCGGCATGTTTAAGAAATGAAACGATTTGCTCTATGGGTTCTTCCATACCATAAAAAGAATCAAAAGAATCGTAAAGCCTTATCACTTTATTAGAAAAAATTCGGCTAAGACGACGATCTTTACTGGTATCAACGAAGGTAGGTTCTCCTATTGCCTTAAGCAATCTTTCAGCTGCATTGGCATAGGCCATGCTGTCTTTTTTACAGAGGTTCAAATATTCTTGAAGACTATATTCTTCTTCCTTAAAGCGTCCTTCGTAGCGATCTTTATAGCTGTTAAATACGTCCATGTAGACTCCTTGACCTTAAAGAAAGTTATCTTTCGTCTTATTTCATTATAATATAAGTGAGCCGTCTGCCTTGCTTGGTATCTGGATCCCAACTATTTTACGTTTAAAGGATAGACTAAGATTAAGTAAAAAATTACGCTATCCCTATTATTAAGCATAGGCCTGGACAAGCAATATGAAAATGGAAAATGTAAAACATAGAACAACCTACCTCAAAGATTACCAACGTCCTGATTTTATTGTGAATAAAACCTCATTACATTTTGAACTTGGTGAGGAAAAGACGATTGTTCATGCTCAATTCAATATAAGCATAAATCCAGCAGTTAATCGCCATGCTCCTTTGATTTTGCATGGGGAAGATTTAAATTTACGCGCTATACAACTCGATGGCGTTTTATTGCCAAATACCCAGTACAAGCAAACAGCTAATGAGTTGATTATTAATGACGTTAAAAATAACTTTGATCTTGAAATAATCACAGAAATTTATCCTCAGAAAAACACGACCCTTAGCGGGCTTTATCGTTCTGGTTCTATGTTTTGCACACAGTGTGAGGCAGAGGGATTTAGGAAAATTACTTATTACTTAGATCGTCCAGACGTGATGGCGCCATTTACAACAACAATTGTTGCAGATAAAAGCCGTTATCCCATCTTATTGTCCAATGGTAACAAAATTGCTTCAGGTGAGATGAAGGAAAATCGACACTTTGTCACCTGGGAAGATCCTTTCAAAAAGCCAAGCTATCTTTTTGCCTTAGTCGCAGGAGATCTTGTGCAAATCAAAGATACTTATATTACCCAAAGTGGTAGGGAAGTTGCACTTGAAATTTTCGTTGAGCCACAAAATAAAGAAAAAACGCACTATGCAATGCAGGCTTTAAAAAAAGCAATGCAATGGGATGAAAAGGCTTATGGACGAGAATATGATTTAGATATTTACATGATTGTTGCTGTCAACGATTTCAACATGGGCGCCATGGAAAATAAAGGCTTGAATATTTTTAATGCTAAATATGTATTAGTCGATGAAAATACTGCCACTGACGTTGATTTTCAGAATGTAGAAGCAGTCATTGGTCATGAATATTTTCATAATTGGACAGGCAATCGTATAACTTGCCGTGACTGGTTTCAACTAAGCCTGAAAGAGGGATTAACGGTTTTTCGTGAGCAACAATTTTTTCAAAGTTTAGGCTCGCCTACAGTAAAAAGAATTACAGATGCTAGAATTGTTCGTACCCGTCAATTTGCTGAAGATGCAAGCCCAATGGCCCACCCTGTTCGTCCTGATTCATACATAGAAATTAATAATTTTTATACATCGACTGTTTATAATAAAGGTGCCGAAGTTATTCGAATGTTGTGGATTTTGCTGGGGAGTGAAGGTTTTAGAAAGGGAATGGATTTGTATTTTGAACGTCATGATGGTCAAGCTGTCACAATAGAAGATTATGTTGCAGCTTTAAGTGATGCTAATAATAAAGATCTTACTCAATTTTTTCGCTGGTATAATCAAGCAGGGACGCCAGAGGTCATGGTTAAAGATAGCTTTGATGTTAAATCCAAACAGTTCCGTTTAACTTTAACCCAATCCTTTCCAAAAACACCAGATGAACAAATAAAGCAACCTTATGTTATTCCCATAAAAATTGCCCTATATGACGATAAAGGAAACAATATTAAGCTCATGCCTCAAAAGGCGCTTCACCAAGTAGAAGAAGGGGATTTTCTTATATTGAAAGAAGAGAGCCAAGAATTTATTTTTGATGAGGTACAAGCAAAACCCTTACCTTCACTGTTGGGTGGTTTTTCAGCGCCAGTCAAATTAACTTATCCCTATACAGAAGCGGAGTTAGAGTTATTGATGGTTTGTGATAAAGATCTGTTTAATCGATGGGATGCATCACAAAGAATTTCTACCAATGCAATCAAATCTTTAATGAAGGATCATTTACAAAATAAACCGCTTGTCACTGCTAAAACACTGCTTGAGGCTTATCGCAAATTATTGCAACAAAAAATAGAGGAGCCAGCCTTACTCGCACAATTAATATCAATACCCTCTTTTTCGTATATTGCTCAGGATCTACCGATTGTAGAAGTTAATGCACTAATCGCAGCAAGAAAGACCTTAATTCAAGACTTATCAACGAATCTTGAAGAGGAATTGGCAGAAGTTTATTCGAAATCCCATGACAGTGATGATGGACAGCTAAACAGTACCAGTATGGGCTATCGCGCATTAAAAAATGTTTGCTTGCAGTATCTTGTTAAAGCCAGTTCAAAGTGGTTGTCATTGATTCAAAAACAATATTCATCAGCGTTGAATATGACCGATAGGATGGGAGCACTAGGTGCACTGAATCACACGAATGCAGATATCAGACAAACGCTTTTTGAAGAATTTTATCAAACCTATAAACATGAAGCCCTAGTCGTCAATAAGTGGTTATCGTTACATGCAACTGCTGATTTACCTAGCGTTATTAAAAATATAGAGTCACTTTTATCACATGAAAGTTTTGATATTAATAATCCCAATAAGGTATATGCGCTGATTGGTACTTTTGCAATGGCAAATCCCGAAAGATTTCACAATGATGTTGGCAGTGGCTATCAATTCTTAGCAGATAGGGTTATAGAATTGAATCAAAGAAATCCGCAGATTGCTGCGCGACTATTAGAAGCGTTGATTTTATGGAAGCGTTTTGATGATAAACATAGTGTTCTTATGAAAGAAGCATTAATGAAAGTTGAAGCTTGTAAAAATTTATCTGAAGATGTTTATGAAATTGTAACAAAATCTCTAAAATCTTAAAAAATTTACCCCTTGTTCGTTTGTTCAGTGGTTCGTTATTTGCACTGAATATATCAGCAAATATATTAAATACTATTTTGTGATAAGATATAAATTAGTGTAAAAAATAATATATTTGGTACTAAGACGATGGCAAGAGAGGTCACAAGAGAACATCAACAAAATCAATTAGATGCGCTAAACCAAGCCAATCTTGATTTGGAAGAATTTACCTACTCAGTTTCACATGATTTGCGAGCTCCGCTTCGTTCAATTGATGGATTTACTAGAATTCTTGTAGAAAAATATCTGGATCAATTACCACAAGAAGCCCAACATTTTCTAATGCGAGTAAGAGAAAGTGCTTGTGAAATGGAAAAGCAATTTGATGGCCTTCTTTTGTATTCACGCTTAACTAAGCAACCACTTATCAGAAAAATTGTTCCGATTCGGCAATTAGCTGGGATTGTTTTTGATAAATTAATGATGGCGCAAACTAAAAAAGTGGAACTTATTGTAGGTGATTTACCGCCATGCCATGCAGATGAGCATTTATTAAATCAACTTTTAACTCAGTTATTATCTAATGCCATTAAATTTAGTGCAAAAAAAGAAACACCGTGTATCGAAATTGGATGTAATGATGAAGGACAAAAGAAAATTTACTATGTCAAGGATAATGGCGTGGGTTTTGACATGAATTATGTTAATAAATTATTTAAAGTCTTTCAGCGGCTGCATAGCTCGCCTGAATATGAAGGAATAGGATTAGGATTAGCAATCGTAGATAAAATAATTCGCCGGCATGGTGGAAAGGTTTGGGCTCAATCCGAAGTGAGCGTTGGCACAACCATTTATTTTACACTAGGAGAAGATGGTAGTGATGCAATTAATTCGAATACTGCTAGTTGAAGATAGAGCGGACGATCAAGTTTTACTTGAGAATACATTAATGAGCGCAGGGATTTCCTACGAGATTATCCGCGTTGAAAATGAAACTGATTATCGTAATGCGCTTAAAAACGCACCAGATATTATAATTTCAGATTTTTCTTTACCGCAATTTGATGGTTTTACTGCGCTTAGTATTTTAAAATCAATGGAGCTAGATATCCCCTTTATACTTGTATCTGGCACTATTGGTGAAGAAGTTGCTGTGTCCGCAATGAAAAGTGGCGCAAATGATTATATTATGAAGAATAATTTAAATCGATTGCCTGCCGCTGTTGTTAGAGAGATATCAGATGCAACCATCAGACGACAATTTAAAGAAATTGAAGAACATTATCAAAATTTAGTTGAATTATCGCCAGATGCTATTTACATACATCGTGATAGCAACTTTATTTTTCTTAATCAATCAGCTTGTGTACTATTTGGTGTTAAAGACGCCAATCAACTTATTGGAAAGTCCATCTTTGATTTTATTCATCCAGATTATCATGCTGTTGCGCAAGATAGAATTTTTCAAGCTCAGATTAATGGGCGTTCCTGCTCGCTGATTGAAGAAAAATTTGTTAATGTTTCAGGGCAAGAAATTTTTGTCGAAGTGCAAACTGTTCCATGTAAATACCAGGGAAAATCTGCAGTTCAAGTATATGCAAGAAATATAACGGCCCGAAAAGAAGCAGAACAAAAAATTGACTCTCAAAATCGCAAGCTTAAAAAATTTATTTCACAAAACAAGCGTCTTAAATATGCAGATTTAATGAAATCAAAATTTTTAGCAACCATGTCTCATGAACTGAGAACTCCGTTGAATGCAATTATTGGTTTTTCTGAAGTATTAAAAGATGGTTTAGTAGGAGAGCTTCTCCCTAAGCAAAAAGAGTATTGTACGGATATTCATAAAAGCGGCTTACATTTGTTAGCACTGATTAATGACATATTAGATCTTTCCAAGGTTGAGGCAGGCAAAATGGAGCTAGATCTTGAACCGATAGATGTTAACTTCCTTTTAGAGGATGCTTTAAGTATTGTCAAAGAAAATGCTGCAATTAATGGTGTTTATTTAAAACTTGAAATCAACAGTCTAATTGGCATTGCAAAGTATGACGCTCGAAAATTAAAGCAAATTATCTATAATTTATTGTCCAATGCCATGAAATTTTCACCTCAAGGCTCGACAGTGACTTTAAGTGCAAATATAAAAAATAACACATTGGAGATAAGTGTGACAGACACTGGACAAGGGATGTCAGCAGAAGAATTGAAACGGTTGTTTAGACCTTTTGAACAGCTTCATAACCCAACAAACACAAAAGAAAAAGGGACAGGTTTGGGGTTGATGATAGCAAAGCGTTTGGCAGAGCTTCATTCAGGTGATATTCATGTTGAAAGTGCAGTAGGAAAAGGGACATGTTTTACGGTGCGGCTTCCTTACTATGAAGTTGGCACGCAAAATGAAGTTATTGCTGAAGAGGTTTATAAAGAAGTCGTGCTGCCCAAACCTATGGCTTTGGTGATTGAGGATGATATTAAATCGGCTGAACTCATTAGTTTGCAACTTAAGGAATTAGGCATTGAGGTAATTTGGAAAAGTTCAGCCGAAGAAGCGTTGCAAGCAGAATATGAAGATATTCCAGAACTTATTATATTAGATATTCTCTTGCCCAAAATGACAGGTTTAGAATTGTTACCATTGTTAAAAAATCATAAATATTTAGCTAATATTCCAGTTATCGTGGTTTCTGTAGTTGCACGAGAAAACAAGGGGTTAATTGTAGGTGCTGTTGATGTGTTACAAAAACCAATTGGTAGACATGAACTTGCAAATATTATTCGTAAATATATAAGGGAAAGCAGCTTAAAAAAGAATTTAAATGTATTAGTGGCAGATGATGATTTGAAATCTATCGAATTGATAAAACACGCGTTAGCTGAAATGCCTTGTAATATTACTTGTGCTAACGATGGAGAAGAAGCATTATTATCTGTAAAAAAAAGAAGGCCTGATCTTATTGTATTAGATTTAATGATGCCAAAAATTAATGGATTTAAAGTAATTGAGTCTTTGAAACGAAAGAATAGCACTTCTAATATACCCATTATCATATTATCTTCAAAAAGGTTAACAGCAGAAGAGCAACAACTTCTTCATCGAAGTGCGATTAATGTGTTACAAAAAAGTAGCTTTAATGCAGAGCGGTTTAAACAAGAGATAAGAAGAATAACATTAGGGTGACACTAAAATGCAAAAAATCTTGATAATTGAAGATGAAATACATAATATGAAACTTGCAACTGATATTTTGTCTTTACAAGGTTACAATATATTGCAAGCTACTAATGCAGAAGAAGGCATTGTATTGGCACAAAATGAACAACCGCATCTTATTCTCATGGATGTTGAACTTGGAGGAATGGATGGGGTTACTGCTACAAGCTTATTAAAAAGTGATAAGAAAACAGGGCATATTAAAATTATTGTTTTAACAGCAAGAGCGATGGTGGGCGATAGAGAGATAATACTTTCTGTGGGGGCAGATGATTATTTAGCAAAACCTTATAAATATCAAGAATTACTTAGCATCGTTGGCAAGTATTGTTCATAAATGAATACTCGATCCACTTTAAAATTA
>JAFECR010000011.1:128271-146845 GCA_018242045.1 Pseudomonadota bacterium | reverse complement strand
TTCAAAGTGGAAGCAGTATATATACTCGCGCGAGTTTAAATTTAGGCAACAAATAATAAATTTATACTGGGAAGAGTATAAGAGGGTAAAATGATAAATTACAGACTCTTGGTTGTTGATGATGATAATATTATTCACAAATTGTATGCGGATGTTGCTCAGAATGTTGGCTATGATGTTAAAGCAGTCAAAGGATTACATTCGATTCGTACTGAGTATCACCAATTTAAACCAACACTTATTTTTCTAGATTTAGCTTTGAATGAAGGCGATGGGATAGAGGTTTTGCGATTTTTGTCAGAAGCTGAATGCAAATGCCCCATTGTTGTTATTAGTTCTCATGACGCTAAAGTGAGAGCAACGACAATGCGTCTGGGCGAAAGTAGAGGCTTAAAGATGGATGGCACTTTTCAAAAACCTGTTGATGTGTTGACGTTAACGGGCGTCTTAGAAAATCACAAACATATTGATACGCAAATTAGTTCAGATGATGTTGCAAATGCGATAAAAAATAGAGAAATTATTTTACACTTCCAACCTAAAATTGAAATAGCAACACAAAAAATCATGGGGGTTGAAGCTTTAGCACGATGGATGCACCCGTCCAAAAGACTGTTGTATCCAGAGGCTTTTATCCCGTTTGTAGAAAGAACTGGTCAGATAAGAGAATTATCAAGGTACGTTATAGAACTTGCCATGCAACAAATACATGAAAATAATATAAACTTAGAAATCTCAATCAATTTATCAGCAAGAGATCTGGTTGATCTGGGGTTACCGGATGAAATTTCCCAATTTGCAAAAAAGTATAATATCAACCCAGCCAAGGTATGTTTTGAAATCACAGAAACTGCAGTTATGAGTCAACCCAAGATGGCCATGGATATATTAACACGCTTAAGGATTCTTGGTTTTACTTTATCTATGGATGATTTTGGTACAGGATATTCTTCTTTAGTTGAACTACACCGACTGCCTTTTAACGAACTTAAAATAGACAAATCATTTATTGTCAATTTAAATGCAAATTCGGATGAGTTGCCTATTGTTCAAAGTGTTATCGATTTGGGTAAAAATCTTAAGCTACACACCATTGCAGAAGGAGTTGAAACAAAAGAAGCTTGGGATATATTAAAACAAGCGGGTTGTGATTATGCGCAAGGCTTTTTAATAAGCCACCCTATGGAAATGAGCAAATTAAAGCAATTTATAAAATTAGATAAAATTGAATTTAATGTGAAACATTAAATCATAACTTTACCAAACTTGAATTTCATTATTGCAAAAAATCCTACCACAACCAAGATCCCTAAAGAAAATAAACAAATTGCCAAAGGTAAAACGCTTATCCTGTTGCCCCAAATAGCGAATGACCCAACGAAGGCGCCGCCTATAAATTCAATGCATCCAAATAGGGCTGTTGCACATCCAGCATTATTTTTAAAGGGCATTAAGGCCCCAGATGCGCCAGCTCCCAACATGATTGCCACAGCACTAGAGGCTATTAGATTTGGCAAAAATAAGACGCAAAAATGCTCAAAGTTAAGATGTCCCAATATCATCAATATAGCGCTTATCAGGAGCATCATGCTGCCAATGAGGGTACATTTTTCATACCCTAACTGGTATATGCGTTTGCTTATTAAAGCTGCAGTAAATAAAAAGACAAAAGCATTGGCACTAAACAAAAGCGCAAATTCAAGCTCACTTAAACCATGAAGACCTACAAAGTATTGCGATGATAGTGAAAAATAACCAAACATGGCTGCTTGCGAGACAAGTCCGCATAAACTGAAGTAAAGAAAATGCTTATTAGATAAAACTAACTTATAGGGGGCTAGATAATTTTCTTTGAAACGAAACGTGGCGGGTGTTTGAAACTGGGTTTCAGGTAACTTTTTATAAGATAGCCAAAGGATGGTTAAGCCATATAAAAAAAGCATCATAAAATTTGCTTGCCATCCAAAATAAGTTTGCAATAGAGCCCCCAAAATAGGTGCGCTAATAGGTGCGATTGCCATAGCGCCTTTTAAGGTCGTAAAAATAAAGGTCGCGTCTTTTGCTTCATATTGATCTCTGACCATTGCAAACGCCACAACTTGAGTACCACATGCTCCAAATGCCTGAAGCGCTCTTCCTGCGAGCAGTAAATTTAACGTTTTTGAAACAGCACAAAGAATACTGCCAAAGGTAAAAAAAACTAAACTTAAAAGCAAAATCTTTCGTCTGCCAAATTTATCGGTAATTGGGCCAACAAAAAGTTGGCCAAAGCCAAAGCAGTACATAAAGACTGAGAGAGAAAGTTGAATTTGAATAGGACTACTGTTGAGCGCAGTTGACATGAAAGGTATTGAGGGTAAATACAAATCAAGCGCTAATCCCAAGGGTAAAACAAGTGGGATCATCAATAAAACCATCGAAAAAAGCGATTGAGCTTGTGGATTTTTCTGAGAAACGATTAAAATAGGATGATTGCTCATTTTGAATTTAATTACATAACTTAATTTTAGAGAATTAAATAATGAACGTATTATGGCAAAAGGTAATGAATGACAAAAGATAGAATCGGGATCTTGCTTTTGAATCTAGGGACGCCCAAGAACTTTGATGTGAGATCCGTTAGGAATTTTCTGCGCGAGTTTCTGGATGATCCGCACGTCATAGAAATACCATGGCTTTTGCGAAAGTGTTTATTGTATTTTTTTATCTTACCTTTTAGAACCGCTAAAACAGCTAAAGCATATGCTGCTATTTGGGACAAAGAGCGAGGTTCTCCATTACTTTTTCATAGTTTAGAAATGGCAAGGAAATTGCAAGCAGAATTAGGATCTCGTTTTCAAGTTGAGCTTGGAATGCGTTATTCAAGTCCAAGCATTCGCCAGGGAATATCAAAGCTAATGTCTTGTCATAAAATAATTGTTTTGCCGTTATATCCACAATACTCGCATGCAGCGACAGGTTCTGCAATCGATGAATTGGTAAAATGGTATGCCACTTGGAGAGATAAAAAAGCGCTTACTATTAAAGATATGTTTTTTAATGATCCTCATTTCATTGGATCTTGGATATCAATTCTTCAGCCCTATTGTGTTGCCAATCCAGAGGCACATTTAATTTTTAGTTATCATAGCTTGCCAGTAAGACAGATTTTGAAAAGTAAACAAAATTGCTCTAAATCCTGTTTTCAAAATATGGCCTGTCCTCGAATTGATGCTAATAATTATCATTGTTATCGGGCACAGTGTTTTGAAAGCTCTCACCTCATTGCTCAAGGCCTTGCGCTATCGAACCATCAGTATTCTGTTGTTTTCCAGTCACAAGTTGGTAAAGCGGCATGGATTGGACCTCACTTGCAAAATGACGTTTTATCGAACCTCCTCGCCCGAGGGATTAAAGATTTAACGGTTGCTTGTCCGTCTTTTGTAACGGATTGTTTAGAGACTTTGGAAGAAATAGGGTTAAGAGTGCGCAAGCAGTGGCTCCAATTAGGTGGTAGAGATTTAAAATTGGCTCCTTGTTTGAACGATTCCTCTCCATGGATCAAAACCATAGCAAATTGGGCTAACCAAATTAATTAATTTTTTAATAGGCTGCTCATTTTGACAGTTATTTATCTTTATACCATTATCAGTTAGGTGTGGTTTTATAGAAGTTAGCCGACATAATATTATAAGCTAAAAAAAGTTCAATGGCTTAATTACTGCTTACTAACAGCATTAAAATCTTATCCGAATGGTGAGTTTCGCGAAGTATAGGCGTGTTTCAGAGGTATCTAAACTTACCCCTAAGTTGTAAAATTAGGACACTTCAACAGAAACAAAAATGAGGGCTATGTAGGTATGCGCCGACAAGAAGAAGCACGTGAAGAGCTAATTCAGCGCGTAATAACGCTAGTGGAAGAGAAACTTCCACCTAAAGATACTCAGTTAATCAAATCATTTATTAAGCAATTCTACTTAAGTTCTGCACCGGAAGATCTCCTTGAACGGAGCGTGCTAGATCTTTACGGTGCACTGGTTTCGCATTGGTATTTTATTCATCAACGTAAACCTTACGAATCTAAAATTCGTGTTTATAATCCGCAATATGAACAACATGGATGGCAATCCACACATACTGTCATTGAAGTTATTTCTGAACATAGAGCTTTTTTAATGGAATCTATTCGCATGGTGTTAAACCAGCGAGGATTAAATGTTCATTTAATACTGCATCTAAATAGCTTAAAAGTTGAACGTGATAGTCAAGGGATGATTAACAACATACTGACCAATCACGAAAAAAATGCCAATGTTATCAGTGAAACCCACATTTTTATTGAAATAGATAAACTGTCAGATCCAAAAGTTTTAGAAGAATTACGCCAGAGTATTGAAAATGTCATCGAAGACGTGAATTTGGCAGTGAATGATTGGCATTTGATGACGCAGAAGATGCAAGCAGTTGTCGATCAATTACAAGAAAGAATAAAAGAGCCCAAAAAAGAAGTTGACGATGAAATTATTGATTTCTTGAAATGGATTAATAAAAATCACTTCACTTTTCTTGGATATTGCCAACGTAAATTACTTTTTACAAAAGGGAAATATCAGTGGTCTTTAGATAAGGATTCATGTCTTGGTATATTGAAAAAAAGTGCAGAGGCATACTTTGAATCATTCGAAGAAATGCCCAAACCTGCACAAGATTTTGCAATTTCGCCCTTTCCTTTGATTTTAGGTAAAACGGATAAAATCTCAACGGTACATCGATCTACCTACACGGATTTTATTGTTATTAAAATATTTGATGATGAAAATAAAGTGATTGGTCAACATCAATTTATTGGTTTGTACACAGCTGCTGCGTATAATCGTTCCCCACAAGGGATCCCCTTATTACGTTTAAGGGTAAAGCAAATTCTTGAGCGCGCCAATGTTAGTTTCGATAGCCATGATGGAAAAGCACTTGTTAACATATTAGAAACGTTACCACGAGATGATTTTTTTCATGCCACAGTGGATGAATTGTATGAGTTGGCTATTGGCATTCTTCATTTGCAAGAAAGACAACGGATCCGCCTATTTATCAGAAAGGATCTCTTTACTCGAGTTTACTCATGCCTTGTCTATGTACCAAGAGAACGATTTAATTCCAGACTGAGGGAAAAAATGCAAGATATTCTCCTTGAAGAGCTAGGAGGATATAAAATTGATTTTACTATTCGCTTTTCAGAATCTGTATTGGCGAGAATTCACTTTATGGTGAGATATAAGGATGACGGTGCAAAAGAATTTGATGTCAATGCATTACAAGAAAAATTAATGCAAGTGGGGCGTACTTGGGAAGACAATTTTAAAGCGGCTTTGGTTGAGCATTTTGGTGAAGAAGAAGGAAATAGATTATTTCATATTTACCGTGGTGCTTTCCCGGTTGGATATCGGTCTGAGTTTAATGTGCGCACGGCCGTTTATGATGTGCAGCATATTGAGCGACTATCAGCTAAAGATCCTTTAGAAATGAGCTTTTATCGTCCCTTAGATGAGCCAGAAGGTATTCTCAGATTCAAATTGTATAGCCCAAACACTTCCATTCCCTTATCAGACATTATCCCCATGTTGGAGTGTATGGGATTAAGGGTTATTAGCGAAAGACCGCATGAAATTGTTTTAAAAAATGGTAAAAGGATATGGATAAATGATTTTGGCATGGTAGCCAATTCTGCTAGAGAATTAAGAGTAGATGAAATCAAAGACATCTTTCAGGAAGCCTTTTATCATATTTGGTATAAAGAAGCGGAAAGCGATGGGTTTAACCGTCTTGTGCTGAGTGCTAGCTTAAATTGGCGAGAAGTAACGATGTTGCGGGCCTATGCTAAATATTTGTGGCAAATTGGCTTTACGTTTTCGCAAGCCTATATAGAAGATGTCCTTTGTGGATTACCCGAAATTACTCGAGATTTGGTTAATCTCTTCACTGTGCGTTTTGATCCAAGTGTTTCTCAAGAAAAAAGAAATAGCACGGCAAATACATTAAGGTTGAAAATTAAAAATAGTTTAGAGGAAGTAAAAAACATCGACGAAGATAGAATTATCAGAAGATATCTTCAAGTGATTTTAGCAACCATTCGTACCAATTATTTCCAAAAAGATAATAAGGGTGAATATAAAACTTATCTTTCTATTAAGTTTGACCCTTCTTCCATTCCAGAATTGCCGTTACCCAGACCTTTATTTGAAATATTTGTTTATTCGCCAAGAGTTGAAGGTGTGCATTTAAGAGGTGCGAAGGTAGCAAGAGGCGGTTTGCGCTGGTCCGATAGACGCGAAGATTTTAGAACAGAAGTTCTTGGTTTAATGAAAGCTCAACAAGTTAAAAATGCAGTTATTGTACCGCTTGGCGCTAAAGGCGGTTTTGTTCCTAAAACTATGTTTTATCATGCCACTCGTGAAGCTATCATGAATGAAGGTATTAGTTGCTATCAAATATTTATTCATGGCTTATTAGATTTAACAGATAATTTAGTAGAAAATAAAGTTGTTCCCCCTAAAGATGTGGTTCGTTATGACTCAGATGATCCTTATTTAGTAGTTGCTGCAGATAAAGGAACCGCGACCTTTTCTGATATTGCAAATAATGTCTCTAAAGATTTCAATTTTTGGTTGGGAGATGCGTTTGCTTCGGGTGGGTCTTCCGGATATGATCATAAAAAAATGGGTATCACTGCCAGAGGAGCTTGGGAATCTGTAAAAAGGCATTTTAGAGAGCTTAATATTGATACCCAAAAAACGGATTTCACAGTGATTGGTATTGGTGATATGGCTGGAGATGTTTTTGGCAATGGGATGCTGCAATCAAGACATATCAAATTAATAGGCGCTTTCAATCATATGCATATCTTCCTTGATCCTAATCCGGATCCTGAGGTGAGTTATAATGAACGCTTGAGACTTTTCAATTTACCCCGTTCTAGTTGGGAAGATTATGATTCAAAATTAATTTCTAAAGGAGGCGGCGTATACCCTCGCTCAGCAAAATTTATTCCATTATCAAAAGAAATGCAGGAAGTGTTAGGTGTTAATAAGCCTAAAATGGTTGCAAACGAATTGATACGGGCGCTGCTTAAAGCCAAAGTGGATCTTTTATTCAATGGTGGCATTGGTACTTACGTGAAAGCCTCTTTTGAGCATAATATGAATGTTGGTGATAGAACCAATGATGGTTTGCGTGTAAACGGCGAAGAGCTACGGGCTAAAGTATTAGCAGAAGGTGGTAATTTGGGCTTTACCCAATTGGGTAGAGTTGAATATGCCCTAAATGGTGGAAAATTAAACACTGATGCCATTGATAATTCGGGCGGTGTTAATTGCTCTGATCTTGAAGTGAATATCAAGATTTTGCTAAATGGCGTTGTCGAGGCTGGTGATTTAACGGAAAAGCAAAGGAATGTATTGCTGGGTGAAATGACCGATGAAGTTGCCGAACTGGTGTTGGCAAACAATCGTAATCAAACCGAGGCTATCAGCGTTGCAGAATTTAATGCTGAAAGTAATGTGCAAATGCATTGCCGCTTGATAGATCATTTAGAACAAAATGCAAATTTAGATAGAACGCTTGAATTTTTACCTTCAAACGAAGAATTATTAGCACGTCAACAATTAGGTAAAGGGCTAACCAGACCAGAATTATCCGTATTGCTTGCCTATTGTAAAACTCTATTAAAAGGTGAATTGCTTGCCTCTGATGTGCCGGAAGATAAATATATTGCCATGGATTTGGTTACAGCATTCCCACAAGTGCTGCAAGATAGGTATGAAAAAGAAATGTTCACCCATCGCTTGAAACGGGAAATCATTGCTATGCAGATTTCCAATTCAGTTATCAATGACATGGGGCTTGGTTTTATCCATCGTTTACAAGATGAAACAGGCGCAACCGTGCCAGATATTATTCGAGGATATATTGCAGCAAGAGAAATATTTCGCGCCAATCGTTTTAGAGAAGCAGTAGAGGCCCTTGACTTCATTGTTCCTGCAGAAATTCAAATAAAAATGCTGCATGAACTAAACAGACTGGTTCGTCGTGGTACCAGATGGTTTTTGCGTCATCGTATTGGTTCATTAAATGTAGAAGAAGTGATCAAGCATTTTACGCCAAAAATGCAACTGGTTAAGGAAGGATTACATCATGCCTTGCAAGGAACTTCTGAAGAATATTTAATGGAGTTCGCAAGAGAACTTATGGATGAAAATGTTCCTGAAGAAACCGCATTGATAACCGCACAAATGGGAGCGATGTTTTCAGCGCTTGATATCGTCGATGCGGCAATTTCACACAATTTGCCAGTGGAAAATGTAACCATCACTTATTATGCCGTTGGTGCAAGGTTAGAACTAGGCTGGTTTAGGGAACAAATAAAATTACATCCGGTCGCAAATCATTGGGATTCCTTGGCAAGAGCAGCTATTCGTGATGATCTTGACAGACAGCAACGCAATTTAACAGTTGCCATTATGCTAATGCAGCCTGAAGTGGTTGATGTTGAAGCTCAGATTGATGCATGGATGGCCCAACATAAAGTGATGATTGATAGATGGCATCATATGATTGCAGAGCTAAAAAGCTTAACCAAGCGAGAATTTACGATGTATTCAGTAGCCCTTCGAGAATTGATGGAATTATCTTATTTGAGTGGTGTCGAAGTGCAACAAAAGAAAATTGCATAGAATTGTAACTTATGCTGTATAACGTTGTACGCCCATTGTTGTTTACGCTTGATCCTGAAGGTTTGCATCATTTCACGTTAAGCATGTTAAAAATGCTGTCACGATCGGGTGTTTTTGCTAAAAAAACACCCGTTGTTTCCCATCAGGTTAAGTGCTTTGGTTTGGAATTTTTAAATCCCGTTGGATTGGCTGCTGGTTTAGATAAAAACGGTGAATGCATTCCTGCTTGGGCTTCATTGGGGTTTGGTTTTATTGAAGTTGGCACGGTGACGCCAAAAGCGCAATTTGGTAATCCAAAGCCACGACTATTTCGGCTTGAGCAAGACAAAGCTATTATCAACCGAATGGGCTTTAATAACAAAGGAGTTGATTATGTTGCCGAGCAGCTTAAATCCTTGCCAAGATGCTGCCCAATTGGTGTAAATATTGGAAAAAATCGCGACACCCCAATTGATTTAGCGGCGCAAGATTATTTGCATTGTTTTAAAAAAATATATGCTTTCGCAGATTATGTGACAGTTAATTTATCTTCTCCTAATACACCAGGTTTAAAATCATTACAACATGGTGAAATGCTAAAGGGCATTATCGAGCCTTTAATTGAAGAGCGAAAAAAACTTGCTGATATTAATCAGAAAAATGTGCCTATCCTTGTCAAGATTTCACCTGATTTAGAAAATGAACAAATAAAACAGATAATAGATTGCCTTCTTGCAATGCAGCTTGATGGTGTTATTGCAACCAATACGACCGTTAAACGAGATAATACATTAAAAGATCCTGCTGTTCATGAAGTAGGCGGTTTAAGTGGAGATCCTTTATTTCAGCAATCAACTGCGGTTGTTAAATTAATTCATTCTTTGGCAAGAGATGATTTACCGATTATTGCAGTGGGTGGAATTTTTAATGCTGAGCATGCTAAAGCAAAACTTGCAGCAGGCGCAAAGCTTGTTCAGCTCTATACAGGTTTAATTTATCAAGGGCCCGCATTAGTAAAAAAAATTCTTTTATCGCTATAAAATTATGTATAAATGCATTGGGATTTTACTTGATTCAAGATAAATTTGTTCTTCATAATAACGCTAGTTAATTCGTAATTCATACTTAATAAAATCATGAAAGGGAACACGCTAATCGAAATCTTGGTTGCATTGGCCATTTTTTCCACGACCATTTTAGGTGGGGCATTCCTATCCTTGCAGGGAATTAAAATAACAAGGCAAAGTTTGCATGACACTCAACAAATTATCCAAGTAAAAAATGATGATGCCCCAATCTAGTGCAAATGGATTTTCTTTAGTTGAGCTGGTAGTGAGCATGGGTATCGGTGTTGTTATCAGCATGGTCGTGTTAGATGTTTTTGTAAACACTAAACAAGCTTTGTTGATGCAGCAAGGTTTGGCTCGTATTCAAGAAAATGCCAGAGTCATAGGGATCTTATTGGGTGAAGCAATAGAATCCAGCGGCACTTTAGGTTGTCATGCTTTTGTTGATGAATTGTCAGTTCGTTATTCCGTTGGATTGCAACAAATTGGTTTTAAGCCACTTGTTCGATTAATTGGTATTAATGCAGATCAATTAGCCAAAATGTCATTATCGACTCAAGTTCAACAAAAAATTAAACCCAATAGTCATCATCTGTTAATTCAGTCACTTGGAAAATATTTCGTTCTTGCTCAACCGGTTGGTCCAAAGGATGAAGTGATTACAGTGCATGGAAAAGCGAATTTAAAAGGTAATCAAGTCATTGCTGTTTCAGATTGTTGTCAAGTTGATTTTATGCGAGCTAAAAAAATTGAGCATCATATTACCAAAAATATAACTGAAGTGTATTTTCATCACCATCACTTTAATAAAATTTATTCGGGCGATGCTATTGTTGGAGCGCTCTCAGCACGGCTTTATTACGTTGGCAGCACAAAAAGAACTAATGTTACAGGCACGCCTATTTATGCCTTGTATAGTACTGATCTGTATGAGCGTACTTTAGAGTTGATAGAAGGTGTTGAACATATCCTATTTCAATACGGCATAAAACGGGAAAAATCCTTACACTATTTTCCAGCACAAAACATACAAGATTGGTCAAAAGTAGTCAAAGTCCGAGCGGACATTTTACTTACGTCTATTGAAGATGCTTTGCCAAAATCAAAGGCATACAAAATAGAAGGAAAAGAGCTTACGCCAACTGATAGGTTATTGCGGATGTGGTGGCATTTTGAATGGGAAATAAAAGGAAATGCATGAGCGAACATTCAGAAAAAGGGGTTGTATTGCTGATGGTTTTATTATTTAGCACTTTGATGGCAATGATGGCTCATTTATGTATCGGATCAGCTATTTTACAACAAAAAATGCTTCAAAACTTCAAAAGTCATTATAAAATTAAAAAGGAAGCTGAGATAACATTAAACAAAATAGAAACGCAATTAGGTGAAATACCAGGTTTTTCCTCAAGTCAGGTCAGCTGGATTCAGTTTGTTCCAGATACACTTGCTTTTGGAGAAAAAAAGGGGACAGATTTTTATAGGGTTGAAATAGAGCATAAAGAAGCCGAGGCATCTTATATTCACCTTATTTCCACCATATGTTTAAGAAAGACAATTTTATTTCCCATTTATTTAAGGGGATCAACGCCAAAAGATAATTTGACTTTGTATTTGCCAGCGGGAAAGTCGTTACAGCGGATATTCTCGTGGCCAGCACCCCCCAATATCAAATTAAGTGATCCCGCTTTTTTTATTAATAATAAATTAAGCTATGTATTGGGAAGTGATAATTATCTGTATGGAATAAATGAGCTCGGTGAAACCTACTTTAATTGGCACATAAGTGAATTTGTCAAAGGAATCAGTCTTGAGGACCAAGCAGAAGTTGTTGCAAAACCGCTACTTAAAGTAATGAATATATTTGAAGATATCCACAAACCCATGATCTTGGTGGGCGGTTTGTCAACACAGCCCGTTACGCTTTTTAGGTTGGATATAACAGATCCCTATGATTTGGTAGAGACACCTGAAAATTATTTAAGGTGGACAAAGATATTGACTAAAGCTAAGCAATTAGATGATTTAATCTTGACGAAAATTGTTAATGGTAAATGGGTAGGTCTAGCCACAATAAGGACACAAAACCAAAGCGAGATTTTAATCATCGATATCTTAACGGCAGAGATTATAAAAACATTTTATTTCGATCAAAAAATTACATCGCAAATTGTTGCGATAGACAGCAAATCGCAGGGCTATTCGGACGCTTTCTATGTGGGTGATGAGGCGGGAACGCTTTGGAAAGGTTCATTAAGTGACAAACTGTCATATCATTGGACCATTAAAGGATTTACGGAATTAGTAGATGGCATAATTTTAGGGACGCCCATTGTTGGCAAAGATCCACACGGAAATATCATGGTATTTTTAACTATTGAGAATGCCACTAAACAGAAAAGTATTTACGCCTTGATCGATAATGAACGGGAGTTGTCAAACAGCTATCAGTTTGAAATAAATGCTTCAATTCAAAGCCCTGTGCTATGGCAAAATTATTTGCTTGCACAAGATAGACAAGAACACCTTGTGATATATGATGCGTTTACTGGTCTTTTGTTACAAAGGTTACCCATTGTTTACAATTTCTTGGATAAAAGTATCTATCAAGAAGATAATACAATACAAATACTGACAGATAAACTTTATGATAAACAGCCATTAGTTGTTGTTACTGGCACCCAAGGTATTGGTTTTTGTGAAGCAACAAGGTTAGCAAGCCGTTTAGGGCGCAAAACTTGGCAGATTAAGCATCACTAAAGAATTAATGTAATTAGGGGATATGCAACAGAGTACATTAAGTTGTCATTCATATCATCGTGTATTATATTGTTTCTAAATTTTATTTGGGGAAAAGTAATGATAGATCGTCAAACAGCGCTACAACGATTAGGCTTTAGCGTTACCAGCAATCCTACGGAGGAAAGTATAAAAAAAGCCTTTAGAAATAAGGCAAAATTGGTACATCCTGATAAAAACCCTTCGCCGGAAGCTAACGCAGAATTTATTGGATTATCTGAAGCTTTTCAATTTTTAATAAAGCCATCCATACCACATGATCTGCAACAGCCACAGAATTTTTCAAATGATTTTTCAGATCTCTTTAACGATTTTATTAATCAATTCTTTAATATGGATAATTTTTTTGGACCCTCACGGGAAACACCATATAGCATTTATATGTCAACCATCAAAACAGTGGTTACTGAGAATAACCGAGAAAAAATTAAAGTAAGTGCCCCTTGGGATATAGAAGATGAACAAGATCTAAAAACACGATGTCAGCAACAACTTTCTAATATCAATAAACTTGTCATTGGTAATAATTATACTTTACCTCCACAAGGTGCTCAAATAATATTAGATGCTTTATTAGCCAATAAGAAATTAGAAAAGGTCGATTATCCAACAGACTTTTTCACGCGCGAGCAAAAGTTCAAGTTAGAAAATCATTTAAAAGTTCGCCTTAGAAAAATGCGAAAGACTTTAATGTATTATAGATTTTTTAGGTTTATGCTAGCAGGAGGCCTGCTAGGATTGGGGGCGAGACTCATTGCCAAGTATTTTGGGATTATCGGCTTTATTGCATCTCCATGGAATATCGCGTTTGGTATAATATTAGGATCGGCTGCAGGTGCTTTTTATGAAATTTTATATCTTCAATATGCGAAAAGCTTTTATAAAACACCAGATAAAGTTTCCAACCTTTCTCCTTCTGAACAAAAAGCATTTCAAGCAGGATTTAGAACTAAAGATTATAATAGAGTTATAGAGAGTTTCTTTATTAAAGAGACTTATTTTCATCCTTTAATATTTGCTGCTGGGATCTCAATGAAGTATGCCCCTGAATTTTTAGCAATTAAAAAACAAATAAAAGATGAGATAAGAAATAAAGCTAAAGCTAAAGCAGAGGTTGAGGTTAAAGCTAAAATAGAAAGTGAGACTAAAGCTAAAGCAGAAGCTGAGGTTAAAGCTAAAGTAGAAGCTGAGGCTAAAGCTAAAATAGAAGCTGAGGCTAAAGCTAAAGTAGAAGCTGAAGCCAATGCAGTGCTAGATAAGGGTCAAAAAATTACCCCTAACATGGAATTAGCAGAAAATAAAATACCTGAAAATACTATTTTTGTGGAAATAGCATCAATATCGAAAACGGGGAATTTAACTAATTATTCTAACTATTCAGCGGGTTTGAAGTTTACTAATAAAGAAGAACTTGACGACGTGTTAAATAATAATCTGAGATTGTTCATTTTCGCACCTAACTTTAAACAAGTTTTAACACCACAAGGTGCTGAAATTTTGGTGAGGTCTTTACTCGCTTGCAAAAAACTTCGCGCTATAGGCATTCCTGATGAGTTTTTAACTCAAGATCAGAAAGAACGCTTAAAGCAATTTGCAATTAAAAATGATCAAGCATTTCTTGCTAAACAAGCTAGGCAAGCTGGTGGAAAATGGAAGCTTAAAATATCTAAAATAAGTTGGGCTGCTGCTGCTGGGATTTTTACGGGTGGGCTGTCTTATCTTTTTGCAACAACGCTGGGATTATCATTGCTCTATATAGCTTCTACAGCATATATTGCCTATTCAATAAGAGATATTTTGTACCTCAATTCTAAGAAACATTACCAAAGCAAGAAAGACATTATCAATTGTTCCTCTGCTGAAAAAGTATCATTAAAGGGAGGAGCAGAAACATCGCTGCGAGGTTATGTTGGCTCGTTTTTGCAATGGCAAACCTATCGACATCCTTGTGCATATTACGCTGCAAAAAATCACGTGTTTGAAAAGAATAATAATAAAGTTAGGCTCATACGAACCATTTAAAAATGATGACAATGGTAGGACTAGCAGTGCTTTGTTTGCTTAAACTTCTACCTCTAATTCACCTTTATCTTTAATCATTTCTGTTACATCCACTGTTCTAAAGGCATCAGGTTGCGTGATTTCATTGGTTTGTAATGTTTGAAATATTCTTAAAAATTCCAATGTCACTTTATGATATCTTGCAAAATGAATCATTGGTAAAGCAGCATCGTGGGATTCTCTTATCTTAATAGAGGAAGTCAAGAAAGTTGAAATCATAGGTAAACCTTCATTCGAGAGTTCATTAACCAATCGCCTTGGTAAGGCTGCCCCAGGTTGATATTGATTAACAATAACGCCTTCCACTCTAAGATCTGCATTATATTTTTCTCGTATGTCTGTGACGCCTCTAAAAAGATGATAGATGGCATTTCTTGAAAACAAATCACAATCAAAAGGAATCAAGCAAGTATCAGTGGCAATGAGAGCACTTTGTGTGAAATAGTTCATGGCTGGTGGCGTATCGATAAAAATGTTATCAAAGTGGTCGACTTTATCTAGTAAGCTCCTCAACTTATATATTTTTTGTCTATTCTCAAGAGAATTTAGCAAGCTTTCCAATTCTGGTGAAGCTGGCAGAATATATAAATTTTTAAAAGAAGTGGCATGAATAAATTGATTTGCAGCACTGGCGCTAAAATGAAATTGCAGCACTTGATCGAAATACTCAGTGATTGTCGGTTTAAAATTAGTGGCATTACGTCCTAGCAAGTATTGGGTGGCATTGGATTGAGGGTCGAGATCCACCACTAAGGTACGCAGTCCTTTGTCAGCACTTATTGCGGCTAAATTGCAAGTAATGGTCGATTTGCCAACACCGCCCTTTTGGTTAAAAATCACCCTTCGCATCTAGCCTCCCTGGTGAGTCGTTTAAATGATATGATTGAGCCTAGGCTACTGGTTTATCATGCCATAATCTAGTAAGTGCAAACCAGGCATTTTCTAAGCTTAAAAGACTTAGTTAATTGAATAATGATATACTCGAGCCAACTTTAAGAACGTATAGATTTTGCCAAGATAGAGTGTAGGCACATTGTTATGACATATACTGATAAATTTACATCTAAAATTCCGCTGACAGTGAAACGTATCGCACTAGAAACAGTGGTTATTCACTTTGCGGGAGATTCAGGTGATGGCATGCAACTTGCTGGCATGCAGTTTACGCAATCTTGTGCGACTTTAGGGAACGATGTTCGTACTTACCCAGATTTTCCAGCAGAGATAAGAGCACCTCAAGGAACGTTGCCTGGTGTGTCAGGCTTTCAGTTGAGTTTTTCTGAACTTCATATTCATACCCCAGGAGATAAATATGATGTGCTGATAGCGATGAATCCTGCAGCACTGAAAGCGTCTCTCAAAAATCTAAAATCAGGCGGCATATTGATTATAGATGAAGATAAGTTTACCGAAAAAGATCTTAAAAAAGCCAATTTTACGGATAATCCTTTAACATCAGAAAGTTTAAGTGAATTTAGAGTTGTTCGCTTACCGATGACTTCTTTGACTTTAAAAGCCTTAGAAGAAATTGATATATCTCGCTCTAGCGCCAGAAAATGTAAGAATATGTTTGCGCTTGGGGTTGTTTATTGGCTTTATCATCGAAATTTAGAAGATACCAAAACATGGATAGAAGAACGATTTAAAGAGGCACAGGCAATCAAAGAAGCAAACATTGTCGCATTACGTTCTGGTTATCATTATGCCATTACCGCAGAGCTGTTTGCTGAGCATTACACGGTTAAAGCGGCTAAGTTGGCAAGCGGGGAATATCGTCAAATCACTGGAAACCAAGCTTTAGCATGGGGATGTATTGCAGCAGCTCATCAATCTGGCTTGCCATTAGTTGTCTGTGGTTATCCAATTACACCAGCGTCCGACATTCTTCATTTACTAGCAAAATATTTGCAATTCGGGGTTAAAACTTTTCAAGCGGAAGATGAGATTGCCGCGATTGGTGCCGCGATTGGCGCAGCGTTTGGTGGAGCACTTGCTTTAACGACCACCAGCGGCCCAGGCATGGATTTAAAAAGCGAAGCGTTGGGTTTGGCTGTCATGACCGAGTTACCTTTAGTGGTTGTCGATGTTCAGCGAGCAGGACCTTCTACGGGGATGCCAACGAAGGTGGAGCAATCGGATCTGTTATTGTCTATGTTTGGTCGACACGGCGAATGTCCGCTACCGGTACTAGCGCCTAGCACACCCGGTGACTGTTTTTATTTGATTTTAGAAGCATTTCGTATAGCGACCACGTATATGACGCCGGTGATAGTTTTAAGCGATGCCTATCTTGCAAATAGTGCTGAGCCCTGGAAGATTCCTGACATTGGTACTTTATCTGAAATACCCATACAGTTTCATCAATCCACCAATGATGCTTTTTTGCCCTATGCAAGAAAGGACAATCTGGCAAGACCTTGGGCTGTGCCAGGAACAAAAGGCCTGACCCATCGGATTGGGGGACTAGAAAAAGAACATGAAACAGGAAATATCAGTTATGATCCTGAAAATCATGAAAAAATGGTTGGTATGAGAGCGGCAAAAATAGCGAAAATTGCGCAAACTTTACCCGCACCAACAATTATAGGAGATAAATTTGGCAAAGTATTGGTCATAAGTTGGGGCGGTACTTACGGTACAACCCGCGCTGCTATTGAACAATTACAAGCAAAAGGTTATTCAATTAGCGGTCTTCATTTGCGCTATCTTAACCCCTTTCAAGAAGGGTTACTTGAATTAATGCAAGCTTTTGAGCAGGTTGTTGTGGCTGAATTAAATTGCGGCCAACTTTGTCACTTATTACGTTCACGATATCTTATCGATGCTAAAGCCATCAATAAAGTGCAAGGGAAACCATTTAACATCAGTGAATTACAAGAGCGTCTCATGCCTTTTTTGGAGAATTAATCGTGTCTACTGCTGCTGATTTCAAAGATGATAATGAACCCTTATCTAAAGAGTCATTTGTTAGTGATCAAGAAGTGCGTTGGTGTCCTGGTTGCGGAGATTATGCAATACTAGCCAGTGTGCAAAAAGTGCTGCCAGAACTTGGGATTAAACGTGAAAATACCGTTTTTATTTCAGGAATAGGTTGTTCTAGTCGATTTCCTTATTATTTAAATACCTATGGCTTTCATACGATTCATGGTCGAGCACCAACCATCGCGACTGGTTTAAAAATTGCTCGTCCCGAACTTTCAGTTTGGATTGTAACCGGCGATGGTGATGGTTTAAGTATTGGTACCAATCATCTTCTTCATATCATGCGCAGAAACGTCGATGTTACTATTTTGTTATTTAATAACCGAATTTACGGTTTAACAAAAGGGCAATACTCTCCAACTTCCGAGAAAGGAAAAAAGACTAAAACAACCCCAATGGGTTCTATCGATCATCCCTTTGATCCAGTCCAACTTGCTTTAGCAGCAGGGTGTACCTTTGTTGCAAGAGGTATCGATGTGGATAGTAAAAACTTACAATGGGTGCTTAAAGAAGCCGCAATGCATCGTGGGACATCTTTTGTTGAAATTTATCAAAATTGTAATGTTTTTAATGATGGTGCTTTTGCAGCATTTAGTGACAGAAATGTTAGAGATAATAACACAATTTGCTTAATGCCTGGTAAACCCTTAGTTTTTGGTCAGGAAAATGAAAAGGGTCTTAGTTATCATCAAGAAAAATTCAATATTATTTCCATGTCCGATCCTGCTTCACCAGTGTATGTTCATCAAGAGCTGGATTCAATTGCGATGGCAATCAAACTAAATGAATTACCACATCCTGAATATCCGGTGCCTATTGGTATTTTTAGAAAAATGCAACGGCCAATTTATGAAGAGGAATTGGCTAATCAACAAGAAAGTGCTAAAAAGCAAAGCTCAGAAACACTTGCGACATTACTGCAATCTGGTAAAACCTGGAAGATATAATATACTGCTTCCACTTTGAATTTAGGAGTTCCGT
>JAFECR010000011.1:0-128211 GCA_018242045.1 Pseudomonadota bacterium | reverse complement strand
TGACGGACTTGAAACTCCTAATTTTAAGTGGATCAGTATATACTCTTTCCAGTTTGAATTTATGCTTAAATCTGGTGGAAGTTTTATAAATATCTAAAACAAGAGATCTCATTCCCTTTCTTTGAAAATTCTACTTTATCAAAGCAAAGTTCTTTCACCAATATAAGTCCTCTTCCGCATAATTCAAAAGAAGGGGCATCCAATTTAGTATTGTGATGTAGCCAGTTAAAGCCTTCACCTTGATCTCGTATTTTCAAAAGAATATACGCCGGATTAATTTCTAGTAATACATCTACGGATTTATATTGATGTTCTTGCTGTTTTAGACGTTCATAAATTTCATTTTCCCATTGCTGCGTTTTTTTTAGATGAGACTTAAGGGCATAATCAATACCTAAATGACCATGCTCTATCGCATTCAAAAATAGTTCATTTAGCCCAAGCTCAATAAGGTGCTGAGTAGCCAAAGGATAAAAGCTGGATAAATAATGAGCTAATTGCTTTGCATCGGGAGGGGTTTTAAATGAATAGCAATAGCTTTGTAATAGATGAGGAAAATTCATTTCCCAAATCGTTTGATATTGGCTAAATGCCAGGGTTGGGTTGAATAGGACTGGAGGTTGTTTTGTCATTTATACAGTTTTGTGAGAGCTTACGATCTATGTTTTAAGAATAGACTTAATTATGGTCTTTGTGCAGGAATGGCTTTCATCATTAATTCTAATGCGGCAGGATAACCAAGTTGTAAACGATAAATACTCGTGAAGGTAAGTACATTTTTGATGTAATCTCTCGTTTCTTTATAGGGTATCGTTTCGATCCAAATGTCTGCTTCTAGTGGCTTTTGAGGTAACCAACTTTGAGTGCGAGTAGGTCCTGCATTATAGGAAGCGGTGGCGAGTACGATGTGGTTGTGCATTTGTTTTTTTAATTGTGTTAAATAAGCAGCACCTAGTGGAAGATTGACATCAGGTTTGTGCAAACAAAATTCGGTCACATAATCAATTTCATGTTTTTTTGCTAATGTAATTGCGGTTGAAGGTAATAATTGTAAAAGGCCTCTTGCGCCTTTGCTTGAAACAGCTTCATTAAAAAAAGCACTTTCTTGGCGCGCTATTCCAAACACCCAGGCAGGATCTATATTGTGCTTATTGGCATTATTGATGATGGTTTCTTGATGGACAAGGGGAAATCTTAATGGGATATCATCTTTAAAATCTGCCTTTGCCATCGTGAAAATAGCAAGATCAGGATAGTTTAATTTCTGTGCGATTTTGGCAGCTGCGATAAGCTCTTTATCATTCATTTTATCAAGCGCTCTAAACCATTCTACTCGAGCAACAGCATGCCTTTTCAGCAAGTTTAGCTCTGTAAAGCGCTGTATTGCGCCAAGGGCAGCAACCTTTTGCATAAAGGCTTGAGAAATAGGAGACTGACGGTGCTGTAGTGATACAGGTTGTTTTAATCGTAAGCTTGAAACAAAACCATAGTAATTTCTAGCAACCGCAAGTTGTTTATAGACAATTTTAGCGTCTTCAATCTTGCCGATATTTTCTAAAGCGCGTGCTTTCCAATATTGCCAACAATTATCATTTTTTAATGTTTGCGGTAATTTATCTATTAAATTAAGGACGTTTGGCCAATCCATCTCTAAAAGCGCAAGACGAATACGCCATTCAATCGCAGTATTGTCTAAAGTGTGATTAGGTAGCATCTCAAGCCAACCTTTGGCTAAAGGATGACGTTGATGACAAAGATATACCCCAATGTCACGTTCAATGGCGTTTTTCTGAACCTCAGTAAAAGAAAAACTATTTTGGTGTGTTTGCCACCAATTAAAAGCTTCAATGGCATTTTGTTTTGCTAAGCGCCGTAGACAATTAGCCATTATTTGAATCTTGTATGTTTCTGGTACATTCGCATTCAGAAAATTATCTGATTGAAGCAATTTAGGATCTTTTGCGCCTTTGAGCCAAAGCTCAGCGGTCATTTTTTGGCTAGAAGACATAAACTTCAGGAGTTGTTTTCCAAGGACATCATTCTTTTGTTCAAGCGCTAGGCTAAATCTATCCCAAATCAGTTGTTGGCTAAGTTCGCCACTTTTGAACCAAGCTGAAAATAACTGTTCACATCCTTTGGGTTGTGCGTGACCAACTAGCCAAAAACTGCTTGCTTTGTGTAAATGAGTTGTTTCATTGGTGAGATGAAATTGAGCCAGATGATAATAACAGGAGAGTTCATTATTATGTTTACCGTGGTAGTCTTTGATAAATTGTGCCCAATTTTTGTTTTTGGCAAGCTTGGCCAGCCAAAGTTCGTCTAACACTGTATTATAAGGAAAATCTGGAAATTTGGTTTGAAACTGCTTGATTTTATCAAAGGTATGCAAATTGAGGGTCTGATGTTGGATATCTTGTTTTAATTCATAAAATATTAAGTAAGGGTAAAGTGGATAGGAAGTAATTTTTTGCGAAAGTCGAACATAATTTGCGTGATCATAGTTTTTTAAGGCATGCTCTGCGCGAATGAAAATCTCACGTTGTTCTGCTAAGTCATTTGTTTCAACAGATGTTGCTTTTGCTGTTTGCAAAACCAATAGGTAGGCACATAGAAATAGGATTAGAAGGAGGGGGCTTTGCCGCATTATCTTTATTTGTCCATCAAAAATATTGTTAGTGAATGAACTATTTTTGGACGAGAAGAATATATATAATATTATTACAGTATGAAAATTATAATGCCACGTCGCATCGCTCCTCGCAATGATATCGTTTTTTCCTAATTTCAAAGTGACCGAGCATATACGCTTCGCACTTTGCTTAGGCGGCGTCAAAATATTTATTTTACTAGCTAATTTTTATTTAGGCAGTCATGATGGTTTTAGTGATTGATAATTATGATTCTTTTGTCTTCAATTTAAGTCGATATGTCATCGAATTAGGCTATGAAGCAGTCGTTTACCGAAATGATGGAATAAAGCTGGCAGACATTATTAAAATGGCACCTAGCCACATTATTATATCACCGGGACCGTGTTCTCCGACAGAAGCGGGGATTTCCCTGGAATTAATTTCAACCTTTATGGCTACTATTCCTATATTAGGAGTGTGTTTAGGGCATCAAGCCATTGCGCAAGCCTGTGGCGCACAAGTGATAAGAGCAAAATTCCCAATGCACGGTAAAGCAGATAAGATCCTTCATAATGCTCAGGGTATTTTCAAAGAATTACCCAATCCGCTGACGGTTGCAAGATATCACTCTTTAATAGTAAAAAATGGATCCTTACCTTCAAATTTAAAAATAACAGCTCTTAGCATGCAAAATGAAATTATGGCGATCCAACATCAAATTTATCCCCTCATCGGTGTACAATTTCATCCTGAATCTGTTTTGACAGAGCACGGACATGATTTAATAGATGCGTTTTTAAAATACAATTTGGTTGAGCCTGTTATTTGTGCTTAGGTTTTGAAGGTTTGCTATTTTGTTCGCTTTGAACTTCTTGCATTTTTGGTGTTTGCTGTAATTGAGGTTGTTTTAATATTTCTTGTCGTTTAATAGGGATAGTTTTATCTACGTTTTGATGAGTACTTTTGCGTTCTAAATGGTGTTTCTCTTTGTTCCCAAGCTGAATAATAGAGACTTGATTAAATTCTTTATGATTTGTTTGAACATGGTTTATCAAAAAATCTTTAAAGCCCACAATATCTGTATTTTTAAAAAAAAGAGAGCATTTTAATTTTGGGTCATGCAGCCAAAGATCATGAGTTTCTAATTGTACTAAAGCAAGAGGAGCAGTATCATTTTTTGAATTGACGAGTTGAATGATTATTGATTTTGAAGGGGAATTTTCCAGCGAATTAAAAACATAGGTTGAAAATCCTTCTCTATTAATCTCTCTTTTTTCATGCACTTTTTGATCTTTAGTATCCTCTTGAATTACTTTCTCAATAGTTTCTTTTGCTTTAGCAGGTTGGATGTTCTCAATTTCCCGTAGTATATTTTCTTGAGACATTTGATTTTTCTTATTTTTATAGTCAATGGATTTAATTGTTTGGATCCATTGTAGTTCAGTGCCTTTAGGAAAATTATCTTTTATGATGATGCACTGATAATGTCCTCCAAGTTGCTTTAAAGAAAATAAATTTTCCTGAGAAGAGGTATTAACTGATTTCATATTAAGCATTCGTAATTTTTCTTTTTGAAGGGCAAGCTCTTTTCTTTGAAGTGCTCGATGTTGTTCTAAAATGCTCGGGTTAATTAAAACTTGAAGCCAGCTTGGTGTTTTGTCGAGCGCACTTACACCTTTTTTAGACATAGTTAAAACCATTATTAAAGTGTATTTAATAAGTATATAGTCCAACTATCATTTGTTTCAATCATTATGCTAACAAAGGATAAATTATCCAGTTAGAATGTAAGTCTTTTGCCCTTTACATAATAGATTTTTGCTAAAGAAGCTTTGCGATTACACCCTAAATATCATATGATGCATCTTGAAATCCGAATTTGGGTTAAAAGAGGTGGATGGTGGAAACTAAACAAGGAACAAATCAACGTATTGAAGCGCAACAAAAATTATATCGCGCTTATGCTTATGCTGCAGAAGCCTATGTTAAAAAACCAACCATTAGTAATTGGGAAAAAAAGGAAAAGGCGTTCGAAGATTACAACGCCTTAATTTGCTTTAGAAAAGAACTAGCTTAAAGTTTTATTTATAAGCTGGTTGTTCTGATTACGCCTACACCGATCCCTTCTATAACAAGGGGTTGAATGTTTGCATTCAAATAAATTGGAGAATGATCCGTATTCTCTGCTCTTAATTCAATTTGATCGCCATGACGAAAATATCTTCGTACAACAATTTTATTATTAACACGAGCGATTATAATCTTGCCATTTTCTGCTTGATCGCAGCAGTGCACAGCAAGTAGATCTCCATCTTTAATTCCAGCACCTAATAAACCAATGCCTTGTACTTGTAATAAGTAATCTGGTTTAGGAGTAAAAAATTCATGCTGTATACGCATCCTGCCATCAAAATTTTTCTCAGCAAAAATGGGTCCATCTACACTGAGAGTTTTTACAATAGGCAAGCCTATTCCATGTTCTTTAGCTAATTGGATCCCTCGCGATGTGCCAGGTGCTAAGGTTATTGCACCTTTGCGTGCGAGTGCTTTTAAATGATCCTCAGCAGCATTCACTGAGCGAAAGCCCAAAGTTCTTGCTATTTCTGCTCGCGTTGGAGGTGCACCGGTCTTTTCAATATGATTTCGTATGACTTGGAGAACTTCAGATTGGCGACGAGTGAGATTCATGGTTTGAGAAGTGGAACTTGTAGGCATAACTTGCTTCCCTGTTCAAAGATACAGAAACTGAGTTACCGGATCTAGAGTTCGCCAACTACGCTCACTACTTTAAAAATATAACGAATTTCTAGGACATATCATAATTTAATTTATACATTAATATTAAAATGAGATCATGAAATTAGCAAAATTTAGTGCAATGCAAGATTTAGTTTGTTTTAAAAACTAATCTTTTGGCTCAATTTCTGTCAATGGTCCTGACCAATCCTCTGGATGGATAGTATCATCAGCATACCCTAAATCTTCACGTGGGACTTCAAACGGGCCCGAACAATCCTCAGGTGCTGGTATTTTTTTCAAATCTAGTTCGTACCATGTTTCAAGATCAAATTCTTCAATTTCTCCTGCAAAATATTGTACTTCCACGTAGTCATCAAATTCATCCGAAGCAACCACTTCAAAGATGCTGTTATATTCCTGGTTTTTAAACCACTCTCCAATATTAGGGCGTTCATGGTGACGCATTAACTTCTCCTTTAAGGTGTTAAGGCCTTTTTCCATGTTTTGTTTCGTTTTCTTAATAATAAGATATCACTACTTTAACTGTCGTGTCATCTAATAAACAAAGGTGTGTAAATCAACGATTTAATTTCTTTTGAAATCAGAAGATTAAAGATGAAGTTGACATTAAATTAAGCTGCACAGTAGTTTAAACTTACTATACTCCGTGCATAGACTATCTTCGTTAGTTATTTAACATGAATGGGATTACCATTTCAAGATAGAAAGGGAGCTTCATATGAGTGGATTTTCCCAGGTATTTTTAGGATTACTATTAGTATGGGCCATTGCTTTCTATCGTATTCCACGTTGGTTATGGCCGTTTATTATCGCTATAATTTTATACAGCTTAACGTGTTTGCATTGGGTAAATTATTCAGCTTGGTTTTTATGGCCGTTGCTTATTTTCATAGCGTTGGTAGTAAATATCGCTCCTCTTCGTTATCGTCTTGATGAAAAAATTTTCACTTGGTTTAGGGGTGCCTTACCCTTGATGAGCCAAACAGAACAACAAGCCATAGAAGCGGGTGGTGTCTGGTTAGAAAAAGATCTTTTACAAGGCACGATGGATTGGAAACAGTTCTTATCCATGCAAAAGCCAAACTTAAAACCAGAAGAACAAGCCTTTCTCGATGAAAAAGTTGAAATACTTTGTCGCATGCTAGAGGATTGGAAAATTGTTCATGAACTGAGTGATTTAACACCAGAAATTTGGGCGTTTCTCAAAGCGGAAAAATTTTTCGCCATGATTATTCCAAAAGAATTCGGTGGTTTAGGATTTTCAGCATTTGCTCATTCTTGTGTCATTACTAAAATAGCTACGCGCAGCATTAGTGCAGCTGTCACGGTAATGGTTCCTAATTCATTAGGGCCTGCAGAACTTCTATTGCATTACGGTACTATCGAGCAACAGCAGCATTATTTGCCACGGCTTGCTTGTGGTGATGAAATCCCTTGTTTTGCTTTAACTAGCAAAGAGGCAGGTTCAGATGCCAGTGCCATTGAAGATAATGGAATTGTTTGCAAAGGAAATCATGAAGGCAAAGAAGTGATTGGGATCCGTTTAAATTTTGATAAACGATATATAACACTTGCACCAGTTGCAACAGTATTTGGCTTAGCATTTAAATTATACGATCCCAATCATTTACTTTTTGATAAAATCGAAGTAGGTATCACTTTATGTCTTATCCCAACAAATCATCCGGGTGTTCAGATAGGGCAACGTCATTTTCCTTTGAATATGGCATTTATGAATGGTCCTATTCGTGGCAAAGATGTTTTTGTTCCAATAGAATGGATAATTGGTGGTGCAAAAATGGCGGGCTCGGGTTGGCGCATGTTGATGGAATGCTTATCTGCTGGAAGGGGAATATCCTTACCAGCGCTAAGCACAGCGACAGGGATGTTGTCGCTTAGAATGACATCTGCTTATTGTGCTATTCGAAAACAATTTAGTGTATCCATTGGAACTTTTGAAGGGATAGAACAACCACTGGCTCGTATTGCTGGATTGACTTATCTATTACAAGCAACACGCTCTTTAACGGCTTGTGGGGTTGATCAGGGATTTAAACCTTCTGTCGCAACGGCTATAGCAAAATATCATATGACTGAAATGGCAAGGAAAGTTATCAATGATGCCATGGATATACATGGCGGGCGTGGCATCATGCTTGGCCCGTCAAACTATTTAGGGAGAGGATATCAAGCTATTCCCATTAGCATTACTGTTGAAGGTGCAAATATTTTAACAAGAAGCTTAATGATTTTTGGCCAAGGTGCTATTCGTTGTCATCCTTATGTTAAAAAAGAGCTCCAAGCAGCGCAATTATATAATACAGATAAAGAAGAAGCCTTAAAATTATTTGATAAAAGCTTAATCAGTCACATAGGATATTTTATTTCTAATGCGGTAAAATGTTTTACTTTTGCAGTAAGCTGTGGATATTTAAGCTTTGTGCCAACCAATCATAAGACAAAAGTTTACATTAAAAAGTTGAATTGGTTGAGCGTGGCTTTAGCATTTGCCACAGATATTGCATTGTTAAGCTTAGGGGGTTCTTTAAAACGAAAAGAAAATACTTCAGCAAGATTAGGAGATGTGCTAAGTCAGCTTTATATGGCTGCTGCAACAATAAAATATTACCACGATGAGGGAAATCAGGATTCCGATTGGCCTTTAGTGACTTGGGCATTGCAAATGTGTTTATTTGAGACGCAAGAAGCTTTTTATGGTCTTTTTAATAATTTTCCTAAGCCCTATGTTGGTTCTTTTTTAAAATGGTTTATTTTTCCATTTGGCAAGGTTTTTTCATTACCAAAGGATATCATTTATCATGAATGTGCAAAAGGCACACAAGAAGTTCCCGACTTAAGAAATAGATTAACAAGTCTATGTTATATAGGCAGAACTAAGCAAGATCCTACAGGATTAATGGAGGCAACTTATAATCAATTACTCAAAGTACAACCTTTCAAGGCTAAAATGGATCTTGCGATTAAACAAAAAGAAATCGATAAAACATTATCTTTTAATGACAAACTTGTCCTAGCAATATCAAAGAAAATCCTAACCCAGGAAGAAGTAGAAATGCTAATTGAATATGAAAATTTGCATAAAAAAGCAATAGCGGTCGATGAATTTACTTCAGAATATTTTTTAGGAAAAAAACAAAATGAAACACCAAAATAAATTCACACAGGAAAGGGTTTACATTGTTGATGGTGCGAGAACACCATTTTTGAAAATGAAGGAAGGTCCAGGACCATTTTCTGCTTCTGATTTGGCTGTGAATGCTGGAAGAGCCTTGCTAGCGCGACAATCATTTGCTCCTGAAAAATTTGATCAGGTTGTGATGGGGTGTGCAGCACCGAGTGAAAATGAAGCAAATATTGCAAGAGTGATTGCACTTAGATTAGGATGTGGGCCTTTTGTGCCAGCATTTACGGTACAACGTAATTGTGCATCGGGTTTACAAGCTATAGATTCTGCAGCAGAGTTTATTCGTCAAAACAAAGCTCATATTGTGTTGGCAGGGGGATGTGAGGCAATGAGCCGAGCACCGTTGCTATTGAGCAATCAAATGACGCGCTGGCTAGCAAGCATGAAACAAGCACGAGATTTTCCCACTAAATTAAAATCGATAATTAAATTTAAACCACAATATTTAGTTCCTATTATTGCGTTATTAAAAGGATTAACGGATCCTATTGTTAATATGAACATGGGGCAAACTGCTGAAGAACTCGCTTATTTGTTTGATATTAGTAGAGAACAAATGGATCAATTTGCGTTGTTAAGTCATCAAAAAGCAACAAAGGCTCAAGCAAATGGTGTAAATGAAACGATAATCCCTCTTTATGGGCAAGATGGCAGCGTGCTTGAACAAGACGATGGGGTGCGTCCTTCATCTTCTCTTGAAAAACTTAGCAAGTTAAAACCCGTGTTTGAAAAATTTGGCTCCATAACTGCGGGAAATAGCTCTCAAATTAGTGATGGCGCTGCTTTATTAATTTTAGCAAGTCAAGCCGCGGTCGAGAAATATCAGTTACCTATTTTAGCTAGAATTGTAGATATTCAATGGGCAGCACTAGATCCTGCTATTATGGGGCTTGGCCCAATCTATGCAATGACACCTATATTAAAAAATCATGGTTTGACATTGAATGATATTGATCATATTGAAATAAATGAAGCTTTTGCTGCACAAGTGATAGCTTGTGTCAAAGCATGGGATGATGATGAATACTGTCGTAAGTTTTTAGGATTAAAAGAAAAAATGGGTGAAATTAACAGCGAAAAGCTTAATCCTCAAGGCGGTGCCATCGCTTTGGGACATCCTGTTGGGGCAAGTGGTACACGTTTGGTGTTGCATTGTGCTCATATGCTAGAAAAAAATAAACAAAAACGAGCCTTGGCAAGTTTGTGCATTGGTGGAGGCCAAGGTGGTGCAATATTAATAGAGCGTGTAACAAATAATAATGATTGAAAATAGCGAAATTTTCGATCCATACTCGCGCCAGTTTGCTTTTAGTCTAGGCGGCAAGAGAACGAATCCCCAGGAGTGCACATTGAGCGCATGACTGGGGTGAGTGAGCGCAGCCAACAACGACTAAAAGCAAAGTGGAAAGAGTATACAAGTACAAGGATAAATCATGGTACCTAATTTAAATCACTGGTCTTTAGAAATTAATGAAGACAATATACTTTGGTTAACTTTTAATAGAAAAGATAGTAGCGTAAACAGCCTAAATGAAAGCACTTTACGTGAATTTGATCAGATTCTAGATAGAATCAATGAGCAATCGGAAATTAAAGCACTTATTATTTCCTCTGGCAAGAAATCAGGATTTATTGTTGGCGCAGACATTTCACAATTTAAATCTTTGTCTAATGCACAAGAAGCAACAGAACTAATTCGTGAAGGTCAAAAAATATTTAATAAACTAGAACAGCTTAAAATACCCACAATTGCGCTAATAGACGGCGTATGTCTTGGGGGAGGACTTGAATTAACACTGGCTTGTAATTATCGAATCGCCCACGACTCACCTAAGACACGCTTAGGCTTACCTGAAGTGAAGTTAGGGATCCAGCCTGGTTGGGGTGGAACAGTACGTTTACCCAAATTGATAGGCGCAAAAGCGGCAATGGAAGTGATTTTATCTGGTAGAACGTTATCAGCAAAATCAGCAAAAAAAATGGGGATCATCCATGAAGCTTTACCATTGCGTCTTCTTTTAAAGGCTGCAAGACATTATGCCTTAGCTTCTATTGACAAGCCAAAGTTTGAATGGCAAAAATATACTAATTATGGATTATCTAGAAAGATATTAGGTAATTTAATAAAGCAAAAATTAAAACAAAAAGTAAATCCTACACATTATCCAGCACCGTTTAAAATTATTGAAAATTGGGTAGAAAACGGTATCACATTGCCAAAAGCAATGGATGTAGAAGCAGAATCGATAGGTGAATTGCTTGTTTCTGAAACTTCCCGCAATTTGGTTCGAGTGTTCTTTTTACAAGAACAGCTTAAATCCTTAGGTAAAAATATTGAGTATAAACCACAGCATATTCATGTTATTGGTGCTGGCGTTATGGGTGGGGATATTGCTGCTTGGTGTGCAATAAAAGGCTTTAATGTTACTTTGCAAGATCAAGGCCCTCATCTGATAGGGAATGCGGTTAAGCGAACCTATGATTTAGCCATGAAGCAACTCAAAGAAAAACATCTTATACAACAAGTTATGGATAGGCTAATGCCTGATCCCAAAGGAATTGGAATAAGTAAAGCGGATATTATTATTGAAGCGATTACGGAAAAATTGCAAGCAAAACAAGAACTTTTTTCAATGTTGGAAAAGTCAGCAAAGCCCCAGGCAATTTTAGCTACCAACACTTCTACTATTCCTTTGGAAGAAATAGGTATGGTGCTAGATAACCCACATCGACTTATTGGAATTCATTTTTTTAACCCAGTAGCCAAAATGCCATTGGTAGAAATAGTACGAAGTCAATCAACGAGCCAAGCTGAAATTGACAAAGCGGGTGCATTTGTTCGACGTATTGATAAATTGCCTTTAGTTGTCAAAAGTAAACCAGGATTTTTAGTTAACCGTATTTTGTTCCCCTACATGTTGGAAGCGATGTCACTCTTAGAGGAAGGGGTTTCGCCAACGATTATTGATAAGGCAGCAACTGAATTTGGTATGCCGATGGGACCAATAGAACTGGCAGATGCAGTTGGATTAGATATTTGTTTAGCAGCATTAGAAAAATTAGCTACAAGCAAAGATATCGTAGTACCTGAAAAATTAAAAACATGTGTTGCAAAGGGAGAATTAGGGCAAAAAACAGGAAAAGGGTTTTATCAATATAAAAAGAAGCGAGCACTAAAACCAAAATTGCTGCCAACAGAAACAATACCAAATGATATAAAAGATAGACTCGTTATTAGGTTGCTTAACGAGGCAATAGCCTGTTTACGTGAAAAGATTGTGAGTGATGCTGATCTGCTTGATGCAGGATGTATTTTTGGGTTTGGGTTTCCTCCCTTTAGAGGTGGCCCGCTACATTATGCTCATTCCCATGGGTTGCAAACTTTGCTAGAGCAGCTTAAAACCTTAGAAGCAAGATATGGCGCTCGGTTTGCTCCTGATAAGGGTTGGGAATTAGGAGAGCAAGCGTGAACGATGATAAATTGGTTATTAAAAAAGCAGCTGTGTTGGGCGCAGGTGTTATGGGCGCGCAAATTGCAGCTCATTTAATAAATGCAGGTATCCAAACCATCTTATATGATTTGCCTGCCGAAAAATCAGATCAGAATGCAATTGTCAATGAATCGCTTAAATCCTTGCAAAAACTAAAACCGGCTCCCTTTGGTATACAAGGGATGGAAGATTATATTATTGCGGCAAATTATGATGCAGACTTAGAAAAGTTGCGACAATGCGATTTAGTGATTGAAGCAATTGCTGAAAAGATTGACTACAAACAACAGCTATATCAAAAAATTAGTTCTTATCTTTCGCCATCTGTGATTTTGGCAACCAATACTTCAGGGTTAAGCATTCATGATTTAGCAAAAGGGTTAAATTCAGCATTGCAAAAACGATTTTGTGGTATTCATTTTTTTAATCCACCTCGTTATATGAAGCTAGTCGAAGTAATTGCTCATCCTGAGACACCGCCGCTTCTTATAAAACAATTAGAAACATTTTTAGTAACTCATTTAGGAAAGGGAGTTATCTTTGCTAAAGATACCCCAAACTTTATTGGCAATCGAATTGGTGTGTTTTCATTTTTGAGTATTTTACATCATAGTCATGAACTTTCTATTGCCCCTGACATTGTTGACGCATTGACAGGTCCATTAATTGCAAGACCAAAAAGTGCAACTTTTAGAACGATGGATGTTGTTGGTTTAGATACGATGGCTCATGTAGTAAATACCCTAAAAAAAGATCTGCAGGAGGATCCATGGTATTCGTTTTTTGAATTACCAGTGTGGATAAAAGAGTTGATTGATAAAGGGTCATTAGGTCAGAAACGTGGTGTAGGTATTTATAAGAAATCGCAAGATCAAATTTTAGTGTGGGATCATCATGATAAAGCTTATCGTCCCATTAGTAATCGTTTAAACAACGAAGTTTTATCTATTTTACAACATCCTTTGCCGATGCGCTTTGAAATGCTTTCTGTTTCAAATGATCCGCAAGCACAATTACTTTGGTGTCATTTTAGAGATTTATTTCATTATTGTGCCTATCATTTGCAATCAATTGCTTCAACTGCTGCAGACATTGATTTGGCGATGCGCTGGGGGTATGGATGGCAAGAAGGTCCATTTGAAACATGGCAACAGGCCTCTTGGCAGACTATTTTTCAAAAAATTGCTCAAGATAAAAAGATGGGTAAAACCATGTCTCAAGCGACCTTGCCTGATTGGATAAAAGAATTGAACAATGGACCATATCAAGAAGGTAAAAGCTATTGCCCAGAAAAAAATATTTTTCTAGGTGGTTCTGAATTAGCAGTTTATCATCGACAATATTTCCCAGATCATATTTTGACTGCCCAACCAAGGGAAGGTGATACCATTTTTGAAACTCAAGCAATTAGACTGTGGAAATGGCAAGATAAGATCCCAGTACTGAGTTTTAAAACAAAAAAGAATAGTATTACAACAGAAGTACTAGAAGGTATTCAAGAAGCGATTGCTCGTGTTCAAGTCGATTATGATGCACTTGTTTTATGGCAACGTCATGGTATCGATTTTAGTGTTGGTGCTAATTTACCAGAAATCGTTGAAGGGCTTAAATCAAAACAAGTTAATAATCTTGACAAGATTGTTGCTCTTTTTCAACAAACAGCACTCGCGTTAAGATATGCTCAAGTGCCTTCGATAGCAGCCATTCGAGGCTTAACATTAGGTGGTGGTTGTGAACTAAGTATGCATACCACACATATTGTGGCTGCTTTTGAATCGTATGTTGGTTTGGTTGAAACTGCTATTGGCATTATACCAGCAGGTGGTGGTTGTAAAGAGCTTGCACTTCGCGCAGCAAAAAAAGCTATCAAAGGCAATGTTTATGACTCACTGCGTCCTTATTTTGAGCAAATAGCTATGGCACAAGTTTCTATGAGTGCGATGGATGCTAAAAGACTAGGCTATTTGCAGACAGCAGATACCATAGTGATGAATGCTGATGAATTATTATTCATGGGGATAAAGCAAGCAACTGCTTTGGCAGATAGTGCTTACACGCCAGTGTTGCCAGCAAAATTTCCTGTTGCAGGAAAACCTGGGATAGCTAATTTTAAGACTTATTTAATAAATTTAGTCGAAGGCGGCTTTATTAGCTCCCATGATTATCGTATTGGTTGCATTTTAGCAAAAGTCCTTTGTGGTGGAGAAGTAGAAGCAAACTCACTCGTCGATGAGAATTGGATGTGTCAACTAGAACGAGATGCCATTATAGAATTGTTAGAAATGCCACAAACCTTTGACAGAATAAAATACATGTTAGAGAAAGGTAAACCTCTAAGAAATTAATCTACGTTTAACGAATCCCCAGGCGAGTAGCGTTGTATTTGTACATGGCTGGGGTGAGTAAACAAGTAAAAGCATAAATTCAAAGTGGAAAGAGTATATGGTAAAACAAATTCAAGACGTATATATTGTTGCAGCAAGACGTACAGCTCTTGGAAAAGCTAAAGGTGTTTTTCGTAACAAAAGACCCGATGATCTTCTAGCAGCTGTTTTGCAAAACTTGATGCAAAAAGTACCTCAATTAGGGCTTGATAAAATAGAAGATGTTATTATTGGTTGTGCGATGCCAGAGGCCGAACAAGGTATGAACGTTGCTCGAATTGCAGCACTACTAGCAGGGTTTCCTCAAACTGTTCCGGGCGTGACTATTAACCGATTTTGCGCTTCGGGTTTACAAGCTATTAGCATGGCCGCTGATAGAATTGCACTTGGTTTAAGCGAGGTGGTCATTGCTGGTGGTGTTGAAAGCATGAGTATGGTGCCTTTAGGTGGTCACAGCTTTAGCGCGAATAATCGTTATTTTGAGAATAAAGCAAATTTAGGGATAGCCTTTGGCATGGGGATCACTGCTGAAAATGTAGCGAAGCAATGGCAGATTTCAAGGCAAGAGCAAGATGCTTTTGCTTTAGCAAGTCATCAAAAAGCGCTAGCAGCAATTCACAGTGAAGCATTTAGTGAACAGATTGTTCCTATACAAGTAGAAACGTCTTTACCTTGTCTGACGACCTGTCAAGTGAAGACGCAAATACAGGAAGTCTTGCAAGATCAAGGACCAAGAGCGGATACAAGTTTGGAAGCATTGTCAAAATTAAAATCTGTTTTTTCACTGAAAGGATCCGTTACAGCAGGGAATAGTTCGCAGATGACTGATGGGGCAAGCGCTTTACTTTTAACGAACGAGCGGGTTATTTCTGAATATCAACTCCAACCTTTGGCAAAATTTAGAGGATTTAGCGTTGCTGGCGTTGCACCTGAGATTATGGGTATTGGCCCCATCAAAGCGATACCATTGGTGCTAAATCAAGCTGAAATTAGTTTAAAGGATATTGGATGGATTGAGCTCAATGAAGCCTTCGCAGCACAAAGTTTGGCCGTGATTAAGGAACTTGGTTTACCTGAAAATAAGATTAATCCTCAAGGAGGTGCGATTGCTTTAGGCCACCCCTTAGGGGCAACCGGAGCCATTCTTGCAACCAAATTAATTTATGGTGCTCGGCAACGACAAGTTAAATATGGTATGGTTACCATGTGTATAGGAACTGGGATGGGGGCTGCTGGTATATTTGAGTTACTGTAAATTTTCTAACTTGATCAAAGCATAAATTTAAACTGGAAAGAGTATTAAGGCACTTCTGCAAAATTTGGTTTTATGTTTAAAACAGCACATCAATTTTTTCTTATCATTTGCAGCGCTACACTTTTTATATTGTTCCACGGATTACTTATACAAAAACCACTTTTTGCTGCTAATAGTGAATACACGAAACAAGATATTCCTCGATCGGTTGTGCTGGAAGAAACGGGTGATGTACTGACGCTCAGAGGCATTGCGCTGCACAAATTATATTTTAAAGATAATTATCTAGGCGCGTTTTATTCCCTCAATCCCATTAGCACCCCCCAACAAGCAATTTTAGATAAAGGTCCTAAAAGAATGTGGTTGTATTTTATAGGTACTGTCGATAATCTCAAGGAATATTGGGAAGCCGGTATAAAGGAAAATAATCCGCCTGATATTATCGAGAGAGAACAAATTAATATTAGTCAGTTTTTTAAAATGATTGATTCGCCCGTGCAAAACGGTGATACCTTAGTATTAGATTATGTTCCTAATGAAGGAACAAAAGTAATAATCAAAGGTACAATAAAAGGCAACATTAAAGGTGATGAGTTTTTTAACTTGGTACTTAAAGTTTGGATGGGACGTTTTCCACCCAGTGAAAAATTTAGAAAAGATTTATTTAATTTGTCGTAGGGCATTCACATATGGCAAGTATCTCGGTAAAGTATGATTCCAGAGTCAATGCGCATGAGTTGATTGTCAAAACAATTATGCAATACCTTATGCCACAACAGAGCATGGTACTTTTCTTTTAGTTAAGGGAGTAAATAAACGTGGCCAGGAACTGGGACACTACGAATAAAACAAAAATTGCAATATTAAGCTCAAGCTTGGTTTTCAGCTGTCTCTCCAGCCAAGTATTTGCTTCAGGCTTTGCATTGCTAGAACAAAATGTGACAAATCTAGGTTTGGCTTACAGTGGTACTGCTGCTTTAGCTGAAGATGCTAGTACTGGGTACTATAATCCTGCGGGTTTGACGAGACTTGGTGAAAGCGAAGTGGTTCTAAGTGGCATCCTCATTCAAGGGGATTTTGATTTAACTGCCACTGCAACGAGCTCTTTTAATCCTGCCTTTCCCATCAATCTGACACCGTTCGCTGTCAGAGGTAGCAATGAAGACAATCCTGGTACCCTTAACTTCGTTCCTACTTTCCATCTTTCAAAACGTATCGATGACAGATGGATCTTTGGTTTTAATGTCACAACGCCTTTTGGTCTCAATACTCATTACGATGAAGATAGTATTGCACGGTATCTTGCAACCAACTCAAAGTTACAAACAGTAGACTTTAGTCCAAGCATTGCCTATGAATTTTCTCCTTGCTTTGCCGTTGGGTTTGGTGCTGATGCTTTATGGGGCAAAGCCATCTTAGAGGCTAGAACGGGAACCGGTACCGTTGCCACAGATGGTTTTCAAAAGAATCATGCAGAAGGTTGGGGGTATGGTTGGCACGCAGGTGTATTATGGACACCGAGACTTTCAACACGCCTTGGTATCACCTACCGCTCACACATAAATTATCATGCTGAAGGCAATAGTGAGAGCTTGGTTCCGCTTATCAATGGCACCATATTTGGATTTGGTCCAGCAGAAGGCACTTATACGCTTAATCGTGTTAGATCACATCTTACTTTTCCTGAAACTTGGACTGCCAGCTTGTTTCACTGCTTTACTGATCAATTTGCTGTAACAGCAGATGCAGCTTGGACCAATTGGAGTCGCGTGCATACTTTACGATTACGTTTTGAACCCAATAGAGGTCTTCCTATTTTTGCAGGAAATCTTCCAGTAGACTTTACCTCAGGAATAGATACAGATACTTGGGAGCATTTTAAAGATTCCAGACGGGTTGCACTTGGTTTAGTTTATACTCATGATGCTAATTGGTTGTTCCGAATTGGAACCGCTTACGATCAATCACCAATTCGGGATGAATTCCGCACTGCAAGATTACCTGATGAAGATCGCGTCTGGGTAGCTTTGGGTGGTGCATTTACAGTGAATGAAGCGTTTCGTATAGACTTTGGTTACGCCCATCTCTTCTTTGATGATGCTTCTATAAACGAGAGAGCACCATTTATTGCAGGATCAGATACCCCGATTACTCATGCAACCTTAAAAGGTGAGTATAAAGGATCTGCTGATCTTGTGGGTATCCAAATTCGCTACGATTTTGTATAATCTGCTGAGTTAGTGAAACGCTTGAAAAAGGGGTTTATGGCTACTGTCCAATTAGTCTTTAGCCATAAGTAGTATAGGTAGTGGATATTTCAACTTTCCTAGGATGTTTGCAGTTGTATGGCAAGCATCGTATTAGGTGATAGAAATTACCCACAGGTAAATGGACTATGAATCTTATGCCACGGAAAACAGATAAACGTATTAGATTAATCGAAGCCGCTAAGATCTTGATTCATCAGCAAGGCTTTAACTTAACGACGCTTGCTGATATCGCTCAAGAGGCTGATGTACCACTGGGTAACGTTTACTATTATTTTAAAACAAAAGAAGCCATTGGTATTGCTGTGATTGAGAAAAGAGCAGCAGAATGGTCTGAAAGATTAGCCTCTTGGTCTGAAATTTCTGATCCATTGGCTCGTTTAATGACACTTGTCAAATATAGCTTGGAGAATTTAGAAGTCACGGCCCGTTTTGGTTGCCCTATTGGTGGTCTTTGCCAAGAGTTAGGAAAGCAAGGTGGTGCTTTATCTGATCTAGCTGCTAAATTGTTGCACGATATATTGGTTTGGTCAGAAGAGCAATTTAGAGCTTTGAGCTTTGATCAAAAAGCTCATGGCTTAGCGCTTAATTTAATTTCAAGCATTCAAGGGATGTTTTTGTTAACACATACCTTCAAAGATCCTAAATTAGCGCAGCGCCAAACTGAAGAATTGCGTGCTTGGTTAGAAGGGTTGGCGAATAGAAAAGTTCAAATGCCTGCCGTTGCAACTGCTTCAAATATGATGTTGGAAGAGGAATTAGTCGACTAATACTCCCGCTAGATTAGTTTTAACCTAATTGGCGATCACAAACCTCGAGCCGCAGACACTTATGCAAAATAGATGACTGCGGCGATCTTTCGGTACCCCAAGCCATTAGTGATCTAACACTCACAGGTCGAATAAATGCCCAGTCAATAAAAAATTTATCTATCTAAGTAATTTTAAAGAAATAATTTGGAGGATGGAAGATGAGCAGCCAAATTGGGCCAGTCATTCTTGATATCGAAGGTTTAACACTGACCCCGGAAGAGGAAGAGATTGTTCTGCACCCACAAGTTGGTGGCGTTATTTTCTTTAGCCGTAACTACGAAAGTCCCGAGCAAATATGGCAATTATCGAGTCGGCTTAAGGCCTTGAGATCTGATTTGGTATTGTGTGTTGATCAAGAGGGTGGTCGGGTTCAGCGTTTTAAAAAGGGTTGTACGTTATTACCTAAATTAAAAGTTTTAGGCGAATTGTTTGATGCTAATGTTTATCCCTTGGCAAAAGTTCAGGAAATCAGTGAAAAATTGGGCTATTTAATGGCATTGGAAGTGAGATCTTTAGGGGTTGATTTGAGTTTTGCACCCGTTTTAGATCTTGATCTTGGGCTGAGTGAAGTGATGAAAGATAGATGTATTCACCAAGATCCAAAAATAGTGTCTTTATTAGCCATTTCGTATATAAAAGGGATGGGTAAAGCGGGGATGAGAGCAACTGGGAAGCATTTTCCAGGCCATGGCGCAGTAACATTGGATTCTCATTTTGCTTTGCCACAGGATCCGCGTTCAATGCTTCAAATACAAAAGGATATGCTTCCTTTTAAAACACTGATTGAGTTTGGCATCAGTGCTATTATGCCTGCTCATATTGTTTTTCCACAAATTGATCCTTTCCCTGTTGGTTTTTCTGCCTATTGGTTACAAGCGATTTTAAGGCAAAAATTAGGGTTTAAACATACTATTATCAGTGACGATTTATCGATGGAAGGAGCCAAAGGTATAGGGAGTTATGGGCAACGCACAAATCAGGCTTTAGAAGCAGGCTGTGACTTTGTGCTAATCTGCAACAACCGTCAAGGTGCTATTGAAGCACTACAAAGCGTGAATCATAAGCATCCTTTATCACAAAAGCGACGTTCCAACCTTTTGGCGCAAGGTGAACCCCTTCCATGGCAAACGTTAACTAAAACGGCACAATGGCAGGAAGCACATGATATTTTGCGAACGCTTGAGCCATTTTGGCCAGAGCCTGCACTTGCAGTTGAGTTCAAAAACACCTAAGCTAATAGCCTAATATAAATTAAGTTTTATAACTTTATATAATGTGGGAACTTATGCTAGACATGCCTGACCATCAAACAGCGAAAAGTATTAAACAAGTTTTTTCCAGAGCAGCATGTCTTTATAGTTGCGCTCAAGTAGAAAAAGCATTGCAACAGATGGCAAATGTAATACATCGTGACTTGCTTGATGAAAATCCAATTGTACTGTGTGTTCTTATTGGCGGTGTTGTGCTAACGGGTAAATTATTAACGCTATTAGATTTTCCACTGCAAGTTGATTACATTCATGCCACGCGTTATGGCGATGAAATAAGAGGTTCGGTGCTTCAATGGATAGCAAAACCAAGAGTTTCATTAAAAGACAGAACCGTGTTGATTGTCGATGATATTCTTGATGGAGGCATTACTTTGGCAGGTATAGTGTCTTATTGCCAAAACCAAGGTGCTAAAGCGATTAAAACTGCTGTCTTAGTTGAAAAAAATGTATTCAGGCCCAGTGATGCTGTTCAAAAAGCGGATTATACGGGCGTGATAGTAGAAGATAGCTTTGTTTTTGGTTATGGCATGGACTACAAAGGGTACTTACGCAATGCGCCGGGGATCTTTTCGGTTGCAAGCGAAGATCATTAAGCTATATAACTGCGTGACAGGTTGGAACCCCTAATTTCAAAGTGGAAAGAGTATATCTCAATTAGGTTCCGCTACTAGGGCGTTTTGACTGCTCAACAGGTGGAATAACCGTGACGACTTTTAGCATCCGTTCACTTATTTTAAGTTGAGCTTTTTCCACTGTTGGTGGATTAATCATAATAGCCAGACGATTGTTTAATACATAAAAATTCATATTACCGCCTTTTTCAGCGAAGTGCTCCATATCCCCAAAAGTCAAAATAGGAAGATCGCCCGTCGCTTTAATGATTTTTGAGATGTTGTCTTCCTCTGTCTTGGTGACAAATAAAATCTGGCATTTTCCTTTAGCTTCATTAATTTCACTGATCTTGGTGACAACGATTTTTTTGTCATTAGCATCTTTTCCGTTAATAGAATTAATGGCTTCAAAAGAAGGGATTAATCCTAGGATACAAAGATTGATATTTCCGCCAGAGATTGAATTTGGTGGCCATTCTACAAATTTTGCCACGTAGCGTAAAAAGGCTGCTTTAAGATGGTATTCACGAGATAGTGGGGAATAGGCTTCACTGCTTGTGGCAGGCGCATTGCTTTGAGTTTTAGTATCACTTGCTGCGGCGGCACTCGCCCCGTTGGTTGACATCCATAGCGCGGGCATAATGCCTGCACTTAATACCATTGCTAAATTGACGATTAACTTCCTTGTTTTCATCATATACTCTTTCCACTTTGCTTTTAGGCGTTGTTGGCTACTTGCTTACCCCAGTCATGCACTCAATGTGCACTTCTGGGGATTCACTCGCTTGCCGCCTAGCCTAAAGTAAAGCGGTTCGAGTATATTACCAAAGTTAGTTTCCTGATTTTTTAGAGCCCGTTGGAAGAACAACAGTAAATTCAGTGAATACCCCTTCCTCTGAAGTAACTTTTAACTCACCTTTGTGTTGTTTTACTACTGTATCATAGCAGATAGATAATCCAAGACCAGTATTTCCTTTACCCGTAGGTTTAGTTGTAAAAAATGGTTCGAATACTTTATCTAATGATTTTTTCGAGATCCCAGTGCCATTGTCTTTGATTTTAATAAGAACGGCATCGGTTATTTGTTTTATGACAATTGTCAATGTTGGGGTAAAATTTTGGCCTTGCGTTAATTGCTTTTCTCTTAAGGCATAAAAAGAGTTATCCAAAATATAAATAAAAAGTCGACCGATGGCTTGAGGCGCCGCTAGGATTTTCTCAAGTTTTTCATCATATTGTTTATCTATCTTAACCTCAAAATGTTGTGCGCTTGCTTTAAAACTTTCAAGTGCAATTTTAATATTGTCATCCATTAAGGTTTTCAAATCAATCATTTCTTTTTGAACGCCTGAGGCTTGTGAATGTAATAACATATTCTTAACGATGTTATCAGCTCTGACCCCATGTTCTTTGATTTTGGCACAATTGGTTTTAAGATCTTGAAGAATTTCTTCAATATATTTTGTTGTCTCTGGGGGTAATTTTTCTTGATTGGATTTTAACTCTTCATCAAGTTCTTTGACAAGTTCAACTGAAATGTCTGAGAAATTATTAACAAAATTTAATGGATTTTTGATTTCATGTGCAATACCCGTCGTCAACATACCTACAGAAGCCATTTTTTCTTGCATAATCAATTGATCTTGAGCATCTTTCAAATCAGACAATGCTTGATTTAAATCGCTATTCTTGACTGTCAGCTCATGCGTTCTTTGGGCAACTCTGTTTTCTAATTGGCGATTAGTTTCTGCTAAAGCATTTTGTGCTTTAACTTTTTCTACCACTTCAACATTCAATGAAACAACTGTATTTTGCAAGCGAGAGAAGAGCCATCTTAATACAAGCAGCAAAGTAAAGACTAAAATGTAAAGGATAATTCTAAATTTATCTCCAAGTGCTTGGAAATTTTGAAATTCTTGATTGAACGTTTGTTGCAATTGATTTGATTGCGCTACAACAGGAACCTGAAATAATTCCTCGTCTATTTTAGACATCTGAGGCTGATATTCCAAAATTTTGTCGGCATAAACTAGTGCTAAATCAAGTTTTGGTAATTTTTCAGGAGCACTTTTTAAATCATCTACAAGTTGAGTAAGATCGGTCCGTTTTTCTTCGGTTCGATGGCTCACATAAATAAGAATGCCGCGAAATAGGTTATTTGCTTTATCTATTTGTTGAGATTTATAGTCTTTCTCTAAGCAGCTTTCTACTAATTGTGTATTAGATTCAGATTCAATAATTTGACTCAAAATAGTTGAAAAATTTAAAATGGCATTCAATAAAATGGGGTTGATAAGTTCAAATTTATCGGTTAACTCGCGCTTTTTTTCAATAGTTTTTTGTAAAGTATTTAATTTCGCTTCAATGGTGGGGTTTGGTTTGTTTTTGAGTAGATCATTAATAATGGAAAGGACGTTGCTAGTACCATCTTGAGATTGAACGATAGGATTATAATACCTTAAAGCACCAAAGCGAATCAACACAATGGATTCATTAAGCTCAGCATCGTATCGTTGCAATTCATTAATGTATTTTTCATAATGCTCATAAGGAAAAGGCCTTATTTCGCTTAAATAATAAATGCCTACAATTACGGCAATAATAAAAGGAATGCTATGTCTTGTTAATCTGTTAACGAATGATTCTTTTAAATTCATCTGTTTTAACATACGTTATTCGTTTGGCAGTTTACCTGTTAATGATTGAAGAAATTTAACGATATAGGGAACATCAAATTTTTGGATGGGCTGTCCAACTTGGTAAATTCCCATCAATTGAATGACCTCTTCCAAGGTCGCAGCAGAGCCATCATGTAAATAAGGCGCTGTCAATGCAACATTTCGCAAGGAAGGTACGACAAATACATACTTATCTTCGGGCTTGCCAGTTACATTATAAAGCCCAAAATCTGCTTTATTAATAGTTTTTTTAGTTGCAAAATAGTCTTTGTAGATGCCAAATTTTTGATATAGATTGCCTCCAATACCAGGACCTTGATGGCAGGTGATACAACCATAACTTTTAAAAAGCTCAAATCCTTTCTTAGCTTCTTCAGAAAGAGCTGATTTATCTCCTTGAAGAAAGCGATCAAAAGGAGAGTCTGGCGTGAGCAAGGTGTTTATATACAGTGTTAGGGCTTCTTTGATTTCAGTGCTCGACATCGCATGGTTGTAGGCGCTTTGATAAGCCTGGTATAATTTTGGATCACTGTTAATTCTATTAATAATAGTTTCCCAGTTATTAGCAAAGATGGTGGGATCGTGTAGATGATCCTCTATCACGGCAGCTAAAGTTTTAACTCTTCCATCCCAAAATTGTCTAAAGTTAAGGCTGGCATTCAATATAGTTGGTGTATTAATTAATCCTATTTTTTTATCTAGGCCAACATATTTTGGGATATTGTCATCACCACCTTTATTCAACATATGGCAACTATTACAAGATAAAGTATTGTTTTTAGAGAATAAATTTTCTTTAAACAGTATTTTACCTAAGTTAACTTTAGTTTGATTATCGCTAGGAGGATAAGGTATTGGCAAAATAGCCTTATTTTGTTGTGCAAACATATTTTGCATCAATAAGGAAAGCATTAATAAAAATATTATCCTCTTGATGTACAAACGTGGTTCTCCCTTGACGTAATTACCCTTATTAAATTATAGATGATATCCTCGAAACTGGGCATAAATACCGCAGCACCATGATATAATGTACTAAAGTACAATTTACCAAAACTGAGTGTAAGGGTATTTTAAAAATCTAAATATAAGAATTTAATCAGAAATTATGAAGTTGTAATTGCAATTAATGGTGTGCGATGACTAAAGACCAAGTTGTATATGGCATTAAGTCAAACAAAATAGATACAAAGTTATCTCATTTAGAACAAGGCAACATTATCCCTGCATTTATTGATAATAATTCAACGTCTCATTTGGTGCTAACTGCCTTTGGCGCTCAGAGTCAATCTGAAGAAAACTATTCGTTTAACTTGAACATTAACCTTGAAGGTGTCTTTATACCTTTGGCATCTTCTAATATACCTTATGAATCGATACTTGACTCATGGGAAGAAGCTTTTTATGAATATATTCTCATGCCGGCAAGTGATTTTGCGAAGTACTTGATGGAACAGCAACCTGCACAAGAAGAGGTTGATTTTTTAAATGTTGCCTGGGAAAAATTATTTGACATCCCAATAGATCCTTCTGTGGAAGGGGTTTATCAAGTAACAAATGTATACACTCAAGGCTTTGTAACTTCTTTGGCAAATATATTAGGCTTCAATAATGCAGATTTTTCTTTGTTTCTAAATCAAGATGATTCTGTTACTTCTATCGCACAGAATCTTGGCTTTCAAGCCTCATTTGCTGAAATACCAAGCATACTTACTCCAGTTATTCCATCACCAGGTAATGCTGTACCAACCACACCTAATCTTGATGTGACACCAGATTATTTATTTTTCACTTTTTTTAATATACCACAAGAGCTTATTAATGGACTTAATGGGATTCCCCCTAAAACACATGAAATTTATTTAAATACTTATGATGCTATCGAATTTCACGGCAATTTGTTTTCCTCTAATTTTAATGGCAATCCATTAGGTGCATTTAATGTCGGCGCCTCTTCAACCACAGGTATATCAGCAATTGATGCCTCGTTAAGTGCGCTTAACATTGCAGGTGGCAGCGTTGTTCATACCGCAAATTCTGTTATATTGACGACAGCCGATGGCAATTCTTTTGAATTATTTACTTCTGGTTCAAGGCTTGGGGAATTTATATATACCCTTAACAATGCCATTAACCCAACAGCTAATTTTGCATCGTTGCCAGTAGTGGATTCGGCACTTAATTTTATTTTTGGCCCCTTTACTTATGTGCTTGATCAATTTGTATATAGTGTAAGAGGTGGAAATGGCAACACCAGTGTAGGTAATATAATTCTGCCAATTTTGGATGATAAGCCGGTAGCAAATGTTCAAGGTCCTAGCCATGCAATTTCAGAATCCAACATTTTTAGTAATACTAATGAGGGTTCTGCACAGCCAGATAGCCCAGAAAGAATCGCTGGTAGTTTAATTACACCCTTTGAATCAAATGGCATTTTAATTGTTAGCCCTGATAGCACCGTTGTACCTGTTCTTCCAAGTGATGTTGGTGGCCAAATCAATCCCTTCGCGAATGGTAGTTATTTTGGTGCTAATGGTGGCTTTGTTTCAACAGTATCTTTAGATGGTGTGAGTAATGTTGCTCCAGTAACATCGTCAATCACCAGTACCCATTTTACCTTGTCTGATGTGCTTTACTTACAAGCACAAGGATTTACCAAAGCCAATGGTTATGAAGTCTCTTCGATATTAAATCCCGTGATTGCGGTTCAGGATTCACTTGGTAACGTATTACTGGTTGACACCGTCACCGGACAATACATTTATAATTTGAATGCCCCTTTTGACAATACATCACCCAATAAATCTGGAATGAATGATCCAGCTATTGCCCATTTTGATTACACATTGACTGATCGCCAAGGACAAACAGCAAGTGCGCAATTAAACATTACCATCAATGATGATGCACCATTAGTGCAATCAAGCAGTGGATCGGTTTATGAGGCTGGTTTGCCCAACGGTTCTGGTACGGGTGATACAACTTTAGTCGTTAAAGGAGATCTCGGCGTCTTTGGTGCTGATGGTCGCGATTTGACAACACCTATTATTATTTCCTTAGCAACCACTGGTGCAACGCACACTGCGACGGGTGAGTTGAATTCGGGAATATTGACAACCAAATCGACAACGATAGGTTCAGATCCTGCCATCAGTGTCACAGATTCCTTAAATGGTAATACGCTGCTTATTAATTTAAAGACCTTGGAATATACTTACACCTTATCCGATCCCATACTATTCACCGACAGTCAAGCCGTACAAACCTATTCGCTTACTTTCCTTGACGGTGATGGTTCTACTGCGCAAGCAAATATCGTTGTTACCATTCTTAATGATCCCCCCGTACTTGCAAACGCAGGCAGTACGGTTACCTATGTGACCGACGGTTCAGCCGTTGTGATTGAGAATGCGATTACTTTAAGCGATCCTTTCCCAACCCTTGGCAATAATGGTACCGATGCTGTGATTGTCTCGATTACCAATGGCTTTTTTGAGGGTGATCAGCTGAACTTTACTAATCAAAACGGTATTGTGGGTAATTATAATGCAAATACGGGCGAATTGATTTTGTCTGGTATTGCCAGCGTCTTGGATTATCAAGCGGCACTTCGCACCATTACCTATTCCTCAACCAGTGATAACCCAGCCAACGAAGGCACTAACTTTACTAGAACGATTACCTGGCAGGCTTTTGACAGTGCTAATGATGGTAGCAATACAGCAACTTCGACTATAAGCATCATTGGTTTACCACCTGTACTAGGCGATGCAGGAGACTCGGTAAGATATGTCGCTTTAAGCAACCCTCTCCTTATTGAATCAAATATTTCGATCACCAGTATCGATTATCCAATATTGAAGGGTGCTACCATTTCTATTTCACAAGGGTTTTTTGCAGGCGATGTTTTGAGCTTTAACAATCAAAATGGCATTTCTGGCAGCTATGCTGCCGGTGTATTAACCTTGACGGGATCGGCAAGTGTTGTCGATTATATGGCTGCTTTTCATTCCATCACTTATTCATCAAGCAGCGCAGATCCAACCAATAATGGGGCAAATCTTTTTCGTGATATCACTTGGATTGCTGATGATGGTCAAGTGACAAATAATTTGAGTAATGCGGTCTTGAGTATCATTGAGGTGAGAACCCTGCCAGACATCAATGCAGATAGCACCATCACCTATGTGGCTAATAGCGTTGCGCAAGTGATCGACAGTGGTTTAACGTTAACGGTTCATGAATCACCGACCATCATTGGCGCTGTTGTTACAATTACAAGTGGTTTTGATGCGGATGATGTTTTATCTTTTGTCAATACTGCGACGATTACAGGCGTTTATGATGCTGGCACAGGTATACTTACTTTGTCTGGCACAGATACAGCTGACAACTATGAAACAGCGTTACAATCGATTAAATATTCCTCCAGCAGTACAGATCCAACCAATGGTGGGGCGGATTTATCACGCACCATTAGTTGGTTAGTGACTGATGACTTGAGTGAAAACAGTAATACTGCAATTAGCACCATAGAGGTAAGAACACCTCCTACAGTCAATGCAGGCAGCACTATCACTTATCTTGCATTAGATCCCCCTCAGCTTATTGAAAGTGGTTTAACGCTTCTTAGTATTGCAACATCAACAATTAAAAGTGCGACAGTCACTATCAGCGCTGGTTTAGATATGGATGATTTCTTAACATTTACCGCAACAGCGACTATCACTGGTAATTATGATTCCAATACAGGAATTCTTTCTTTGATAGGTCCCGATACAGTGGAACATTATGAAGCAGCCTTGCAATCTGTGACATATGAATCCAATAGTGTGGATCCCACCTTGGGCGGAACAGATTTACATCGCACGATTTCTTGGCAGATAATAGACAGTTTAGATCAATCAAGTGCAGTTGCCACAAGCACGATCGATGTTTTCACTCCGCCTACCATTACAGCAGGCAATACTATCACCTATTTAGCCGGAGATGCAGGAGAAGTGATAGATAACAAGCTCAATGTTACTGAGCTACAATCACCAACCATTAAGAGTGCTGTTATATCGATTATCAGTGGTTTTGATAATGAGGATGTTTTATCGTTTACTAACACTCCTAATATTACAGGAAGCTATAATTCAGGAACTGGTGTACTCACCCTCACCGGCAATGATACACCTGAAAATTATGAAACTGCCTTGCAGTCGATTGCCTTTCACTCTTCGAGTACTGATCCAACCAATGGTGGTACAGATCTACATCGCACCATCAGTTGGCAAGTGACCGATGGTTTAGATAAAAGCAATACTGCTGCCACAAGTACCATCGATGTATTCACACCACCGACACTTGAAGCAGCCAACTTTTTCTTTAAATACCAATCAGGGGCAAATCCTTCGAAGCTTAATGGTTCTGTTATCATAACAGATCATGAAACAAGTAACATGGCCAGTGCGACAGTTTCGATAACCGATGGCTTTTTATTTGGCGATCAATTGCATTTTAACAATCAAAATGGAATAACAGGCAATTATGATGCTAATAATGGCATACTTTCCTTATCTGGCACATCCTCCATTGCAAATTATAACGCAGCGTTAAGCTCAGTTACTTATTCTTTCACTGGATCTGATCCAACTGATAATGGTAATGATCCCAATCGTACTTTCAGTTGGCAAGCAACAGATAGTTTGAGCCAGACCACCAATGTTGATACCAGTACAATATTAGTTACCTTTACGCCGGTAGTTTTAGATTTAGATGATAATGGCATCCAATTAATATCAGCTCATCAATCTAACGTTACCTTGGGCAATGTTACTGGCACTAGTGATAGTCAACTTCTTGGTTGGATAGCAGAAGGAGATGGCATTTTAATGCTCAATTCAAATGGTAATGGTACTATCACCAATGCAAATCAAATTTCATTTACATCCTATGTGTCTGGTGCTAAGACAGATCTACAAGGGTTAGCTGCTTTTGATACGAATCATGATGGTCAACTAGATGCACAAGATAAAGCTTATAGCGAATTTGGCATATTGCATTCTAATTTGAAATTTGAAACACTTTCGCAATTAAATATTGTTTCTATATCTTTAACGTCTGATAATCACCTGCAAACCATGAATGGTAATACCATTTATGGTATGACTTCTTACCAAACGACCGACGGTAAATCGCACTTAGCCGCAGATGTTGGCCTTATGATAGGTGCCAACAGCGTCGCCTCAACTTTGTCTACTCAAGATGTTATTACTAACAAAACTCAAATAGATTTCACACCTTTGGCATCTCAAGCCCCAGCTTCATCCACTACGCCTGTAAGTCCAACGCATACCGTTGATAATGCAACGTCTACAGTAGGTGAAATGAATGCCAGCGTTGTTAGCGCAACGACAGAGCATTTAATGCAGCCTCAACATGAACAACCAGTTTAAAAGCGAAAATTGCCTGCCATTTAGCTTGTCTGTTTTTCTGGTATCACCATCACAATGATGCCATAAAGCGGATGATCGATATAAGTGATCTCATCTGGCTTAATTTTGCTTGATTCAATTAATCTAAAAGATTGCATTTTATTAAGAGTTGATTTGCTTAAAAGCAGATCAGTATCAATGTATATGTTTCGTCCTAAACTCAGCCGAACAATGCCATCAACTTCATGCATGCCTGCTGCGCCGTTGTTGTCACTCAGCGCTTTACCACCAAAAAGATGGATTTTTGGGGCATGTTCTTTATCAGTGATAGTTTGACGCCAACCTTTGTGCAGCACTAAGTGATAATTTTTTTGGATACGTTTCTTGGCATTGTTTAAAACAAGAGAATTATCACTTAGTTGGCCAAAATCTGCTTCTGGATCTTGAACAAGTGAAATCGTGTTATTTAAAGAAGGTTTACCAGGATCTATGGGCCATGCTTGCAGATCTTCTTTTTCTTTCGATTCAAAAATCAATATTTCAACATGATAATGCTTTTGGGTTTGGGCGAGGGCATAATTTGAACTTAGCAGCAAGATAATTAACATTTTCAAGCAAGTGGTTACTTTCATTTTTTATTCCCTTAAGTGTTTAGCTGTTTTATCAAATTTTCAACGACTTGAAAGCGCAATAGCGGTGTTTGCATGTCAAATATGAATTTAATTTCTTGTGATCCGATTAATTTAAATTGATTTGGTTGTTTACGTATCATAGTAATAATTTTTTCTGGATTAATATTGGGAGTGGCTTCAAATTCGATTTTACCATTTTGAACCCCAGCTTCTATCTTTTTGATCCCAATAGGTGAAGCCATGATTTTCAATTCAGTTATTTTAAAAAGATTTTTAGCAGATTCAGGCAGTAAGCCAAAACGATCTATCATTTCAACTTGAAGTTCATTTAATTGATTAATAGATTTTGCGTTTGCAATGCGTTTATAAAGAATGAGTCGGGTATGAACATCAGGTAAATAATCGTCAGGAATGAGTGCAGGTAATTGCAAATTAATTTCAGCACCTTGCCTTAAATGTTCAGCTAAAGTAACTTTTTTACCGGACTTGAGTGTTTGCACAGCTTTTTGTAGTAACTCCATATATAGACTAAATCCAATGGCGTGCATGCTGCCACTTTGTTCTTCGCCCAATAACTCACCAGCACCGCGGATCTCTAAATCATGTGTCGCCAAGGTGAACCCAGAGCCTAACTCTTCTAATGATTCAATTGCATCAAGACGTTTTTGAGCATCAGTGGTTAAACGATTTTTAGGGCCTGTTAAACAATAAGCATAAGCTTGGTGGTGTGAACGTCCAACTCTGCCGCGTAGTTGGTGAAGCTGTGCTAATCCCAATTTATCTGCTCTTTCAATAATGATGGTATTGGCCGTTGGAATATCGATGCCAGTTTCAATAATAGTCGTGCAAACAAGAATGTTGTAACGTTGATGATAAAAATCGGTCATGACTTGTTCAAGTTGGCGTTCACGCATTTGGCCATGGGCAATGGCAATACGAGCTTGGGGAATAAGTATGGCGAGTTCTTGTCCCACTTTTTCAATCGTTTCGACATCATTATGTAAATAATAGATTTGACCAGCGCGCATTAACTCTCGTGTGATAGCTTCAACTACCAGCGTTTTATCATATTCACGAACGAAGGTTTTGATACTGAGTCGCTTAGCAGGAGGCGTTGCAATGATGGAGAGATCTCGCAAAGAGGAAAAGGCCATGTTAAGCGTACGCGGGATTGGCGTTGCTGTGAGCGTTAAGATATCTATTTCAGCTCTTAATGATTTTAAACGTTCTTTTTGTCGCACGCCAAAACGATGCTCTTCATCGATTATCACCAGACCTAAATTTTTAAATTTGACCTGTTCATTTAAAAGGGTATGGGTTCCGATAACAATATCAATATTACCTTGCGTTAATTGACAAAGAACTTGTTCTTGTTCTTTTTTGGTTTTAAACCGAGAAATGACTTCTATTCGAATCGGCCAATCTGCAAAACGATCACTAAAGGTTTCAAAATGTTGTTGCGCTAATAAGGTCGTTGGGACTAATAATACAACTTGTTTTGCGTCAATTGCTGCAACAAAGGCAGCACGTAATGCCACTTCAGTTTTACCAAAGCCCACATCTCCGCAGACTAACCTGTCCATGGGTTTTTCGCTGGCCATGTCTTTTAGGACATCTTGAATAGCTTTGGCTTGATCGGGTGTTTCTTCGAAAGGAAAACCACTTGAAAATTGAAAATACAGTTCAGAACTTTGGTTGAACGCATGTCCTTTTTTGGCGGCCCTTGAGGCATAAATATCTAAAAGCTCGGCGGCCACATCATAAGCCTTTTCTGCTGCCTTTTTCTTGGCTTTTTCCCATTGCTCTGTGCCTAATTTATGAAGAGGGGCATTTTCAATGGCAGAGCCGCTATATTGGCTAATCAGATGCAATGAGGAAACAGGCACATAGAGTTTGTCGTTATCCGCGTAGGTAAGCATCAAATATTCAGCTGGCGTATTATCAATGGTGATATGTGTCAAGCCTTGATAGCGTCCCACGCCATGATCAATATGCACTAAAGGTGCGCCTAGCGTGAGTTCAGCAAGATCCCTTATGGGTGCGTCTTGATCTTGCAGCGCTTTTTGTCGTCTTCTGCGTTGCATCACCTGCTGACCATAGAGTTGTTGTTCTACAATCCAAATAATAGGGGGATCTTCCAGCCAAAGCCCTTCATCTAAGGAAGCCACGGTTATCCCAAGTTGCGCGCTGTCTTCATAAAATGCTTGCCAATGTTTGAATACTTTCGGTTTAATATCGTGACGATTTAAAAGTTCTAGCAAAGATTCACGTCTGCCTGCTGATTCAACACAAAATAGGATTTTATTTTGTGTTGAATTCAGAAATGATTGTAGTTTTTCTAATGGGTGTTCTTGGCGAGACTCTATCGTTAAAGAAGGGAAAATATTGCTGCTAAAATTAATGACGCCTTTTTGAATTTTGTCAAAAGGGGCTGTTTGCATTTGAATTTGTCTAAAGCTGTTAAGATGGGAAAAAAGAACATCGGTTTTAATAATAATTTCTTGCGGCTTTAGAATGGGCCGTTGATAGTCGTGCCCATATTGTTCGTAACGCGCATTGACTTCTAACCAGAATTTTTCACATGCCTGGTTGATATCTTGGCGTATAATCAGTGCGTTTTCAGGAAAATAATCGAATAAAGTGCTTGTTTGTTCAAAAAACAAAGGTAAATAATATTCAATACCTTGACTGGGTGTCCCTTGACTAATGTCTTGATAGATCGGGCACAAAGTTGGGTCACCTGCAAACTGCGCGCGCCATTGTTGTCTAAATAAGGAAATTGATTCTTTTGTAAGTGGGAATTCTCTGGCGGGTAAACAAACAAAACTCTCAATCTTTTCTAATGAAAGCTGAGTGTCTGGATCAAATATACGTAAAGAATCAATTTCATTATCAAACAGATCGATACGGACTGGTTTATCTTGGCCCATTGGGAAAATATCCACAATGCTGCCTCTTAAGGCAAACTCACCGTGAGTCATAACTTGTGAAACACAGCGATAACCGCTTTGCTCAAAGCGATGACGCATTTTGTCCCAGTCAAAAGTTTCTCCAACTTTTAATAAAAGGCTATATGCTTCTATATACTGCTTAGGTGAAATTTTATGTAACAGTGTTGTCACTGGTACTACCAATACACCACGAGATAGCATTGAGAGTTGATTTAATGCCAACAGCCTATCAGAAATGATGTCTTGGTGTGGGGAAAAAGTATCATATGGCAATATTTCCCAGTCTGGGAAATGAAGCACAGGGATATCCGAGCTTAAAAAAAGTTTTAGTTCTCGTTCAAGACGGTTAGCAGATTGTGGATCTTGCAAAATGGCAATGACAGGATGGTTGGAACTACTTGCAACATTGGCGATGGCAAATGCCCCAGCACACCCTTGAAGGTTTCCCCAGAAAACTCGATCGCCAACTTTATTTGGTATAATAATGCCTTGATTTAAGGTTGGGAGCATAAAAGTGCGTTCCTTGTTTTACGCAATGCATTCAACAGCTTTCTTTTCTGCAAAACGACAAGCTAAAGCACGTCGTTTTTCAAATGCCTCTCGGGCAATGGCAATATCTTCTAAAAACCAAGGAAGCTCATGGATGGAAATAGCTTGTCTTGAGTCAACCACAGCTAATGAAGGATTAGGATGAAAATCGACTAAAATCATGTTCGCACCACTGATGATCCCTTGTGCGCACACATGATAAATATCGCTTAACCCATCTGGTGTACGCTCTAAAATGCCAACGGAGTGCGAAGGATCAATACAAACAGGCATCCGTGTCAGTCGATGGATCACAGGGACATGTGCAAAATCAACCATATTGCGATGAGGCGCACCAAATAAAGATTTTACACCGCGCAAGCAGAAGATAACTTTGCGATTGCCAGCATGTGCAAGGTACTCAGCTGCGTGAATAGATTCATTTAAAGTGATCCCATAACCGCGTTTGAAAAGTACAGGAAAAGTTTGTTGGGAGCCTACCTCTCGAAGTAATTCAAAATTTTGAGCATTTCTAGTTCCGATTTGAAGCATGACGCCGGTTGGATTTCCTGTCATGGTGAGACAGTGATAAATTTCATCAATATGACGTTGATGAGTTACTTCCATGGCTATTACTTTAATGCCGTACTTGCCAGCTTTCTCAAACACATAAGGCAAACAGCTTTTACCGAGTCCTTGAAAGGCATAAGGGCTGGTTCTTGGTTTGTATGCTCCCATACGGGTACATACTAGACCATTTTCGTATAAGGCCTTCATCATGCTTTCAACATGCTTTTCATTATCAACTGCGCATAGCCCTGCAAAGATATTTAAATTATTTTGAGAAAAAATCACGCCGTTGTATTCAAATTCAAAACCCTTATTCATTTGAGGTTGACGGCCCAAAATTTGATAATCCCTTGATATCTTGATAGCTCGCAGCACGGCCGGCAAAGCCTCAATATTTTCCTTGGAAATCCCTTGTGTTTTCCCTAATAAATAAATTTCGGTAATGATTTCTTCGCAGCCATGGATTGTATTGGTTTGAACTTCAATGCCGGGGAGTTGTTGAAGAAACTCAAGCGTTTGCAAATATTCAAGCGAAGTGCGGTCCAGGGATGGTTTTAAAATGACTATCATATGATTATTGAAACCACTCTTATTATTAAGTTGTTTAACTAAGTCGAGGGTCAAGAGTACGCTTATTCTTCCAGAGAGCTTTCTTACTGTCAATTAAACCCAGGAAATTTAGATAAACCCTTTAATCAAATTAGGTTAGAATGGAGAGAAGTATAAATCTATGAAGGTGGCCATGTTTAGACCTTTTTATGTTTTTGTTGGTGCGCGATACACCAATTTCAAGCGCCGCGATTATTTTATTACCTTTATTTCTATTGTTTCGATGATTGGGATAGCGCTTGGTGTTATGGTCCTTATCACTGTTTTGTCAGTGATGAATGGATTTACCAAGGAGATCCGTGGTCGTATTTTGAGTATTACCCCCCATGTCATGGTTAGTGGTTGGGGAGAAAGTTTGCAAAACTGGCCAAACCTCTGTGCTAAACTAGCGCGGCATCAACATGTGGAAGCAGCAGGTCCTTATATTGATGGTCAAGGTATGTTGACCCGTGGACACGAAGTGCGCGGCGTTGTCGTAAAAGGAATTGATCCTAAAGCGATTGATGCGGTGTTTCCTTTGCGAAATACTTTAAAGGTCGGCAGTGTTGATGCCCTTGCAGAAGGTACATTTAATGTCATCCTCGGTTCCTATTTAGCGAAGCAGTTGGGTGTGAATGTTGGCGATACCATTACATTGGTTATTCCAGAAGTCACGATTTCTATGGCGGGGATAGCACCACGATTGAAGCGACTTACTGTGGCTGGGATTTTTGAGGTGGGTTACATATATGATAGCGGCTTTGCTTTCATGAATATCCATGATGCCGCTAAAATATTTAAAACTCAAGGTGGGGTGAGTGGTATCCAACTTCGTTTAACCGATCCCTTCGCTGCCCCACGTATTGCCAAAGAACTATATGATGATCTCCATGGTCTATATAATGTTGTTGATTGGACCTTACTCAACAGCGCTTATTTTAGTGCAGTTAAAATGGAAAAGACCATGATGTTCTTTACTTTGATCATGATATTAGCGATCGCCGTTTTTAATTTAATTTCTACTTTGGTGATGGTTGTTACTGACAAAAGAGCAGATATTGGAGTATTACGTGCTTTAGGAGCTTCGGCGCGTAAAATCATGGCTATTTTTATCTGTCAGGGTGCCATCATTGGTTTTATAGGCACGATTTTAGGTGTGATAGCTGGCGTTATTTTGGCTTTAAATGTAAGCGATTTGGTGGCGGCGATTGAGCGTACTTTTAGGGTTAAGTTTTTATCTGCAGATGTTTACTTCATTAGCTTTTTACCTTCTGATCTACAAGCGCACGATGTTATTTTAATTGGGGGATGTGCCATGATATTGAGCCTTTTGGCTACCATTCATCCTGCTTGGCGCGCGGCAAATGTTTTACCTGCGGAGGCGCTTCGACATGATGCCTAAATCATTAGCAGAAGAAAACATGATATTGATCTGCCAAAATTTAAAAAAAACATATCAAGATGCAGACAAGGTTATTCCAGTATTGGAAGATGTGAACTTATCAGTTAAAGCTGGTGAAAGTGTTGCCATTGTCGGTCGCTCTGGTTCTGGTAAAACGACGTTACTTAATTTGTTAGGGGGATTAGAAGAACCCAGTGCTGGCAAAGTTGTTCTTGCTGATACTGATCTTCATGCGCTTTCGGATCGTAAACGAGGTTATTTGCGTAATCGTGTTTTAGGGCTCATCTTTCAATTTCATCATTTATTGCCTGAGTTTACAGCGCTTGAAAATGTTTGTATGCCACTTTTAATCCAAGGGCTTCCAGTGAAAACCACCATAAGCCGAGCATTAGCTATTTTAGAGAAAGTAGGCTTAAGTCATCGTGTTGAACATAAGCCTGCAACCATGTCTGGGGGAGAGCGTCAGCGAGTTGCAATAGCAAGAGCGCTTGTCACTGAGCCAAAATGCATTCTTGCGGATGAGCCAACGGGTAATTTAGATAATCAAAGTGCTGATCATGTTTATGAATTGATGATGGAACTTATCCGTGAATTTGGCACCAGCTTTGTTGTTGTAACGCATGATTTAAATTTAGCAAAACGCATGGACAGAATTGTGTCGCTAGACCGCGGTACTTTAGTGGATGGTCTTTTAAGTTCTGCGTAATTGACGCTTGCGCCAATTTTTTGCCACTGAGTAACGCCAAAATAATCTGACAAATATATTACTTGTTGTCGCTAAGAATGCGCCGCAGAGCAAGCACCCCAATAGAAAGGGTTGCCAGGATCCTTCTAATAAAGTTTTCCAAGACTCAAAGTTGAGATCTTGCAGCGGAAGCCCCATTAATAAAGCACCTATCCCGTAAGCAAAGGCAAACATAGGGATCATGGTTAATGGGTTAACCACCCACACCAGCGCAATGGATAAAGGCAAATTGGCTCTAAATAAAATGGCAATAAGGGCAGCTAGTATCATATGACCAGGGAAAGGAATATAAGTGATAAACAACCCAATACTAAAGGCGGTTGCAACGCTGTTGCGGTTAAAATGCCAAAGACCAGGGTTATATAATCGCTTGCCAAATATTCGCAAATATTTACTTTGCTGGATGATTTGAGGATCTGGAAGAAAGCGTTTAATAAACTGTTTTGCCATGAATAAGTTAATCAATAATAAAATTAAGATTTCTAAAATAGTAAACGTATCGATAGCGGATGTCTAGGTCAAGGAGCTTGAATAAATGTGAGTTTGTCAGCCTGATTGATTTTTAGGACGATTGGCCAGAATAATGATACGCTTATCGGATAATTATAATGATAGTGAATCTACACTTAATTTAAAAAAGAGCACCATACCAACCAAGGTATGAATTTAACGGATGCTAACGGACACGCCTATTTTGTTGTCGGTTTTTCCATAATCGCGAAACATGATAACGCCAATATAAACGTACACTAAAATTGCCGATTAAAGCACAGCAAGTGCCACAAATAAGACAGCCTAAAAGTAAAGGGTCGTAATAATGTTTGAACTCATGTACGAACCAATGATAAGACCAGGACATATGAAATTTTTCTGGCGGGATACTTAATAGATGCGCGCCAAGTTCATAAGCAAAAATAAACATAGGGGCAATTGTGAAAGGATTGTTTATCCACACTAAGGCAACAGAAATGGGTAAATTTGCCTTGACGATGAAAGCCGTGATTGCTGCCAGGATCATATGCCCTGGTATTGGCATAAAAGAATAAAAAAGACCAATGCTCACTGCGCTGGCGACAGAATATCGATTTAGATGCCAAAGATTAGGGTTTGTGAAAAAATGACGAAAATAATTAAGAAAGCGATTTTCAAATAATTGTTGAGGGGTAGGGATTAATTTTTTGAATACTTTTTTTGACATTATCCAGGTTGCCTTTTTAGCCGTGCTTATTTTTTTTGCGACGAATTCGTTGCATTAGTCGTTTTCTAGCCTTGAGGCGGTGTATTCTTTTTTTCCAAGCAATGATGACTGAAATGCGCCAAATAATACGAACCAATAAGTTTCCCAGGATAGCAAATACAATAGCAAGTACAAAACAGCCAAGCAATAAAGGAGTGCCAATAACATGGAATTGCTCTTTTATCCATTCATAAGTTGGCTCAAAAGTAAAATGATGCGCAGGCATGCCAAGCAGAAAGCTTCCGATTTTGTATTCTAAATATAATAAAGGTGGTGTTGTAAAGGGGTTAGATACCCAAGCCAAAGCCATAGAAATAAGAATATTAGCTCTTGCAAAGATGGCAAGGGCAGCTGCTAGGAGCATTTGAAATGGCACAGGAATTAATGCAGCAAATAAACCAGTACTAAAGGCGGTTGCAACAGAATATCGATTTAAATGCCAAAGGTTTGGATCATGCAAAAACTTATGAAAAAGTTGCAGGTTTTTATCTTTCCTTAACTCATGAAAGTTTGGTATAAAACGCTTTATTAATTTTTGAATTAATTTTTTAGACATATACTCGAACCAGTTTTGACATGATGCTCATTTCTATTGCCATAGGAACATTGTTAGGCACAGTTGGATTAAATTGTTTTTCTACTTTACCACAGCTACAGAATATTGTTGTCCTTATTACAAGTATACTAGGTCTTGCAGTTTTATTTTTGTTTGTAAGCAAACAAAAACTGATACTGCTCAGCAGTATGCTGTTCGCGATTTGTGTTGGATTTTGTTGGGCATTTTATTGCGCACAACAAAAAATGTGGCGCTTACCTCAAGAAGATATCCTTAAACCAATCACATTTTGTGGCACAGTCACTGGCGTGATGCGATCATTTTCAAATACTTTAAGATTTGAGGTACGGTTGCATCGCTATCAAGAAAATACTATTACGCAACCGATAAAAGTACGATTATATGTAACGGATCTTTTGTTGAAGGACTCAGATCAAATTTGTGGTATTGCTCAACTAAAACCAAATTGGCACTTATCAAATCCAGGCAGTTTTGATCAGGAAAAGCAATTATTCAGCGAAGGCATTGTCGCAACTGGTAAGTTATTGCATGTTCATGAAATCAAAAAATCAAATAAAATTTCAATTCACCGGTTACGTGAAAAATTAATTGATCGTATGGATGAAATTATTGGCGACAAACCTTATCTTGGCGTAATACAAGCAACAACACTAGGAATTTATCATAAAGTAACGCCGTTGCAATGGCAGCTGTTTCAAACAACAGGCACCGTTCATGCCATAGCCATTTCGGGAATGCATATTAGCTTTGTTGCTTTATTATGTGGAGGGTGGATTACCCTGTTGGTGAAGCGATTTCCTAAATTAACAAATAGAATGCCGGCAAAATATTATGGTGCTATTTTTGGGTTAATTGGCGCATGGATATACGCTGCCTTAGCAGGATTTTCAATTCCTACTCAGCGCGCTTTGATGATGATTGTGGTAGCAGGTATTGCGTTATTTAAAGGGCAACCTTTATTATCATGGCATGCATTAGCGCTGGCATGGCTTGGTATATTTATAGTCGATCCGTTGGCTATTTTACAAATTGGTTTTTGGTTATCATTTGGTTGTGTTGGTGCTTTGATTTATGGAGCTTCTCACCTGCCTGAAAAACCCGCTTGGCGAAAGTGGATATTACCGCAATGGATAGTTTTCATTGGCTTATTACCTTGGTGTTTGTTGTTTTTTCATCAAATTCCGCTTTTATCGCCTATTGCAAATATAATTGTATTGCCAGTGATTGATCTCTTAATCATTCCAGCTTGTTTATTAGGCTTAATTCTCAGCTGTATTAGTAAATCCTTAGCAGGCATGGTGTGGTCCATTGCTGAATATGCATTGGAATGTGTAGGTTGGATTTTATCTCAGTTGAGCAATATGCCATTTAATATGTGGCAGCAAGGAGATGTGCCTTGGATGTATCTTTTATTTGGGTTCTTTGCGTCTCTTGGGTTATTAGCACCAAAAGGAATTCTTGGTAAACAATGGTTGTGGCTTGGATTTTTGCCAATGTTATTTTACCAAGGAAAGCGTCCTTTACACGCAGAATTCTATTTTACATTGTTAGATGTTGGTCAAGGATTGGCAGCAGTTATTCAAACACGTCATCATACACTTTTATATGATGCAGGCCCGGAATTTGGCAAAAATAATGATGCAGGTCGTAGCGTTATTATTCCTTTTTTTCTAACGCAACATATTAAGCGTTTGGATAAAGTCGTTATTAGTCATGGTGATTTGGATCATCGAGGTGGGTTACGATCTTTGGATAAGTGGCCAATAGAAGATATTTTATCAAGCGAAACGCATCGACTCAGCAGATCTTCTCGACGTTGTATTGGGGGTGAACAATGGGAGTGGGATGGTGTAACTTTTCTGATATTAAATCCCTTGGATGAGGTTAAAGAACACGCATATCAACATCAAGAAGCATCCGCTGTTTATAAAAAAAGGAACAATATATCTTGCGTGCTTAAGGTGACAACGGGTGATCAAAGTGTATTATTAACTGGAGATATTGAAAAGGGTGCGGAGTCGTTGCTTTTAAAAAGATCCAAAGCAGATCTTAAAAGTACGGTACTGGTTGTGCCTCATCATGGAAGTTTGACTTCTTCCTCTGAAGAATTTATTAAAGCCGTCAGTCCTAAATATGCTTTGTTTCCCGTTGGGATGAATAATCGATATGGCTTCCCTAAGCAGACAATCTTGGCACGTTATCAGGCTATGGGAGTTAAAAATTTAATTGTTTCTCAAACGGGTGCGCTCATGTTCCAATTAAATAAAACCAATGAATTGACACCACCCGTTCGTTGGCGAGACACTGTTCGTAGATATTGGCATTATTCTTACTATTTGGAGAAATAAGGTGATCGACATATTGCTGGCAGGAGGCTGGTTAATGTTCCCGCTGTTGGGATGCTCAATTATTGCCTTGGCAATCATTGCTGAAAGAATATGGGTATTAAGGGAAAGCAAAATTATTCCACCAGACTTAGTGCAAAATATTCTACGTGATTTAGTTAACAGAGATGGAAAGCCACTAAGATTGAGTTCTTTAGCTATGGAGAGCCCATTGGGGCAAATTTTGTCAAAAGGGTTGCAGCATAGTGAGCAAGGAATCACTATTATGCGCACTCGTATGGAAGATCAAGGGCGTCAAATCATACTAGAGTTAGAAAGATACCTTAACACCCTTGGTACTATTGCTTCAGCTGCGCCGCTATTGGGGTTACTTGGGACAGTGTTGGGTATGATTCAAATTTTTTCTGTCCTAGGGGGCAGCCCTGATTCTGAGGCTTTAGCTGGGGGTATTGCACAAGCATTACTTACAACGGCTTTTGGCTTATTTATTGCCATACCATGCTTAATGTTTCATCGGTATTTTAAGCGTAGAATAGATGAGTTTGCTTCCAAACTTGAAAAGGAGTCACAGAAACTGATTGATGGTTTAAAAGCCCTGGCGCCTAATTTAACTAGTAGAAGATTAGATCGTTCAGAAAACTAATATTTGCAGAAAGTTAAGCGCTTAATTTATCCTTAGGTAGAAAAAAAGATTATGGTATACTATGCGATTTCGTGAGAAACATCAGGAAGATGCGGGGATTGATTTAACCCCTTTTATTGATGTTGTGTTTATGTTGCTACTTTTCTTTGTGGTGTCGACTACTTTGTTTAAAGGGGCGACTGAACTTAAGGTGCAATTACCTCAAGCAAAAACACAGTCATTCATAAAAAGCGAAAAAACAATTGAAATTGGGATCGATGCACAAGGGGCATACTATCTTAACGGCGTTTCGATTAATAGTAGTGATCCCAAAAAATTAAAAAAGATCCTTACTGTAAAACTTGAAAAAAATCCATCATTAGCCCTTGTTTTGGCTGGAGATAAAAAATCGCCTCATCAAGCGGTGATTTGGGCATTGGAGATAGCTTCTCAATTGGGTATCTCTCAAGTACAAATTATCGCACAAAAATAGTTCAAAGTTGTTCATATACTAAAACAGGTTAAAATACAATGTCAGTCATTCACCCTCAATCTAGTCGAGGAGTATACAAACGTCTTTTGTCTTACGTTTGGCCTTATCGTTTTGCCTTTGTCTTAGCTATCATTGGAAATTTACTTTACGGCGCTGTTGATGCAGGGATGATCAAACTATTAGAGCCATTGTTAAATGAAGGCTTTGTTAATCATAATCAAGCATTTATCCAATGGATACCTTTTATTGTAATTGGCATTTTTATTATAAGAGGACTAGCGACTTTTCTATCTACTTTTTTTATGGGTTGGGTAGGTAGGAATGTGGTAATGAATTTTCGCCAGGAAATGTTTGCTCACTTATTAAAATTGCCTACTTCTTATTATGATCGCACTACTAGTGGTGAAATATTATCGAAGTTAACTTATAACGTCGAACAAGTGGCAACAGCCAGTAGCGACGCTTTAACCACGCTTGTGCGAGAATCTTTTACGGTGCTCGCGTTAGTCGCCGTGATGGTTTCAATCAGTTGGCGTTTAACGGTGCTCTTTTTTGTGACAGTGCCAATCATGGCAATAGTCATGCATGTGGTTAGTAAACGGGTACGTGGCGTAAGCTCCCGTATACAAGAATCGATGGGGAGCGTCACTCATGTTGCTGAAGAAGCAATAGAAGGGCAAAAAGTGATTAAAGCTTTTGGCGGCCAAGCTCAAGAGATTGCACAATTTGAAAAAGTGGTACAACGCAATCGACATCAAGAAATGAAGTTAATTGTGACTTCGGCGTTAAGTGTTCCGATGGTACAAGTGATTGGTTCCCTCGCATTAGCGGTTACTGTCTATTTGGCAACGTTAAGCCCAGAAAGTACATTACATACCGCAGTTAGCCCAGGTGCGTTTGCAGCTATGATGACATCGATGATTGCGTTATTGCGCCCGATTAAAGAATTAACCAAATTAAATAATAACATTCAAAAGGGAATTGCTGGGGCTGCCAGTATTTTTGCCTTTCTAGATGAAAAGCCAGAATCTGATCATGGGGTTCGATCGTTACCTTTCCCTGCTGGTAACGTTATTTATCGTCAAGTGAAATTTAGCTATGGTGCTGATCCTATCCTTGATAGAATAACGTTTGAGGTTAAAGCAGGTGAAACCATTGCTTTAGTTGGGCGTTCGGGTGGTGGTAAATCAACGCTGGTTAACTTATTGCCGCGATTTTATGACGCAGCGGGTGACATTCTCATTGATGGCATCAACATTAAAGAGTTGTCCTTATCTGTGTTGCGACAGCAAATTGCGATTGTATCGCAACATGTTACGCTTTTTAATGATACCATTGCGAACAATATTGCCTATGGTTGTCGTGATGTTTCTTTTGAAAATATTCTTGCAGCGGCACGTTCTGCGCACGCTAAAGAATTTATTGAGCATCTACCACAAGGGTTTGACACCGTTATTGGTGAAAATGGCGTCAGATTATCAGGGGGGCAACGTCAACGTATTGCTATTGCCAGAGCTATTTTAAAGAAAGCGCCAATATTAATACTAGATGAGGCAACCAGCGCGCTAGATACAGAATCAGAGCGTTATATTCAAGAAGCATTGGAAAAGCTTATGGCAAGTTGCACTACCTTGGTTATTGCCCATCGCCTTTCCACAATAGAAAATGCCGACAGAATCATGGTACTTGATAAAGGCCGTATCATCGAGATGGGAACACATGAGGAGTTGATGCGATTGAATGGCTTGTATGCTCAGCTTCGAGTGATGCAGTATCAAGCTGCAAAAATGGTTTATGCTTAATGTGGCATTTTTCTATTAAGCGTCAACGACTGACAGCAATGATCATCGCTTGGTGGCATCGCAAAAACTTCTTAACCTATTGTTTGATGCCGCTGTCTTGGGTTTTTCAATTTTGTTCTAGGTTGCGTTATTGTTATTGGCGTTATCGTGCTACGCGTTTTGCTTTACCAGTGATTATTGTCGGCAATCTAACCGTGGGCGGCACAGGCAAAACGCCTTTAGTTGCTTATATTGCTTCATTTTTACAATCAAAAGGGTTTAATCCAGCAATCATCATGCATGGATATGGTAGTGGCTTACACAAAATGCAAGTTGAACGTGTATTGCCAACGAGTAATGCCACTTTAGTCGGTGATGAAGCCTTGCTGCAGGCAAATAAAAATAAAATGCCCATCATTGTTGGTCGTAGCCGTGTGAGGGCTATTCATTTTTTAACAAAAACTTGCCCTGAAGTTGATATCGTTTTGTGTGATGATGGTTTACAACATTACCAATTAGATCGCGATATTGAAATTGCATTGATAGATGGCACAAATCGATTTGGTAATGGCTTTTGCTTACCGGTTGGCCCATTGCGAGAAGGGATAGGGCGTTTAGCTAAAGTTGATTTTATCGTTACCAATGGTAAAGCCTTAAGTGGTGAATGGCCAATGCAAACACAATTGGGAGCAACGGCATTTGCACCGAACAATCCTGCCTCACAATTGCCATTAACGTGTTTCATTGGCAAAAAGGTGCACGCTGTTGCAGGCATTGCTCACCCGATGCATTTTTTTAATATGTTGCGTGAAGTTGGTATTTCTGTGATAGAGCATCCTTTTGTAGATCATCATTTATTTAAAGCGACTGATTTAGAATTTAGTGATGATTTGCCTATACTGATGACTGAAAAAGATGCCGTAAAATGTCAAACTTTTACGCAAGCTCAGATTTGGGCAGTACCTTTAGAAGTAAAAATGCCAACAGAATTTATGGAACAATTGCTAAGGAGAATACAAAGTGGACAAAAAGCTTCTTGATATTTTGGCTTGTCCTGTTTGCAAGCAACCCCTACTTTACAAAAAAGAAAGTAATGAGCTGATATGTAAATTAGATAAACTGGCATATCCCATAAAGGATGATATTCCGGTGATGCTAGAAGAAGAGGCGCGAAGATTGCGTGCAGATGAAGCTTATTGATTCTATCTATTAGAGCGACTACACTTTTATTGAAAAATTTTCTGGATAAATTAAAATCATGGAACTTTGAACACTATTTTTTGTCCTTAAGATATAGGAAATCGTTAAGGGCAATGAAATGGCAACAAAAGGTGTAGATTCTACAAAACAATTAAGTTTAGGAAAGTTCTCAAGAGCACTTTATCATTGTCTATATACTGACAAATTAGTGAACGCAGTTATTGCCGCGGGTGAGGATAGTGATCTCAGTGAATTTGGACTATCATCCGAAGCTTATACAGCATTATTATCAACCTTTAATAAAAATGATGAATCTTGCAAAACTTGGCAAGATGTATATAACATCTTAAGCAGCAAGTCTTCCGCAGACAGACAAGCTTATTGTACCAAGGTGTTGATCAGACATTTTGGTGAAATGCTTGGTACTAAAAAAAGACGAAATAAAATTGATCCAAAAGTAGTAGAAAAAATTTTAGGCCAAGACCAACTTGATATTTCGTCTGCAGATTTTAATAAGGCGCTTAAAGTTACTGCTATCAAAAAGAAGAAAAGTCCAAAAAGAAAGGTAGATCCTAAATTTGAAAAGATGCGTAAGTTAGAAATTAGTAAATTTATCATCAATACTGATAAAGAATTACGAAGTCTAACCCAAGATGATCCTGCGTTAGAAGTAATGAAAAATGTTGTGTCTCGCTTAACTACAGATAAACTATCACCTAAAAATAAAGAAAAAGTAATTAGAGGAATGGTACAAGTATTGGTTTTTCAATATTATAAGAATCCAAAGGAGAACGATGCTGTTTATTACCTTGTTAAAAAAGTGCAAAGAAAAGTAGCAGAAGTATTCCCACCTCGGCAAGTAGATAGTTCTGATATAGAAGATTTTGGGCTCTATTTAAATAATTCAGAGATCCCTAAACTTGCTGCTATGTTCAGCGCTCCTATTCAAGATGCTCAAAGAGCACTTGAAGCCAAGCCATTGCCCGTTGAAGATCAAATAAAGGATCGTTCAGATGAAAAAATTGTTGAAGAAGACGAGATTTATCCAGAAGATCTGGTTGTAGCGTCGCTTCAAGAAGCCACAATCAAAAAAACGATGCTCGATGACGAAACAGCATGGCGACTAGCAGAATTGATGGAGCGAGTTAAATCTGGGGTTGATCTGTCAGTCATTGACAGCTCAGCATCACAAATTGAGGAAGAATCACTATTAAATAAACCTGAAAACAGCGTCACAACACGGGAGATAATAGAAGCTGTTGAGAATACATCCATTGAAGACAAAGATAAAGAAACTGAAACATTTATGAAAGAGATGTTGGATCTTGCGACGGTTAAAGGTTTATTAGCAGAGCCTACAGATGAGCCAATAATAATGACTTCTTTGGAGAAAGTTGAGGTTTTTGATGATAATTTAGGAGCAGCCCTTGATGTTTTGATAGGTGCATTTGATGATCAAGCTCCTCAACCCTATATGGGAAAATATATTCTTGATTTAACAACAATCACAAATGAGGATATTGAGATAATTAATAAAGGCTGTGGGCTTTCTCTCAGTAGAGATGAAGAAAATGAAGCCATCATTACGGAAAATGATTTATCAGTGCTTTATGAAAAACAAGAGGAACTTGCTAAGCAACAAGATAGCAATGAAAAAGTAAATGTGATGGAAAGTGAAGAGGCGTTATTTCAAGATACGATCAATACAAATTATAATTTAGCTGATGCTATTGATTTTCTCATAAATACATTTGATGAACAACTACCACAACCCGATAAAACTGATCAGAATAATTGGGAATATGTCCTTGATTTAACAGCAATGACTGATGAAGAAATGGATTTAATTAATGATAGTTGTGGTCTTAACATAATAATAAACCAAGATAATAAAGCAATCATAACAGGCGCAGATCTTGCCGCGATTGTTAAGAAACAAGATGAACTTGCTGTACCACTTGAAATCAATTACGAAATTGAACTAACCGATGATGATTTTAATAAAATTTATGAATCATTATTAGACAATCAAAGTAGAGGGTTACTTACAGATAATCAAATTGAAAAATCATTAGTTTCTGCAGGCAATATGACGCTACTTGAGGATAGCACTGGTCAAACTCAACTAGATCTGACCGATCCGGCTGTGTTCAATGCTGTAATTTTTGCGGCAGTAGATAAATACTTTGAGACCCATCCTGGTGAAACAAAACTTGCTAAACATGTTAAACAAAACGATATTAAAATACCAACGTATTTGACAGTGAGCGGCATTAAAATAGAATTACCACATTCTTTTTCTAGTGTGACCACCACCGATAACAAACAAGAAACCATTGCAATTTCAAATAAAATTTACTTTGAACCGTTGGGAGAAGGTAATTTTGGTATTGTTAAAAGAGCCCAAGCCAGAAACGGTGAAGAAGCTGCTATAAAAGTTCAAAAAAATGGCAAGATAATGGGTGCAACTGAAACTGAAATTCTTCAATTGAGAAATATATTGAAAGGAACAGCCAAACGTGCAGACAAAGAATATACTTTAATGCGCAATTTAGGAGTGAATGTGTATTCACATATGCTCGGTAGGCAAAAAGCAGCGAATCCCTTGAGTGAAGCAGAACTTTTAACCATTGCGCTTAAATCAGCCGAGAGTGTGGAAGCATTACATAAAGTGGGTATTATTCATGCAGACATTAAAGAAGATAATTTTATGGTGAATGCTATTGGCAATCAAATTGTGATTGAAGCTGCTGATTTTGGTTTATCAAAGATATTAGAAAAAGGACAAACCGAAGTGATAGAGGTTTCGCCGAATGGTTCAGTACCTTATATGGCCCCTGAGATATTTTATGAAGGAAAATTCTCTTTTGCTTCCGATGTTTACGCTTTAGGAATAATGTTCTCTGAAATAGGCGTTTCTGAAGAAATTTATAAAGGGATGATCAATGGAGATGATCCAAAGCAAGAAAATAGACTTGATCCAAAAACAAGAAAGCCATACCGACGAGATGCAAGGATAGATGAACGAACAAAATTACCAGAGGTTATTAAACATTTAAAAGCACAGAGGTTCTTAATTGTAGTCGATAATCTGCTCGTAGGTTTAGAGGGATTAAATTTTGAAGATAGTGCACATCGAGTTGATCTCAACGGGTTTGATGAAAAAGAATTAGAAATAATTAATAAAGCTTGTGGGCTTTATATATCGATAGAGAAAGAGGATGATGATGTTTATACATTCATGACCGATGAGGAAATCGGTATTGTTTTACAAAAAGTGGAAGAGGCTAAAAAAGAGATTGAATCTATCCTTGCGAATCAGGTGTTAGCTGTTAATGATGAATCATTGTCTGAAAATTCGCAATCCTCAACGTTAATGGATAAGGAAATACACTTGACAGAGCCTGATGAAGCATCGTTATCTAAACGTGCACCAACGGATGCTGAATTTGAAGCTTTGATAGGACAAATTGAAGCTACTAAGCAAGAAACACTAGAAGACGTTGAGAAACGCTTGGCAGCCAAAGAAAAAGAATTGTTTGATGTAGATACAGACAATTTGTATTCGTACTCTGAGAGTGAGGCTATGGCCAAGGCGCAAGACTCTACTGAGCCTACGGAATTAGATTCTCAACGTTTATCTGAAAAAACACCAACCGATGCTGAATATGAAGCGTTGGTGAAGGATATTCAGGAAAATAGAAATTCAATAGAGACCAAGCCTCCAGTTATTACTAAATTACCTTCTGAGAAACCTGAAAAACCACCCAGACCATCTCGACCACTTCCGCAAGAAAGAGCCAGTGGTGAACAGCTTACTCCAAAACAAGTAGCAGATAAACAAACTGTAGATCAAACTCAAACTGTTCAAAAAACAGAGCCTCAAAAAGCTACGTTTGAAAAAATATTTAATAAAATAGGAAAAATAAAAATACCAGTACAAAAAGTTGATAAAAGAGCTGCAAAAAAAATAAATTCAGAAGCAACACGCAGAGTTGCGCCATTAACGATGTCTTTAAAGAGAGTCTCTTTCAAATTAGATAGCGATAAAAATGATCACGATAAAGTGGTTCAGTGGTTGGTGAACGTTAGTTCAAGTAATACAACTAAAAGACAAGAGCTTCCTTTATTTAAAATGCATTCACCGGATCGCACACAACAAATAAATTTGCTTATCAAAATAGCCGATTGTCTATACAAAGATAACTCGATTAATTCAAAGGAAAAAGGGAGTATTGCGCTTGAAATGATAGAAGGCTTTTCTGAAATATTGCCGCCTACAAGCTCTCTTCGTGCGACTATTGATACCTTTAAAAATGATCTTAACGACGCATTAGATGATCCTGCTTTGGAAAATTATACGGTAAGTAATAATTTTTCAGAATATTTTGAAAAAAATAAGGATAAACTTAATTTGAAAGTTGAAGAAAATAAACAATTTGATTTAATAAATGAGTTTTGTAGCAGACACTTAGCTGTCAATAAACCTCAAACGCCAAGAAATCTTTAAATAGGATACATGTAGTATTGTAGGAGGTTTGGTGAGGCCCGTTTGGGCCCCAACCTTTTTTCTAGGTCTTGTCCTCATCTTCAGTAATTGTTTCATAAGAAACGTTTTGTTTTTGAGGTACACTTTCGTTGGTTTGATTGGTAGCACTTTTCTTAGTGATAACCTGATTCATTGGTTTCTCAGCTGTAGGAAGGCGAGGCGTTGCATCTTCCAAAACTACCATTGACTCTGGTGAGGGAGAGCAAATCGTAATTTTTTGTGGTCCTTCTTTGTGTGCGATATAACTTTCGTTAGTGTTTTTGGTCGTTATCAGCGTGTAATGTTTTTCACTTACAGGTGCCGATGATTCAGCAATCGTAACTAAAGTTGTCGCTTTTTCTTCAGGAGTTAATTTGATGAAACTGGTCGAATCTTGAACTTTGCGCGAAGCTTTAGCCTCTTCTGAACTAATATCAGGTAGGGGTTTGGTGTCTTTGAATTCAAAAACGGTTTGTGGCTGCTTGGGAGCAATTGGTGCCGACGATTGCTTGGCAGCGACATGCTCCGTGCGCGCAGGTTTTGATTCTACATCTTCATGAGAAATTTCTGTATCCGGTTTTAATTTCTCAGCTTCAAGGTGTTGTTCTGGTTGTTCTCGTTGGTAACGTTCATCTCTGCGTTGCCCTCCTTGACGGCGTCGATGATTACGTCTGCCATGGCGATCACTTTGTTCTTGACGTTCATATCGTTGATCGTTGCGATCTTCTCTTTCTCCTCGTTCTCGTTGTTCATGACGATCTTGGCGCGCTTCATGGTTTTCTTGTCGTTCCACGCGCTGTTCATGATAATCTCGATCCTGGCTTGCATGGCGTTCTTGTCGCTCTATACGTTGTTCATTGCGATCGCGATCCTGACTTACATGGCGTTCTTGTCGTTCTATACGTTGTTCATGGCGATCGCGATCCTGACTTGTATGGCGTTCATGACGATCATGGCGTTCATGACGATCATGGCGTTCTTGACGATCGTGGCGTTCATGGCGTTCTTGACGATCGTGGCGTTCATGGCGTTCTTGACGATCGTGGCGTTCATGACGTTCACCTCGTTGATCTCTGGTGTGACGTTCTTGACGATCATGAGAACGATGATGTGAACGCCCTCTCCTCCCTGCATGATGCTGCGAACGACTAGAGGTTGAGCGGCCTTCGGTGGAGGATGATTTTGCCGTTGTATGTTGGGTGTTTCTTCTGATATTACTTTCCGTACTTTGGCCAAAAACAGCAGACCAAATGCGACGGATAATGCTTTTGTCGCGTGACAATTGGATTGGCGCGGGAAGCGGCGTGATGTGTTTGATTGCAGGTTCATCTATTTTGGCTGGCGCAGAAATAGAAAGATCATCGGCTTTTTGTTCAGCAGGCGCTATCAATTTGTAACTTGGTAAATCTGATTGTTCACCTTCATCTTCTCGTAATCTGATCACTTGATATTGCGGTGTCACCATGTGTGGGTTTGGCAATATTAGGATACGAATATTGTGTCTTTTTTCTAAAGTCATTACTGCTTGGCGTTTTTCGTTTACCAAAAAAGCAGCCAAGTCGACCGGTACCTGGACATTAATTTGACGTGTATTTTCTTTCATGGCTTCGTCTTCGATGACGCGCATGATGGCCAATGCTAAGGATTGAATGTTACGAATGGTGCCTTGGCCCTCGCACCGTGGGCAAGAAATGCCACTGGTGTCTCCCAAAGAGGGTCTTAATCTTTGACGGGACATTTCAAGTAAACCAAAGCGGGAAATACGACCAAGTTGAATGCGCGCTCTATCAGCAGCTAATTCTTCCTTCAATTGGTTTTCAACCATTCTTTGATGCCTTGAAGAATTCATATCAATAAAATCAATAACGATTAACCCACCGATATCGCGAAGGCGCAATTGTCGTGCGATTTCTTTAGCGGCCACAAGGTTGGTTTGTAAGGCAGTTTCTTCTATATCACTGCCTTCGGTTGCTTTAGCGGAGTTAATATCGATAGCAATGAGCGCTTCGGTTGGATCGATAACGATAGAAGCACCATTTTCTAACACAACTTCGCGTTTGAAAGCGGATTCAATTTGGCTTTCAATTTGAAAACGATTAAACAAGGGGATTGGATCCTGATATCGTTTTACGCGATCTGCAAAGTCTGGGCTAACAACCTGAATATGTTTCTTAGCATGCAAAAAAGCATCTTCGGTATCGACTAATATTTCAGCAATATCCGGTCTGAGATAATCTCTTAGTGCGCGGATAATAACATCGCTTTCACGGTGAATTAAGAACGGAGCAGGTCTTGCAGAAGCTTGAAGAATGGCCTGCCATTGACTTAGTAACACTTCAAGGTCCCAGCTGAGTTCTTGTGAACTTCGCCCAACACCAGCCGTACGGACAATTAAGCCCATCCCTTCGGGTAAATTTAATTGGCTTAAGGCGTCTTTTAGTTCATTGCGTTCATCTCCTTCAATTCGTCGGGAGATCCCACCGGCGCGTGGATTATTTGGCATAAGCACGAGATAACGGCCAGCAAGTCCAATGAAAGTAGTAAGAGCAGCGCCTTTATTGCCTCGCTCTTCTTTGTCAACTTGAACAATTAGTTCTTGGCCAGGTCGAAGTACATCTCTGATATGCGGTCTGCCATCAGACTGATGTTGGTTGACATAATACTCTCTTGCTACCTCTTTGAGGGGCAAAAAACCATGTCGTTCAGCACCATAATCAATAAAAGCGGCCTCCAGACTAGATTCAACTCTGGTAACACGTCCCTTGTAGATACTTGCTTTTTTCTGAGCTCTGCCAGTGTGTTCAATATCGATATCGTTAAGTGTTTGGCCATCCACAATGGCAACGCGTAATTCTTCTTTTTGGGTTGCATTTATTAGCATTCTTTTAGTCATAAAATTCCATGCATTTTTGCTGTTAAATTATAGTTTTATGTAATGTGAGACGCTTTTGCGTGCATAAGGTGTTTTTTTAAATTAACAAGGGAGTGTCATTTTAAGTACATTAAGTAGGAGAGCAACTTTCGCCTTGTTTCGCACCACGAGCATATTGTTACTAAGTGAGCGTTATGAATTCAATATTGCGCATCTCGCGTCTTTGGCATTTTATCAGTTTTTAGCTAGGCGAGCCAGTTGAGGCTCGTGCAGAAAAATGCGGACAAATGCGGCGGGGCAAGATATAATTCACCTATGTTAGCCAGTCATCAGCCACTTAACCAAGTTCAACTCATTGTTGTAACGCCAGCCAATGCTGGGCAGCGCATTGACAATTTCTTATCCACTTTTTTGCGAGGCGTGCCCAAGAGTCGCATATACCGCATTATTCGCAAGGGAGAGGTAAGGGTTAATAAGGGCCGCAAAGATGTCAGTTATCGTCTTGTTATTGGGGATATGATCAGGATCCCGCCGCTTCGTATGACATTGAAAACTGAGGAAAAAAAACCACAACCTCATGCTAAATTGCAACAAAAACTCACCCAAGCCATCCTTTATGAAGATGAGCATCTTATTGTAATTGATAAACCAGATAAAATGGCAGTACATGGTGGTAGTGGTATTTCCTTAGGTTTAATTGAAGCCATGAGAAGTATCCGACCCAAAGCACCTTTTTTAGAGTTAGTGCACCGTTTAGATAGGGAAACATCGGGATGCGTGATGATTGCCAAAAGTCGATCTATGTTAACTCATCTTCATGACTGCTTAAAAAATGGCAATATTACGAAATATTATTTCGCACTGGTTCATGGCGCTTGGAAAGGAGGGGCAACAATAGAAGCTCCCTTACACAAGAATGTCCTTAAATCCGGAGAACGAATGGTCAAGGTCGATCCCGGCGGTAAACAGGCCAAAACAGTTTTTAAAGTAATCGAGTCCTTTTCCCAAGCAACATTGCTTCGAGCATCTCCTGTGACTGGTCGTACTCATCAAATTCGAGTACATTGCGCTTATATGGGTAATCCAATTGTGGGTGATAGAAAATATGGATATCGAGAATTGCTTGATGAGAATAAAGTGAGTTCACAAAGTAGATTGTATTTGCATGCGAATCAATTAGTCATTCAATTGCCATATCATCCTTATCAGTTAACCATCACAAGCCAGATGCCTAAAAAATTTTATCAGTTTTGTCAGAAATTAAGAACTTAAAATACGAGGATTGCTATGCAGCAAGAAGTGAATGTTTCCCCAAACTGGGAACGAGAGGTGATTGAAAAAACGCTTTTATCTTCTGTAGAGGAGCATAGACGTTCCAGAAGATGGGGAATTTTCTTTAAGCTCATAATTTTAGCCTATGTTGTTTTTATCACAGTTTATTGGTTTCAAGGAAAACCTAAGCAAGTGCTTAAAGATCATGTTGCCTTGATCGATTTAATTGGCACGATAGGCCAGGGTAATGAAATAGAAGCCGATCAAGTTGCGTCAAGTTTACGCCGTGCTTTTAATGAACAAAAAGTGAAAGGGATCATTTTAAGAATTAATTCTCCTGGTGGTACGCCAGTTCAAAGCGCTTATATTTTCGATGAAATAAGGAGATTAAGAAAGAAACATCCTGAGAAAAAAGTTTATGCTGTGGTCGTGGATATTTGTGCTTCGGGTGGGTACTTCGTTGCGGTGGGGGCTGATCAAATTTATGCAAATCCTTCAAGTATCGTTGGTTCCATCGGCGTGCTGATGCCTGGCTTTGGTTTCGTTGAAACAATTAAAAAGCTTGGGGTTGAACAAAGAACGCTCACCGCGGGTAAAGATAAAATGTTTATGGATCCCTTTTCTCCTGAAAAGCCAGAACAAGTGCAATTTGCGCAACAACTCATCAATAATGTCCATACTCACTTTATTAAAGCAGTGAAAGAAGGTCGTGGCGGTAAATTAAAAGGTACCGATGATGAATTATTCAGTGGCCTATTTTGGACTGGGGAACAAGCATTACAACTTGGTTTAATTGATGGTCTGGGAAGTGCAGGTTTTGTGGCAAGGGAAGTGATAGGTCTTGATGAAATTATTGATTACAGTGCAACCCATAGCTTGCTAGATAGACTCGCTTCAAAAATGGGAGCAAGTATGAGCAAACAATTGGCTACAGAATTGGGAATTAATACTCAAACTTTACGTTAATACTCTTCCCAGTTTTAATTTAGGCTTAAAGCCTGCGCTTACTTACCCCAGTCATGCACTAATCAAAGCTGCATGCCTGGGGATTTGCTCGCTTGGCGCCTCGCCAGAATCAAAGCTGGTTCGAGTATGTGTCAGTTTAAATTTAAACTCGCATGAGTATATCAGGAAGCGCTTATAAAAATTTCTGCGCAACCATACTTATCATTCTTAAATAAGTGGCTTTAAGCGTCTCATCAATAAAACTTGCCTGAATGCTATTTTTTGCCAATTGCACAATATCTTCAGCATTCAAATTTAATTGCTCAGCACTAGCTAAGAAATTGTCAACAACATAACCGCCAAAATAGGCTGCATCATCTGAATTGAGAGTGATGCAAAGCCCTTGGCGCAATAGGGTTTTGAGGTTGTGATTTTTCAGTTCATCAATGACGCGTAATTTGACGTTTGATAATGGGCAAACAGTGAGTGGAATTTGATGCTCCTTCAAGTAGGCGATTAAGCTTGGGTCCATCGTGCAATGCACACCGTGCTCTATGCGTTTTGCCTTAAGAAGACGTAAGGAATTCCATATATTTTCGGCAGGACCTTCTTCACCTGCGTGTGCCACCGTTAAAAATCCATGTTTAATTGCCTCTTGAAAGACGTTTTTAAATTTTTCAGGTGGGTTTCCTCTTTCGCCAGAGTCTAAGCCAACAGCGATGATTTTGTCTTTGTAAGGCAATCCTTGATTAAGAGTATCGAAGGCAGCCTCTTCAGATAAGTGTCTTAAAAAACACATAATTAAATGAGAAGTAATATTTAATTTTTGTTTGGCATCCGTTAATGCGTGCGTAATGCCATTGACGATGACCGCAAAGGGTATGCCACGTGCAGTATGGGTTTGAGGATCAAAAAAGATCTCTGTATGACAAACATTATCTACCTTAGCTTTTAATAAATATGCCCAGGTTAAATCGTAAAAGTCTTGTTCAGTACAAAGGACACTTGCTGCTTGGTAATAAATATCCAAAAAGGATTGTAAATCTGTAAAATGATAAGCCTTGCGCACGTCTTGCGGGGTGGCATAAGGTAGTTGGATATTATTTTTTTGAGCAAGTTCAAACATTAATTCAGGTTCTAAAGTACCTTCTATATGGCAATGTAATTCCGCTTTAGGGATTTCACGAATTAACTGTGCTAAAGGTTTCATCATTAAACAACCTCAATACCCACGTCTTTGAGCATATCTGACAAGGCGATTAAGGGTAAGCCAATAATGGCAGTTGGATCGTCGCATTCAAAACGGGAAACTAAGGCGCAGCCCAAAGTTTCAGATTTAAAGCTGCCGGCGCTTTGATAAGGCTTTTCTTTCGTCAAGTAATTTTCAATCATTTGTTTGCTCAAGGTACGAAATGTAATTGTTGTGATACTCATATGACATGCTTCGTGATTTAAAAAAGGTGCTGCGACACAGACACCGGTATAGAAAATGACTTGTTGACCACTCATGATTGAAAGTTGGTTAATCGCTGCTTGATGACTAAGTGGTTTACCAAGTACTTGGCCATCAAAAGCTGCAACGACATCAGAACCAATACAAACACACTGTGGATTACCCGCGGCTCCAGCAATTGCTTTTTCTTTAGAAAGCCTCAACACCATATCAAAGATGGTTTCATGGACAAGACGCGATTCATCAATCTCTGGGCTGGATACAGAAAAAGGAATTTTTAACCTTGAAAGCAATTCTTTGCGATAAGGAGAACTCGAAGCCAATACTAAAGGGTACATATTTTTACTCACCATCAATTTTTTGCATTCACCTTTGACTGAAGCCTTGTTAAATGATAGGCTCGCACGCTATGTTACCTAATGAACTGCCTTCACATATCCAACCAGAAAAGCTGTGTCGAAAAGGCGATGGAGCAGGAATTGCTATATCTGGACAGATTAAGCTTTCTAATTTAAAAGGCTTACTCAAAGATTTACGCAATCAACCAAATGCCATTGTAAAAGTTTCTTTATTGTTTTCAATGGATGAAGAAGGTTTATGTTGCGTTAAGGGTGAATTACAAACGGATTTGCAACTTATCTGTCAACGTTGTTTGCAGGCAATGGCTTATCATTTGCAGATCGCGATCCAGGTTAGTCCAGTGTCCTCCGATCAACAGGCAGCTGCTTTGCCCCATCGGTATGAGCCTTTATGGGTACCGATGGGTGAAATTAGTATGGCTGAATGGATTGCAGAAGAGATACACCTTGCGTTACCCTTGGCACCTTGTCACGAACCATCCTGTGAATAGGTTCCAATTTTTAATTTTTTAAGTTAACTAAGTAAAATGGTGAAATCATGGCTGTAGGACAAGCGCGAACAACGCGTTCAAGACGTAATCAAAGACGCTCACATGACAAAGTAAAAAAACCTACTTTGTCGATTGATCAAGAAACTGGAGAAACACATCGCCGGCATCACATCACGGCAGACGGTTATTACCGTGGCCGTCAAGTGATTGCACAAGCCGCTGTGGATGCTGACGAAGAGTAAGTCATTTGAAAAATATCTGTATCGCATTAGATGCGATGGGGGGAGATCACGGCCCTTGTGTCGTGATACCGGCAGCCTTGGATGCTTTGCATGAGTACCCCCATCTAAATCTGATATTGGTTGGTGATACCCAAAAATTGGCAGAGGTGTTAAAACAACATCCTCATTCACTGAGCGAGTCCCGCATACAGATCCATCATGCTTCAGAAAAGATTGAAATGGATGAGTCTCCTTCAAGTGCATTGCGCTTTAAAAAAGATGCTTCCATGAGAGTTGCTATTAATTTAGTTAAAGACGGACAAGCACATGCATGCGTGAGTGCTGGGAATACCGGTGCGTTGATGGCAATTGCCCGCTTTGTACTTAAGACCCTGCCTGGCATTGATAGGCCTGCTATTGTTTATTCCATCCCCGTGAAAGCAGAGCAAGACAAAATGGGACGGATCCGCATGCTTGATTTAGGCGCCAATGTTGATTGTGACGGGGAGCACTTATTTCAGTTTGCAGTAATGGGCTCAGTGCTTGTTAATGCTTCAGACAATATTTCTCATCCGCGGGTTGGTTTGCTTAATATTGGTTCTGAAGCCATTAAAGGGAGTGAAGCTGTAAAACAAGCTTCGCAAATGTTAAGTGAAACGAATATTATCAATTACATTGGCTTTGTCGAAGGAACGGATATTTATCAAGGTAAAGCGGATGTTGTGGTTTGTGATGGCTTTGTTGGAAATGTTGCCTTAAAAACCAGCGAGGGCGTTGCTAGAATGTTGGTAGACTTTATTCGCCGAGAGTTTACGCGTAATTTATATACTAAATTTATTGCATTGCTTGCCAAGCCAATTTTGCGTGCAATTCATTCTCGTTTTGATCCCAGTCAATATAATGGCGCAAGTTTTTTGGGTTTAAATGGTATTGTTGTAAAAAGTCATGGTAACGCTAAAAGATTCAGTTACAAACAAGCTATTATTGAGGCTTTAACTGAAGTTGAAAACAACGTTCCAGAAAAGATCCGATCCGAAGTAGAGTTGTATTTAGGTGAGCGCAAGTCGGTATGAAATATGCTAGGATAATTGGAACTGGTGGGTATTTGCCTCCCAATATTTTTACCAATGCAGATTGGGAAGAACGCGTTGCAACCACTGACGAATGGATTGTTGAACGCACAGGCATAAAATCACGTCACATTGCAGGCGTCGATGAAACGGCAGCAAGTATGGGTACGATTGCGGCACAAAAAGCGCTTGAAAGCGCAAACGTTGCTGCAAAAGATATTGAGCTCATCTTGGTTGCCACCGGTACGCCCGATAAAATATTCCCAGCAACAGCTTGCCTTATTCAGAAAAATTTGAAAATTCCTACCTGTATCGCATTTGATATTCAAGCGGCTTGTTCAGGATTTGTATACGCTTTAAGTATTGCTGAGCAATATATTAAAAGTGGTACAGTGTCGAAGGCATTGATTGTTTGTTCTGAATTAATGAGTCGTCTTATCGATTGGTCCGATCGCTCGACATGTGTGTTATTTGGCGATGGTGCTGGCGCCGTTATTTTAGAAGCAAGTTCTGCTCCCGGAATATTAGCAACAGGACTTTATGCCGATGGAAATTATGACAAGCTACTTTATGTAGACAATCAGCAGTTAAGGGAAAATAAGAACTATATAAGCAAAACAAGTCATCAGTATTTAGAAAATTTACATCCCTTTATACAGATGCAAGGACAAAGGGTATTTAAACTTGCTGTAGCCAAACTGGGTGATTTGATCAAGGATATTCAACTTAAACATAAAATAACGCTCGAAGAAATTGATTGGTTAATTCCACATCAAGCCAATATGAGAATTATTCAAGCAACTGCGGATAAGTTACATTTGCCCATGGAAAAGGTTATTTGCACCGTTGAAACACATAGCAATACTTCGAGTGCTTCCATTCCTTTAGCTTTAGATATTGCTGTGCGTGATGGTCGCATCAAAAAGGGACAGACAGTGTTATTTGAGGCAATTGGCGGTGGTTTAACATGGGGTTTTGCCTTGGCAAAATTATAGCAAAATAAAGAGTTTATTTATGAAGCAAAGTTCATCATTAGCATTTGTTTTTCCTGGGCAAGGTTCGCAGCGTGTAGGCTTGCTAAAAGAAATGGCTGAAAAATATCCTGCCATCTTAGAAACATTTTCCCAGGCAAGTGCTTCTTTAGGTAAAGATCTTTGGTCGCTTGCCCAAGGCAGTGCTGATATATTGAATGAAACGATGAATACTCAGCCTGTATTACTGACAGCAAGCGTGGCACTTTGGCAGATATGGCAATCGCAGAGTGATTTAAACCCAAAGCTATTAGCAGGGCACAGCCTTGGAGAATATTCTGCTTTGGTTTGTGCCCAATCCTTGTCTTTGACAGATGCGGTGAAATTAGTGGCTTTAAGAGGAAAATTAATGCAAGATGCGGTACCAGCAGGCGTTGGTGCTATGGCAGCCGTGCTTGGGTTGGAAGATGAAACACTAAGACAAATTTGCGTTGAAGCATCTGAAAATGACATTGTTGCGCCAGCTAATTTTAATGCCATAGGACAAACCGTGATCGCCGGTAGCGCAATCGCAGTATCTCGTGCTGCGACATTGGCGAAGGCTAAAGGCGCTAAAAAAATTATCATGTTACCTGTTAGTGTGCCCTCACACTGCGCCTTAATGAAAGACGCAGCTTTGAAGTTAACCGAACATTTAGCAAATACTAAAATAAATTCGCCAAAGCTTCCTGTTATTCATAATGTGGATGTCGATATACATCAACATCCAGATGATATTCGTCAGTCTTTAGTTCAACAGTTATATTTGCCAGTGCGATGGGTTGAAACAATTCAACGTTTGGCAAAAGAAGGTATTCAAACCACGGTGGAGTGCGGGCCTGGGAAAGTATTGTCTGGACTAATCAAGCGCATAGATGAAACAATTAAAACCGTTATGATTGAAGATCCCCGTGAGTTAACCCTCGCATTAGAAACGATGAGTTAGGAAACGTTATGTGGCAATTATCATCACTTGAAGGAAAAGTAGCTTTAGTAACTGGTGCAAGCCGAGGTATTGGTCAAGCCATTGCACTGGTGCTTGGTCAAATGGGAGCTACCGTCGTTGGCACTGCGACAACGCAAGAGGGAGCGCAGCGTATTTCAAATTTTTTAGAAAATCATGGCTTGAAGGGGTATGGCACATTGCTCAATATCGCATCCAACGAGTCTATTCTCAATTGTTTTAAAACAATTGAGAATGATCTTGGTGCTCCGTTGGTATTAGTGAACAATGCAGGCGTGACCCATGATAATTTAGTGATGCGCATGAAAGATGAAGAATGGGATGCCACCCTCGCAACTAATTTATCAGGTGTTTTTCGAATCAGTAAGGCTTGTTTGCGAGGCATGTTAAAAGCGAAGTGGGGTCGAATTATCACTATCAGTTCAGTGGTTGGCGTGAGCGGTAATCCTGGACAAGCAAATTATTGTGCCAGTAAAGCAGGGGTTATCGGGTTTTCAAAATCTTTAGCCAAGGAAATTGCATCTCGAGGCGTCACTGTTAATGTTGTTGCCCCCGGCTTTATCGATACCGATATGACTCGTGTATTGTCGCAAGAACAACGAGAAGGGTTGCTCAGTAACATTCCGTTGGGGCGCATGGGTCGAGCTGAGGATATCGCTGCTTGCGTAGGCTTTCTATCTTCTGAGCAGGCTAACTATATAACTGGGGAAACGATACATATAAATGGTGGAATGTTAATGGTCTAACACTAATTGAGAGGTGGCGTGGATGGAAATATTTTGCTAGCATTTGCGCTCACTCTAACTCGGTATTAACCATTGATGTTAGTGTTTTAACTTTATACTGTGGAGCGTAAGTCGATAAAATGGCTGAGGAACAAGTTGTCATGAACAGCATTGAGGAGCGAGTAACAGATATCGTGGTGGAGCAGCTTGGTTTAGAGCGTGATAAAGTTCACCCTGAGTCCAAATTTGTGGATGACTTGGGCGCAGACTCGCTTGATACCGTTGAGCTGGTAATGGCATTAGAAGAAGAATTTGAAATAGAAATTCCTGATGAGGAAGCTGAGAAAATCACTACCTTAAGAGAAGCCATCGCCTACGTTGAAGAGCACGCGAAAAAAAGGTAGTCCCTAAAAAATGGGGCAGATTGTCGCCCCATTTGTAACATGAGGGGGAGGGTAATAATGAACGCCAATCAACAGCGTCGAGTTGTTGTCACTGGGTTGGGTGTTGTATCTCCTATGGGGAATGACGTCGAAACGTGCTGGCAAAATATTCTTGCTGGAAAAAGTGGTATCAAGTTAATTGATACATTCGATGTGACGAATTTTAGCGCCAAAATAGCTGGCCTAGTTCGCGATTTTGAGCCCCAACTATATGGAATTTCTCCCAAAGACGCACGCAAAATGGATATCTTTGTCCAATATGGCATTGCGGCGGCTGTACAAGCTGTAAAGGATGCTGGGCTAAGTGCACATCCAGATAACGCAGCGAGAATTGGAGTTTCCATTGGTTCAGGTATTGGTGGCCTTGCCTTTATCGAAAAAAATCACGATGAATATAGGGATTCAGGCCCTCGTCGAATCTCACCCTTCTTTATTCCTGGCGCCATCATTAATATGAGTGCTGGCTATTTCTCTATTATGTACGGCTATAAAGGGCCAAATCTTGCTTTTGCAACAGCTTGTACAACTGGTGCACATAGTATTGGAATGGCTGCAAGATGTATCGCTTATGGTGATGCGGATATTATGATTGCTGGCGGTTCGGAAAAAGCGAGCACCCCATTAGGTTTAGGTGGTTTTGCTTCTGCTCGTGCACTTTCTACTCGTAATGAGGCTCCTGAGCAAGCAAGTCGACCCTGGGATGTTGAACGTGATGGTTTTGTACTTGGGGATGGAGCAAGTGTACTTGTTTTAGAAGAATATGAATGTGCAAAAAAACGAGGCGCAAAAATTTATGCTGAACTTGTTGGTTTTGGCATGAGTGCATCAGCATTTCATATTACGAGCTATTCTGAAGGAGGGTTAGGAGAAGCTGCAGCCATGACAGCGGCGTTAAGTGATGCAAGATTGGCACCCGAGGCGATCGACTATGTTAACGCGCATGGAACCTCAACTCCGGTAGGTGATGCCGGAGAATGTTTAGCTATTAAAGTAGCCCTTGGCAATCATGCCAAAAATATTCCAGTTAGCTCCACAAAATCAATGACAGGGCATTTACTGGGCGCAGCTGGTGCGATTGAAGCCATGTTTTGTGTCCTTGCTTTACGTGATCAAATTGTGCCACCTACTATTAATTTGGTACAACCAAGTGAAGACTGCGATTTAGATTTTGTGCCGAATAAAGCACGGGAGATGAAGATAAATACCTGTATCTCTAATTCTTTCGGGTTTGGTGGAACGAATGGCGCGCTTATATTTCAGCGCCTCTAGTTTCTAATGGTACGAACAAAATTAATTGTTTTTTTTGCTTTCGTGATCTTATTGATAAGTTTAGGCAGTTTTTACTGCCTACGCTTTATTCATTATCCGCTTAATAACTCAAATGAAACAGTTACTTACACCTTAATACCAGGAACCTCCTCTTCAAAAGTGCTAAAACAACTTAAGGGTGAGAAAGTTCTTAACCCTCTCCAAGCAAAAATGCTTGGTTGGTTTATTTATTTTAAGGGCTGCGAAAAGAAACTCAAAGCCGGTGAATATCAGATACCGTTAAATATTTCGGCGCAACAACTTCTTGATAAGTTTATCAGAGGTGATGTTATTCAATATACCTTTACGATTGTGGAGGGGAGCACTTTTGCCCAGGTATTAACATCGATTTCAACCAATCCTAAAATCGTGCAAACTTTGCAAAATAAATCTACCCAAGAAATTATGATATTGTTGGGGGCGCAAAATCTTCTGCCAGAAGGCCAGTTTTTTCCAGAAACTTATTTTTACACGGCTAATACGCAAGATATTCAATTGTTAGCACGCGCTTATCACTTGATGCAAAAAAACTTACAATCGGCATGGGACGCACGTGCAAGGGACATACCCATTCGCTCTCCTTATGAAGCATTAATATTGGCATCGATTATTGAAAAAGAAGCCATGGTAGATGAAGAAAGAAATCAAATATCAGGTGTATTACAGCGAAGATTATCTCAAAATATGCTTTTACAAACCGATCCAACAGTTATCTATGGGTTACAAGAGCAATATGATGGTGCTTTAAAGCGAGAACAATTAAGACAAGATACTCCTTATAATACTTATGTTCATAAAGGATTGCCGCCAACGCCAATTGCGATGCCTGGTATGAAAGCCATTATGGCTGCCTTACACCCTCAACATGGAGAGACTCTTTATTTTGTTGCCAAAGGTGATGGCACTCATTATTTTTCAGTTACTCTAGCGGAACATCATGAGGCGGTGAAGCGATATCAACTGAAATTATCGAAGCCTATAAAAACAGCGCCTCGTATACAAAAGGTTTTGAGTCCAATCAAACCGCTCTATCAAATCGGGGATGGGATATGAAACAAGGAAAATTCATTGTTGTTGAAGGTATTGAAGGTGTTGGTAAAACCAGCAATCTGAATTTAATTGCTAAATTTATTCAAGAAGCAGATCAGCAAGTGATTGTGACGAGAGAGCCTGGGGGCACACCAATCGCTGAAGCATTACGAGGAATTTTACTATCTGAATTCGACGAAGAAACGTTAGGTGAAACAGAGTTATTATTACTTTTTGCTGGCCGATTGCAGCACGTTGAGCATGTTATTAAGCCTGCTTTAAAGTTGGGTAAATGGGTCGTGTGTGATCGTTTTTGTGACGCAACTTATGCGTACCAAGGAGCGGGTCGTCGTATTGACATACAAAGAATAGCAGCGTTACATCGTTGGGCGCTAGGGGATTTTGCACCGGATTACACTATCTTACTTGATGCACCTGTTGAAACTGCTTTTGAACGGATTTTAAAGTTGCGAGATCTTGATAGGATTGAAAAAGAAAAACATAGTTTTTTTGAACGAGTTCGAGCACAGTATTTAGAAATTGCGAATAGCCACCCCGAGCGTTATTCTATTATTGATGCTGCAAAGCCACTTGAGGAAGTTGAACTGTGTATTAAGGCTTTGTTGAAAGATATCGTATTGACTAACTAATGAATTGATTGTATTGGTGCATGACTGGACGCCTAAAGGCAAAGCGGAAAGAGTATGATAGATTATCCTTGGCTTGAACCTATATCCCAACGCCTAGCCCAATTTACTCACCAACAGAAAGTACCGCATGCTATTTTGTTTTGCGGCCCCAGAGGCTTAGGCGAAAAAGCATTATTAAATGATTTTACTCGATTGTTATTGTGTCAAACACCCAATCAAAAATATGCTTGTGGTTTGTGTCGGTCTTGTCATCTATTTCAGCAGCAACATCATCCAGACTTACTTTCTTATGGTGAACAAGAAAGTGTTGGCATCGAAGATATACGCGAAATCAATCGTTTCTTGGAACAAACATCGCACCAAAAAGGAAAGAAGGTTGTTTTGCTTTGGCAAGCACAAAATTTAACGGTTGCATCAGGCAATGCTTTATTGAAAACACTGGAAGAACCTCCGGGTGATTCAGTTTTGCTGTTAGTCGCAGCTTCCGATCGTATTTTGCCTACAATAAAGAGTCGTTGCTTGGTAATAAATCTTCCAACGCCTTCACCTCAGGTGGCACTATCATGGCTGAGTTGTCGTTATCCTCAGCATGAGGCGCGTGTATTACAACGAAGTTTACTATTTGCAGGTAATATTCCATTCATAGCTGACGACATGATAAAATCTGGCATGGGCTCTCAGGATGCATTATGTCAAGCATTATTAGCAGGTGATTTAATTGCATTTGACAGTGAAGAGATCCAGCACTTTTTTACTGAAGCTCCCTTGGCTGCTCTATACTCCTTTTATTACTTATTGGTTAATTTTATTCGTTTTGCGTTACAATGTTCAGCTGACTTTCTATACAATGATGAACAAACTAAGCGGTTGAATCGATTACTACAAAGAATTAGCCTCAAACAAATATTTATCTATTTGGAGAGTGTGAAAGAAGCAATACGAGCTTTATCATTGCCTGGCATCAATAAACCATTACTATTTGATGCTTTAATCAGTCAATGGCATTATCTGTGCCAAGGAAAGTAAAATGACACCGTCACTTGAAGATAACGAAAAAAACTTTGACGCTAAACCTGCTCCTCGGCCAGGAATACTCTCTTTGACAATTCGAGATAAATCAGTGTTGTATGCAGCTTACATGCCATTTGTAAAACAGGGTGGTTTGTTTATTCCAACCAACAAGACGTATCAATTAGGGGATGAAGTTTTTTTGTTGTTAAATTTAATGGAAGAAATTGAAAAATTGCCAGGTACAGGCAAAGTAATATGGATTACACCAAGTGGTGCACAAGGAAATCGTGCGGCAGGCATTGGTGTTCAATTTCAAGGTGAGGAAGGCATTAAGATCCGTAATAAAATAGAAACTTATCTTGCTGGTACATTATCATCAGATAGACCAACACACACGATGTAATTGCAATGTATATAGATTCCCACTGTCACTTGAACATGTTAGAACTTAAACCCTATGAAGATGATCTGGGGAAAGTATTAGCGCAAGCTAAAGAGCAAGGCGTCAATCATCTGTTAAGTGTTGCGGTGACATTGGAGGAACATGAAAAATTGGTCAGCATAGCCAAACAATTTCCACAAGTTTTTATTTCTGCTGGATTGCATCCCACTGAAAATCCAGAAGTTGCTTTAGATGTGAAAGTGCTCGATGCCCAAGCAAACCATCCCAGCGTGGTTGCTATTGGTGAAACAGGATTAGATTATTATCGAAATGAAAAAGCGATGCTGCAATGGCAACAAGAACGATTCCAACAACATATCGCTTGTGCCCGTCGCTTTCATAAACCGTTAATTATCCATACCCGTGCTGCAAAAGAAGATACCCTAGCATTGATGCGCATTGAAAAAGCGGATGAGGTTGGTGGTGTTATGCATTGTTTCACAGAAGATTGGGACATGGCAAAGCAAGCCATGGATTTGAATTTCTATATTTCATTTTCTGGTATCGTGACTTTTAAGAATGCCCAGCAAATACAAGATGTTGCACGTAAAATGCCGCTTGATAAAATGCTAATTGAAACAGATAGCCCTTACTTGGCACCCGTTCCGCATCGTGGGAAATCTAATGTGCCTGCGTATGTCGCTTTTGTTGCGCAGTTTATTTCAGAGATCCGAAATGAACCCTTGGACAAAATTGCTGAGCAAACCACAAAAAACTTTTTTGCCCTATTTCGTTCAACGAGTAAGTGACTCGTTTTTAACGAGAAATCAAGGTTGTGAACGATTCTTCGATTTTGTAGTTAATTGAACTGAAGGATCTGCATCATTCAAAATGATATTAACTGCTTGCAGTAAAGTGTGAACTTCAGCCAGGCTAATGGTATCTGGAATAGGTTGTTTAGGTCTGTCCGTTGACCCGGTATCTGCTCCTGGTGCTCCGTAAAGTAGTGTCATACAGTTTCCTAATTAATCATCCAACTTATAAAGTATTGTTGGTATGTTAACACAATTATTTTGTAAGTAAAGGATCGGGGCGTAGAATTTCTCATGGAGAGGGAAAATAAGCTAGATCTTTCCCGATAGATGGTCGTTTAAAACTGATTAACTGCGTGTATATTCTCAATTTTAAACTATCGATATCAGTAGGGTTATTGGTTTAATTGATTTTGTTACTTAGGACGAAGCTTTGGATTAAATTCGTGTTCAAGCGCTAACCCTTTGAGGTTAGATTCTTTTAATAAATTATGTTCTTGCGTTGTTATGATTTGATCCGGTATATGCAAAACCTGTTGATTTGCTATGGCATGTAGATCTTTGTCTTTTAAGGAAGTGTAGTATTTTGCTGCGTTATCCCAGATGGAATCCACGGGAGAGGCCTTATTATTATACGAAAAGAACATTGGTTACCTACTACTTCGACTACTTATATGAAAGGCTTTACATTATGGAGTTTCTTTGTAGATACGTCAAAGAAAAAAATAAAATTGGTAAGATCATTTAGGAGGATTTTTTTTGCTTGGGCTTTTGATTTTGGTTGCTTTTTTTAAATTCAACTCCTCCTGATTCATTAATTTGATATTTGTCAGTAATACAGGGCTCAGTTGATAGACAAGAATTTGATCACTTGGTGGCTTGCCTTTTAACAAATCCGAGTTTTTAAAAGTGTTTTTGATACTATCTAGAAACTGTTTTTCTTTTAGCTTTTGCATTTGATGTTCAGATTTTTGAGGCTTTTTAGGGGTTGCCATGGGGGATTCCTCGAGCTTCACCCATATTGTATTAGTATGGCATAGATATAACTTATTGGTTAGTTTTTGAGTTAAAATAAATTATATATTTTTCAAACGGTTAGATAATATAGAGGGAATAAGCTTAGCGATCTTCGGAAAAAGGAGTATAGGGGAATATACCCTCATTCTCATATAACCTACCACTCAAAACCCCTTGTTCGTAAAGGGCTTTAAATTTAAGAATAAGGAATTCTAAAGCTGAATTCCGCTGTCCGACTTGAAGCCGTGCCTCAATAATACGCATCATTTGTTCAGCTTGGGCACGAAAATCTAAAACATTTCTGTCAGCCATTCAACTCTCCATGGCAAGACTTCCTGGAAATCATTCGGAAGTATATCAAACCTAACTAACACCTTAAATAATTGCTAAAGGCTATATGCATTCCATCATGCCAAAGGTTTGCCTTGGTAGCAAATAGTTAAGGATATCAAGTAAAATGCAAGAATGACGTCATAGATGAGATTTGCCAATGAGCATAGAAGATTTACTTGCAGCGCCGAAAATCCATGTTAGTGATAATGCACTATCGCATTTTAACCATCTTATTGCTAAAGAAGAGATATCAGGAATGGGCTTACGCATATTCCTAGATCATCCGGGACAGCCAAACGCGGATATCAGCATAGCTTTTTGCCCACCGGGCGAGCATCGGGGAGGGGATATTCAACTAACATATCCAAAATTTACCCTATATATTGATCGCGCCAGTGTAAGTTTTCTAGAAGATGCTGAAATTGATTACCAACAAGATAAATTGGGCGGGCAACTTGTCATTACTGCTCCAAATTTGCACCCGAAACCAACCCAAGAAGATAGCCTTAGTGAAAAAGTAAATTATATTCTTCAAACAGAAATTAACCCCAATTTAGCAAGCCATGGTGGTATGGTGTCATTGGTCGAGATTACTCCTAGCAAGGAAGTTGTATTGCAATTTGGGGGAGGTTGTCATGGTTGTGGTATGGTTGATGTGACGTTAAAGCAAGGGATCGAAAAAACCTTGATGACACAACTTCCTGAAATCACCGCTGTGATAGACAATACCGATCATACTCAAGGTGAAAATCCGTATTATGACTAACGAGGGCAGCATGTCGAATAAATTACTCAGATCTGGTTTTCAAAGTGAAATCGATATCTTTTTGCAAACGTTAGACAAAAAACGAACGACACTACCGGATTCTGTTCGTAAAGAAATTGATAAAAATGATAAAATTGCTAAAAAGCGCGATGGTCTCGTGGAAGAAGAGGATAGTCCAATTTGGAAAGAATTTTAAATAATGGCCAATACAGCGATGGACAACAAAACAGAAGAAGAGGTATGCTTGGCCAACTGGATTTATTAAGAGAAAAGGTGATATATGGAAATGCGGCCTAAAAAGTCAGATAACGTTCATCTTAGATACGAAGATTTTTCCAATGTTTATGATAGAGCATGGCAAGCTCGCACTACAGGTTGGTCAGCACAAGAAGCTTCAGAGCGTCTTGGTATTCAAGTAACGCTTAATGGTGATTATCTTCAAAGGGAAGTTGCTGCTTATTCAAGAAACGCAAACAACAATGCTTTGCAAAGAAGTTACAGCACTGATCCTAGAAATTACCGGGGACCAGATGTTCCTTACGAACATGAATATGAAAATCAATATAAGCCTAGAGTAAAACCAAAGGCATAAATTGTAAAAATACCGTCATTGCGGCCCAGTGTCGTGGGAAGCAATGACAATGTAGCAAATTCATTATGGAAAATGTTTCTTCTTCGCTAATACAAGTTTGGCAAGACAATCTATGGCGTTGTGCTGTTAATCAATTTTCAATTCCTTTGCAATCTTCTTGGCATTTTGTTTGTGCGAACCAGGCAGCAAAAGGCAAGATATCGCTATCAAATCACACCCAAGATGTTCAAAACCTTTGGATTGCGCCGATAGTTGCTAAAAATCAAAACAACCAATATTGGATCCCAATTTGGATCCCAGCGAAACAGCATTGCGGTCAACTCCAATTATCTAAAGAGCAGCTTCCTTGGATGCCTTTGGCGCAGTTTTTTCCTGCAGTTGAAAATGATCTTTTTGCTTTACCCTTCCATTACTTTGATGATTGGTTACGCTTTGATTGGTTAGATGAAGATAATCAGCTTATTTTCCAACATTGGGAAGATATTTATCCATCCATACATCAGTTGTTTGATAATTTGAGTAATAATACTTGGCAAGAAAAAATCCAATCACTGGGGTTTATACTAAGCAGTAAAGCCGTTGTTGTTGAAAAAGCCCAGACAACCTTTGTTGCTAACCGGCTTTTGCAAAATTATGCAACGATTTGGGATGTTGAACCGCAATCCCAATGGGATCCTGTTATCTGCTATCAAAAAGCACAAGCTCTGATGAAAAAAAATAGACTTTCAGCAAATGAAATAACTGCTTTAATGCACGTGCTGCGATTACAGGAAGGGGAATTGCTTGCCGTTAGAGTGCCTCTTGGCTCAATTACTCAAAAATTTATCGCTATCGTAGTTGATTTGAAAGCACAAATGTCGCGCCAAGTCGGTAGCTTGTCAGCATCAATTTATTTATACAATCAAGAAGGGCTTTTTCGGTATGAATTTCAAGAAAATTCATGGCAAAGTTGTGATGCCATTTTACAAGAGGCAACCCTACTGATTGTTAACGAAGCCCAACGTTTTCTACCTCAGCAAGTATTGCCATTTTTGACTCAAGCTAAAACGGCTCTTTTTCTAGGGGATGAATTGGATATTGGTTCATCCGCCTTAATGAGTGCTATGCCAGAAAATTGGGAGCTGAATTATCATGGCTTTTTTGATGATGAAGTGCTCGATCAACTCGATTTTAAAGCGATGTTACCCAGCACTGGAAATGCTATGTGTGTGGCACTTGCCAATAGTGCTTATCAACAATTAGATGAACATGGTTTTATGACAAATAACTTGAGTTTGCTACCAAATGAAAATATGCCATTTTATCAAGGCATATTGGTCGAGGGCACAAGCCGTTTAATCGGAAATGCTCTAATTAATGAAGAAGAAGCCCAGTTTATTGTCAAATGGTTAGTTTCAGGACCTTTGAGTCAAGAATGGCAAAAAACGGCCATTATTACCCCCTTTTTACTGCAAAGAAATTTTCTCAAGAATTGTCTTATCGAAAATAATATTACTTGCGAAGTATTCATGTTTAATGAATTACACTGCCAACAATGGGATAATGTTATTTTTTCCCCAGTTTATACCGCGCAAGATCAAAGACCATTTATTTTTGATCAAGGTGATAATTTACTTTACAGCTTGGCTCGCCGGGCGTGTAAAATATGGGTCATTGGCGCTTTAGGTATTTTTGATCAAAGAATGCATAGTCCATCTGGAAAACTCGCAAAGTTATTGGTAACCCCTTATACTCTTCCCAGTTTAAATTAAGGCTTAAAGCCTGCGCTTACTCGCCCCTCATGCACTAATATGTGCACTCCTGGGAATTCTCGCGCTTGGCGCCTTGCCTAAATTCAAACTGGTTCGAGTATAGGTCATTGCTAATTAGAAATATTGTTCTGGGTTGGAAAAATTTCTTTTTTATACTTCAATAGCGTTTCCAGCAAGGCTTTATTGTCTGTTGTCTTAATGATGTACTCGTTCATGCCAGCATCAAGACAAGTCCTTTTATCTTTTTCATCAGTGCTGGACGTAAAAGCGATTAAAGGTATGTTAGATTTATGACTGTTAAGAGATCGTATTTGTGTAGCTGCTTCATAGCCATTTAGTTGCGGTAAGAAGACATCCATGATTACAAGATGATAATTTGAATGTAAAATAGCTTCAATTGCTTCAAGACCACTGCTGACACAATCAACTTGGTAGCCTTCATCTCTGAGCAATCGAGTGAGTAAGGCACGGGCGGTACGACTATTCTCAACGAGCAGTATGTTTAAGTGATGATTTGATGGATCCTGACTCATAAAGCAACCATGATATACTGAAATTATTTGATAATATTTAGAGTCTACATGTAATGTGTAACTGGGGCTATACTCGCGCCACATCTTAAGGTTATGCCCGTTAAAGATTTGCTTTGGATAAAATAGAAAAATGCGATTAAACAAGATTAAACTTGCTGGCTTTAAATCATTTGTTGACCCTACAACAATTCACCTTATGAGTAATTTAACAGCGGTTGCAGGTCCTAACGGCTGTGGGAAGTCCAACGTCATCGATGCGGTTCGATGGGTGATGGGTGAATCTTCTGCTAAACACTTGCGTGGCGGTGCCTTAACAGATGTTATCTTTAATGGTTCATCCGCTCGTAAACCTGTTGGTCAAGCAACTGTAGAGTTATTATTTGATAATACAGAAGGGAAGTTAGGTGGTGAATATGCCGCTTATACCGATATTGCCATTAAACGCCAAGTTACTCGAGAAGGTATCTCAACTTACTTTTTAAATGGTCAGCGTTGCCGTCGTAAAGACATTACTGATATTTTTCTTGGCACAGGATTAGGGCCAAGAAGTTATGCCATTATTGAACAAGGCATGATCACCCGTGTTATTGAAGCTAAACCTGAAGATTTAAGAAACTTTTTAGAAGAAGCAGCTGGAATTTCTAAATACAAGGAACGCAGAAAAGAAACGGAAAATCGAATTCAACATACACATGATAATATTGCGAGAGTTAACGATATTCGAGCCGAGCTCGAAAAACAACTTAATCGATTGCAGCGTCAATCACAGGCCGCAGAACAATTTAAGATCCTAAAGGCGGTAGAAAAAGAAACAAGTGCGCAACTTGCTGCTCTTATGTGGCAACGATTGGATAGTGCTATTAAAGAAAATGATGCAAAGATCCGAGAGCTATTGGTAAAGTTAGAAGAAGAACAATCCTATTCGCAACGCTTAAAAACAGATCAAGAAAAACAACGACTTGCTCAGATAGATGCGAATGAAGCCTTCAATGATGTTCAGAAGCATTATTATAGCGTTGGTGGTGAGATAGCTAAAATAGAACAAACCATACAACACCATCAAGAACGTCAACAGCAGTTATTGTTAGATAAACAAGAAGCAGAGCAGATGTTGCTTTTAACGCAATCTCAGCTCAAAAATGATCAAGTGGAAATTCTTTCTTTACAGCAACAAATTTCTGATTTATCACCTCAAGTTGAAGTTGCTAAAGAAGCCAGCGATGCATCAGCGTTGCTTTGCCAGCAAGCAGAAACAGCTCAAGAACTTTGGCGTGAAAAAGCAGAGCAAATTCAGCGTGAGATTATCATTCCAAGCAGGCAAGCAGAAGCCGAAAAAGCCAAGATTACGCAACTTGAGCGTCAAATTCATCAAACCCAAGAACGTTTAAGCCGTTTACAACAAGCCCTGGCTGAACAGTCTTCAATTGAGATCCCTGAATGTGATGTTATTGAAGAAAAGATTTTTATCTGCCAAGAACAGCTTGATAATATGACACAAGAAGTAGCAGCACTTTTTGAACAAAGAGACACCCTTGAATCTCAGGCCAAAATGCTGCGACCGGAAATAAAAGTACATCAACAGGCCTTGAATGAAATTCAAGCACAACTTTTGGCGATGCAAACTTTACAAGCTTGTGCTTTAGGTAAAGATCAAGAACTTAAAAAAACTTGGTTGCAAAGCAAAGGGATTGGAGAATTCCAGTACGTTGCTGAAAAAATAGAAGTGACATCAGGGTGGGAGATAGCCGTTGAAACTGTTCTGGAAGGGTTTCTTGAGTCGATAGCGTTAGAGCAAGATAAAGTTTCTTTGTTATCGAGCCATTTAGAAAGCTTGCAAGAAGGTGGGATCAGCTTAATTGCATGGCAGAACAATCCCCAACAAACTCAGCCGCTGGTGGCTCAAACCTTGGCAAGTTGCATTAAACATAGTGACGCACTGCCTGCCTCTATTTATCAATACTTAAATAGCGTTCATTTAGCAAATTCGCTTGAGCTTGCTAATGAAATGATTGCAACGCTTTTATTGAATGAATCAGTCATTACGCCTCAAGGTTATTGGTTAGGGCATGGTTTTGCGAGAGTAAAGGCAACAACGAGCGATATTGGTATTTTACAAAGAGAAGAAAATATAAAAATTAAAAAGCAAGAAATTGAAGTTTTGCAAGAAAAACTCGATATTAGTCAGCAATCATTGGAAGATGTTGAAAATAAATTAAAGACGATTGCATTTGATAAAGAAACGAAACAACAACAAACCAATAAATGTCAACAGGACATTATCGCGTTACAAGGTGAGCTTCGAATTAAGCAAAATAAGAAAGAACAAATTCAAAAAAGAATTCAACAAATTCAATTGGATGAAACGGAATGTAAAGAAATTATTTATAACGCTCAGACTGAAGTACAAATTGCAAGACAAAGTTTGCAGCAAGCATTGGACAAGATGTCACTTTTAACGAATGATCAAGAAACCTTGCAGCAAAGCAAGTTATCCACGCACGAAGCAGTCATTAACGCTCGCTTAAAAGTAAAAGAAACCGCTAGTAAGTTTCAGCAAATGACGATGGATTTGCAAACATTTCGAACACAAGGTAATGCATTAAGTAATAATATAGATAGATTTAATCAACAAATTCAACAAGGTGAACTCAGAGTTAACAATCTGATCCAATCCTTAGCTAAAAATGATGAGCCAATTAATTCATTAAAAGAAGCTTTAGAATTGAATGTAGAAAAGCGTATTATCATAGAAAATCAATTAAATCAGGCCAGAGATAATGTAGCGAATGTTGATAACATCATCAGAGAAATAGAAACTAAATTAGGTCAGCTGGAGATCAAGGTTGTAAAAATAAGAGAACAGCTTGAAGAAACCAAAATGCTTTGGCAAGCATTGCAAGTTCGTTGTGAGGGCGCTTTAGAAAAGTTAAAAAATACCGATTACGTGCTTGAAACATTACTTGAAACCATGCCAGTTGGCGCTAATGAAGAAGAATGGCAATGCAAAATTGAAGAGCTTGATAGTAAAATACAAAAGCTTGGCCCTATTAATTTAGCAGCTATTGAAGAATATGAAGCAGCTTTAACTCGCAAAGAATATTTAGATCAACAATGTGAAGATTTGTTAGAAGCATTAACTACATTGGAAAATGCTATTAAAAAAATTGATAAGGAAACACGTGCTAAATTTCAAGAAACCTTTGAAAAAGTAAATGATAGCTTTACAAAACTATTTCCTCAGTTATTTGGCGGAGGACAAGCTCAGCTAACCATGACAGGTGAAGATCTACTTGATACAGGTATCACCTTAATGGCAAGACCCCCTGGCAAGAAAAATAGCACAATCCAGCTATTGTCCGGAGGAGAAAAAGCGTTAACAGCTGTTGCACTGGTATTTTCTATATTTCAATTAAATCCAGCCCCATTTTGTATGTTGGATGAAGTAGATGCTCCCTTGGATGATAACAATGTGGGCCGCTTCTGTAATTTAGTAAAAGAAATGTCAAAAACGATACAATTTATTTATGTCAGTCACAATAAACTTGCAATAGAAATGGCTGAACAATTACAAGGCGTAACAATGCGTGAACCAGGCGTTTCACGTTTGGTAACAGTGGACATTGAAGAAGCCAAGGCAATGGCTGAATAAGGGAGATATTTCAATGCGTTTAATGTTATTAATTGTTGGTTTAGTTTTAGGCTGTTTTTTGATTTGGAATGCAATAAAACGACGCGGTTTAAAGTATGGAGCATCACTTCATGAAGAGTTTGAAAAGAAAATTCTAGAAAATGTCGATCAAGATCAACAAATTACCTATCAAAATTCAATGCCGATTAATCTACAAAAGGATAATGAAAAAGAGCCAGATCCACTCTTTGATGAACTAAAGCAGCCAAGCAAAGTATTAAACCTTGATGCAACAAAAGCGTTTGAACATGAAGATGATGTTGAAGTTGCTGATGAAGTTGTTGCAAAAGTTGAGTCTGAGTGTGAAGTCGAGATTGCGCACAATAAACCTCTTGAACCAAAACAGCAAGGGTTTATTGTGTTAACCATTTTACCCAAGGAGTCCACACATTTTTCTGGCAATGCTATTACCACCACCTTAATTAAAAATCAATTTAAGTATGGTAAACAGAAATTATATCATCGACATGTTGAGGATAACCCTGAGTTACCAATTATGTATAGTGTTGGCTCTTTAAAAGAACCTGGGTACTTCGAGCATGAAAAATCAAAACAATTATTTCCTGGTATATTCATTTATATGATGTATAGTCATTTGCAAGAAGCTCAAGAAACATTTGAAAAAATGTTGACTTGCGCAAGACAAATATCTGCTGTTTTAAATGCACAACTTTGCGATTCAAAACGTATTCCTTTGACCACACAAGAAATAAAGAAAATTAGAGAAAAAATTAATACTACATTTACTTCATCTGAGTTAGAGCAAAAGGAATATGAGGTGTGGTAAAAGCCTTAGACATTGCAGTAAGGATCGCTCGTCTTCGAGAGAGTATAGATAAACATAACTACAACTATTACATCCTAGATGCACCCACTATATCTGATGCAGAATATGATGTCTTGTTTCGAGAGTTACAAGCGCTTGAAGCTCAATATCCGAATCTAATTATCCCTGAATCTCCGACGCAAAAGATAGGGGTGACCCCGCTTGATAGCTTTAAGTCCATTAAACATTTAACTCAAATGTTATCGCTTGAAAATGCTTTTTCAGAAAAAGAGCTAGTTTATTTTGATCAAAAAATAAGACAGTTGTTAAACAAGGATAAATTGAATTATGCCTGTGAGCCTAAATTTGATGGTTTAGCTGTAAGTCTTATTTATGAAAATGGTCGTTTTATGAGAGGGGCAACACGAGGTGATGGTAATTTTGGTGAAGATATCACTTTAAACTTGCGAACAATCCCAACAATTTTACTTAGCTTACAAGCAGATTTTCCAGAAAAACTTGAAGTGCGTGGCGAAGTTGTTATGCCAAAATCTAGCTTTAATAAACTCAATGAGCTGGCAATCAGTAAGCAGGAAAAGCCGTTTGCAAATCCTAGAAATGCGGCAGCAGGCAGCTTAAGACAATTAGATCCAAGGGTAACAGCGAAAAGAAAATTGGAGTTTTATGCCTATAGCGCAGCCGTTATAGACGGAAAACCCCTGCCTGATACTCATCATGAAACCCTTTTACAATTGCAACAATGGGGGATCCGAATTAGTACAGAAAATACAGTTGTAAAGGGAATAGAGGCAGTACAAGAATATTATAATAAGTTACTATTAAAAAGAGATAAACTTCCCTATGAAATGGACGGCATCGTTGTTAAAGTAGATGATTTATCGTTACAAGAAAAGCTGGGCTTTGTTTCGCGCGCACCTCGTTGGGCACTTGCTTATAAATTTCCAGCCCAAGAGGTAATCACGCAGCTAGAAGATGTAGATTTTCAAGTAGGCCGTACTGGTGTATTAACGCCAGTAGCAAGACTAAAGACGGTGGCTGTCGCAGGTGTGATGGTGAGTAATGCTACATTACATAACATGGATGAAATTGCGAGAAAAGATATCCGTCTTGGTGATTATGTTATTGTTCGTCGCGCAGGTGATGTTATTCCTGAAGTGGTTGGTCCAGTACTTGAAAAGCGCGAAAATACCAGCATTATCAAGCTACCTAAAAAATGCCCAGTTTGTGGTAGTGATGTGGTTAAAATTGAGGGGGAAGCTGGTGCGCGATGCGAAGGCGGATTGATTTGCAGTGCACAGCGTATTGAAAGCATCAAGCATTTTGTTTCGAGAAAAGGAATGGATATTGAAGGATTAGGGGCAAAAATAGTAGAGCAACTGGTCAATGAAAAATTGATTGAATCTGTTAGCGATATTTATGCTTTAACAAAAGAAAATCTATTAAAGCTTGAAAGAATGGGAGATAAATCAGCGAGTAATATTTTAACTTCAATTGAAAAAAGTAAAAATACAACTTTAGCAAAATTTTTATTTGCTTTAGGTATCAGAGAAGTGGGGGAATCGACGGCGCAATTACTTGCGAGCCATTTTTCATTAGATGAATTAATTCAAGCCAAAATAGAAACATTGCAAGATTTGCCAGATATTGGTCCGATTGTAGCGGGCCATATTGTGTTCTTTTTCGGACAAAAAAACAATTTAAAAATTATTCAACAATTACGCGATGCCGGGATAGTTTGGCCCAAGCATCAACAAGTGCAAACACACCAACCTTTGAAGGGCAAAACTTTTGTATTGACTGGAACTCTCTCTTTTTCAAGAGATGAAATAAAGGCGCAATTAAATACTTTAGGTGCAAAGGTAACAGACAGTGTGTCCGCCAAGACTTCGGGTGTTATTGTGGGAGAGGATCCTGGCTCTAAATTAGCTAAGGCGCAAAAATTAGGGATCCCCATTTTAAATGAAAAAGAACTTATTAAATTATTAAAAGCTTAAACTTAAACTGGGAAGAGTATATCACACAAGCTGTTGTTCTTGAGAGATTTGCAAACCATCTCCTTCTTCAATGATCACATTACGATGAAAAACAGTTAAGCCACCATCTCCCCCTGGAAAAGAGAGTTGTACATCGGCAATTGTAATAGGTGCAATAGATTGGCTTTTATCTGAAATTTGTACTTCATAAACATTGGTGCCGTGTCCATTTTCTACCCGTTGCACAACTTCCACTAAGCGATTTTCAGCTGCAATAGCTAAATTTTTAAATAGATTGTCAATGTTAATCGTGTTCAAAGGCGTATCCTGATTTAAGCTATTAGCCTGAACGATGATGGTTTGATAAACCCCTTCATCATAGATGACATCAAATGGTTCAGTATTATGTAACTCAATAGGAGGCGTGGTTGTGACATTGACAGTAAATTGATCATGAGAAACATGTCCTTCATTATCAAGCACATTATAACACAAGGAGATAGGCAGTTTATGTTGTGCTGCGCTAGTGACGGAAATATTTTGGACGATATGATTGAATTGGTTATCTATTCCCTCTGAAACAAATTGAAGTTTTGTTGTATCTTGATTTGGCATACCTTCTACAGAAAAAGTAAAGCCTTTGCCAGCATGTTCGCTTGGTGAGAAGGTGTAAAGTAGTTTCCCCCCCCAAAATAATTGGGTTTCTTTTAAAGCAGATTCCGGATTGATAATAGGTTGATAGCGAAAGGTGATTGAGTACGGCTCATGAGGTTGAGTGTCTATTTCCTGAAATATACTCGTATTTGTTTTAGCCCAAGGTATATTATCTTCACTTACGGTATTGTTAACAAGATTAGGTGCAGCTGCTCTATCAAGGTGATTATGTAAAGTAAAAGAATAGGTACCCTTGGTATCTAAATAGGCTGTAAAAACAGCAATGTCGGTTGCGCCTGTGCTGGCAATGAGTAAATGATTGTTATGGGCCAGCTCATAGTGCAAAGGAACCCCTTTGGAGGTGAGCTCCAATTGTGATAATGCTAATTGTGTTTTTATTGGATCAAATTGTATTTCAACAATGTCCGAAGAATGTGTAAGTGTTCCAGTTGTTTCACGTGCTTCTTGTGCCCCTGGCAATAATCCTTCCTCGTCTACATAGCTTGTACTTTGTTCCTTGTGAGGAAAGTTGATATTGTCCTGCTCTGTGGAGATATCAAAATTAAGCTTATCCATAAAACTCCTGATATAAGTGTAAATACATTTTAGGATTTACACGCTAATTTACTTTCTTCATAGCTTCATAAAACCATGAAGCTTTAAATGTGTATACTGGACTTTGGTCTTATGCCGATCTGTAATCAAATTCGAAATTTTGGTTAGTGCCCCAAAAGGTAGTGGCTTTTATCCATATCAAAGCTAATCAAATAACAAATTGCTAATTTAAAATGAGGGCTGCATAATTTATCTTGAAACCAATACTACTATTGATTTTAAGGTGTCTTCTAAGCAGAATGAGCTTACCACTAGAAAGCTTAAGAGCAATAAAATGAGCGACATTGTCTGTACCAAAGAAGCAATACAAGAAATGGTCACAGTACGAGATTTTATTAGATGGGCGGTCACGCAATTTAATCAAAGTGATTTGGTTTATGGTCATGGTACAGATAACGGTTGGGATGAAGCAGTCAATCTCGTCCTTACAACACTGCATTTGCCCCCTGATATTGATACCAATGTTTTAGATGCAAAATTAGTGATTGATGAGAAAGAACTTATTGCCCAGCGCGTAAAGAAACGAGTTGAAGAAAGGATCCCTGTTCCTTATCTTGTAAATGAGGCTTGGTTTGCAGGGCTTAATTTTTATGTAGATGAAAGAGTCCTTATACCCCGCTCGCCAATAGCCGAACTTTTAGAAGATGAACTCAGCCCTTGGGTTGAAAAAAACAATGTCCAAAGCATCCTTGATCTTTGTACGGGTTCTGGATGTATTGCTGTTAGCGCCGCTTTTACTTTTCCAAATGCACGAGTTGATGCAGTTGATATCAGCCCAAGTGCTTTAGAGGTTGCAAAAATTAATGTAAACCGTTTTGGTTTGGAAGAGAATGTCAATTTAATCCAATCGGATCTCTTTACAGGATTAGTAGGCAAAAAATATGATATTATTATTTCTAACCCGCCTTATGTTAGTAAATCAGAATATGACTCCTTACCAAGGGAATACGCTTTAGAACCTGAGCAAGCATTGCTTTGTGGTAATGATGGATTAGATATTATCCGTCAGATCCTTATTAAAGCATCTGATCATCTCACGCCAAGTGGCATTCTTATTGTAGAAGTTGGATCGAGCCAGGAACTTCTAGAAGCAGAATTTCCAAATGTACCTTTTACTTGGTTGCAGTTTGATAAAGGGGGCGAAGGTGTTTTTCTATTAACAGCTGATGAGTTAAAGGAATTTCATGCACCTCTAAGCGAATAGGCTTTTCTTTGGATTGACGAATGTCTGGAAATACCCTCGGCAAGCGATTTTGTATTACTACTTTTGGTGAAAGCCATGGACCTGCGATTGGTTGCATAGTAGATGGTTGTCCTGCTGGTATGACTTTAGCCAAGGAAGATATACAAATCGAGTTAGATAAACGCAGACCAGGTCAATCGCATTTTACAACACAACGTAAAGAGGCAGATCAAGTGGAAATTTTATCTGGTGTTTATCAAGGTAAAACCACGGGTGCGCCGATTGCGTTATTTATAAAAAATATCGATCAACGACCAAGTGATTATGAAAAATTAAAAGGCGTCTTTCGACCAGGTCATGGCGATTATACCTATTTTAAAAAATATGGCCTACGTGATCCCCGAGGGGGTGGTCGGGCTTCTGCTAGAGAAACAGCTGCTAGAGTTGCATCAGGCGCTATCGCACAAAAATTTTTGCGTCATCAGGGTATCATCATTAGAGCTTACCTTGCTCAAATGGGTGAAATTATCATCGATGAAAAAAATTTTTCATGGAATGAGGTAAACCAAAATCCATTTTTTTGTCCAGATCCCACAAAAGTGAAGCAGATGGAACAGCTTATTGAAGCGAGTCGTCGTCAAAAAGATTCTATCGGCGCAAGAGTAAATGTGATTGCAGAAAATATACCCCCAGGGTTAGGAGAGCCAGTTTATGACAAACTGGATGCCGATATTGCTAAAGCATTGATGAGTATTAATGCTGTAAAAGGGGTAGAAATAGGAGATGGGTTTCGAGTAATAACACAAAAAGGATCTTACCATCGCGATGAGATAACGCCTACTGGATTTAAAAGTAACCATGCAGGTGGGATTCTCGCGGGTATATCAACTGGCCAACCTATATTTGCAAGTATTGCTCTTAAGCCACCTTCAAGTATTCCACTTTCAGCTAAGACTATTAATGAAGCTGGCGCTCAAGTCGAAGTGATGACAACTGGTCGGCATGATGCATGCGTAGGGATCCGTGCAGTTCCTGTTGCTGCAGCGATGATGGCATTGGTGATTATGGATCATTGGTTAAATGTATATGGTTCTAGTAAGGTAGCAATAAACGCATGAACACACTTTTGCAAATATCCATTGCGATTTTATGTTTATTTATCGTTTGGAGAATTTATAAAACAATTAAGCAAAATCCTGAATTATTAAGCAAACAAAATGTAAGTAAAAGCTTTACGACGATGGGGATATTAGCTTTAATTCTGATAGGTTTTGTTGCCCTGTTGGTATTAATGCTTAAAAGAGGCTAAACATGAAAAAATATGATGTAGTAATTTTGGGAGCCACCGGTGTGGTTGGCCAAACAATGATAAAAATTTTGGAAGAAGAGGACTTCCCTGTAAATAAAATTTACCCTTTAGCAAGTGCCAGATCGCACGGGGAAACCGTTTTTTATAAAGGTAAGCCAATTTTAGTGGAAGATGCAGAAAATTTTGATTTTGCTAAAGTGCAGATAGGGTTGTTTTCTGCTGGCGCCAGTGTATCTGCTAAATATGCCCCCCTTGCAGCGCAAAAAGGGTGTGTTGTGATTGATAATACCTCACACTTTAGGATGCATCAAGATATTCCCTTAATTATACCTGAAGTGAATGCAAACGATATTAAACAATATAAAAAGGAAAATATTATTGCGAACCCAAACTGCGCTGCTATACAACTTTTGGTTGCGTTAAAGCCAATTTATGACGCAGTGGGGATCCGTAGAATCAATGTTGTCACCTATCAATCAGTCTCAGGCACAGGCAAAGCAGCATTGAAGGAGCTATTTCATCAATCACAGGATGTGCTTGCAGGAAAAGTAACAAGCAACGAGGTTTATCCCATTCAAATTGCCTTTAATTTAATTCCACAGATAGATTCTTTTGAACCAAATGGATATACCAAAGAAGAACTAAAAATTGTTTATGAAACAAAAAAAATATTGAATGATCCCGAAATTCTAGTAAATCCAACTGCTGTAAGGGTACCGGTGTTTTATGGTCATTCTGAAGCTGTACATATTGAAACCAAAGTAAAAATAACAGCTGATGAAGCAAAACAGTTACTGCATAAAGCACCAGGCGTTATTGTGAAAGATAATTTACAAGGCAATGGCTATCCAAGCCCGGCTATTGACGCGGCTGGGAAAAATGCAGTTTATGTTGGCAGAATAAGAGAAGACATTTCTCATCCTTTGGGCCTGAATCTTTGGATTGTTTCAGACAACATTCGAAAAGGAGCTGCTTTAAATAGTGTTCAAATTGCTAAGTTACTGGTAAGAGAATATTTATGACCTATAGTAAAGAAGATAGTATTGAACTAGATACATTTACAAGTTAGTAGGTAAGCAAACCTTTGGGAAACAAAGTGATTAGGCTTCACAAACATGCTTTGATGTGTTTGTTAGGATTGGTGTTGGTATTAATGCCACCGATGGTATTTTCATTGGGGTTGGGAGAACTTAGAGTCCATTCGAAACTGAACGAGCCGCTTGCAGCAGAAATTCCACTTATTGATATAAAAGCAATAGAGCAAAGTGATATTGTCGCATCACTTGCAGACGATCAAGCCTATGCCAAGGAGGGTTTAGAACTAGTTGGCTGGGTTAACCAAATCCAATTTCAAATAACAAAAGATAAAAACGAAAAGATTGTTATAAAGTTATCGACGTCACAACCAATAAAAGATCCCTTTGCCGATTTATTGGTACAAGTGGCTTGGCCAAATGGTAAGCTCGTCAGAGCTTATGCTTTATTGCTTGATCCGCCCACGATATCTAATAAAAAAGCGCAATTTAAATCACAGCTTTCTGCAATTTCAAATGAGCACGAATTACTACCAAAAACAAAGAAAAAACAATCTGTTAATCGTATTTATAAAAACGTTAAATTTCAAGAGAAATATAGCCCTGGTGAAGGCGAAACTTTGTGGGGCATCGCAAGGGAATTAGTGAAAGAATCGCCATTTACAGTACATCAGGCGATTATGGTTATTGTGCAAAAAAATCCAGGTGCTTTTACTAATGGGAATATCAATACGATTAAACATGGTGCAGTGCTTGATTTACCTTCACAGGATGAATTAAGTACTTCCTCAAGTGAAAATGCAAAACATTTTGTTGATCGCAAAATGCAGCCTGGGCAATCAACCATGACAGATGGAGTTCAACATACTCCAACTGTTCAAGATCCGCAAAGTGCTCAAAATGTTCTAAATGCTCAGAATATTCAAAATAATCAAAATGCTGAAAAACCTTTAAAATTAGTATCCCCTCTAGAAGAAGATAGCGAAATTAATCAATCGTTACTGGCTCCTAAAGGTAAAAACGATGTGCATGTGCCAACTACTCCAGAAGGCGCATCTCAACGCTTGACGCTAGCTGAAGAGACGCTGGACACATTAAAAAGAACAAATCAAAATTTGCAAAGCCAAAATGACTCCTTGGCAGAACTGCTTGCAGCCAAAGAAGCAGAGCTTAATCGTATCAGACAAACAGTAGAGAAAAGCCCTTATGCTAATATGAGCAAGCCCACCGAAACCTTTCAAGGCCATGAAAATCCCGAAGAAAATGTAAAAAAAGAAGCTTTGCCTTCTTCTACTAAAGCTATTTCGCAAAGACAAAAGCAGGCATCATCAAAAAATCCTACTCCTCATGTTGAAAAAATAACAAGTGAAAAAAGTGGCGCCAAAAATCTGATATTTACCTTATTTATTATTGCATTTATATTTTCTTTAATTGGCTGGATTTGGTATAGCCGATATTATTTGTACAAATTGTATCAAAAATTAAAGATCTCTTTTCCAGGTAAAACGATAGAAAGTCAACCAGTAGATATTCCTCAAGATAAAGACATTCAAAGTTATTCTTTTCAATTAGATCTGGATAAAGCGATAAGTGCTATCGATACGCAAGAGAAAAAGATAGCTAAGACGCAAGGTCCTTTTAATATAGACGAACAGCAACAAGAAGATTTACAGAAAAAATTTCAAAATTTACTTGAAGACGCTGAAATTTACATTGCCTACGAACGTTACCATCAAGCGGAAGCTATCCTGCAAGAAATTATTAATCATAGTAACATGAAAGATCCTACCTATTGGGAAGCATACCTCAAATTATTAGAGCTTTATGTATTAACCGAAAAATACGCAGAATACAAAAAATGGTACGCAAGTATTCCTGTTGAACTTAAAGACTTAGCACCAAAAGTATGGTCAAAAATTAATTTGTTACAAGATAAAGTACAGTCTGAAATGGCCCTTCATCCTCCTAGTGCGTCAAAAAATACGGTTGAGTTGGTAAAGAATCCTGTTGTAGAAGAAGAGCTTGTCCTTGAGGAACCAAAAGATGCTGCTGTAGAAGAAAAGCTTACCCTTGCCCCCCCCCAAAAAGGCCCTGCTGTAGAAGAAAAGCTCACCCTTGCCCCCCCCCTAAAAGGTCCTGTTATAGAAGAAAAGATCACACTCAAACCTCTAGAGGAACCAACAGAACAAGAGCGTGTCCCCAAACCAGCTGTTCAGGAAGCGTTATCTTTAGAGCTTACACCGCCAAAGCTTGCCTTGGTCAAAGAGGATGAGATTCAAGCACAGATCTCCCTTGCTAAGGCTTATATCGAAGTTGGTGATAATGAATCGGCAAATGAGATATTGCAAAAGCATCTGACTCAAGCAACTCCCGCTCAACAAGAAGAAATTCAAAAATTGCTGCAACAAATAAATCAAAAATGACCTAGTAGCAAACTTGCCTGAAAGTACATTGATCCAAGGGTCAATATCAGCTTTTTTTTATTTGTGATTTAATTAATTTATAAGATAAATAATGTAAGGAAACTCTACAATAACAATAAATAATTATAATGAAATCATTGGATTAAATAAAAATAAACAGGGGTATAATTTATTTCTTAAAGCCCTCAATATAATTAAGGGCTTTATTTTATTTTCTGTATTTTTCATTTCACCGCCCACTTTGTGCTAAAAATATAGTTAGTATTATTAACAACAAGGTGGACTTCTGGTGGTTTTTACAGCTAAAAATTTACAAGTAAAATCTTGCATCGTGCCTGAAATACTTCCAAGTCTTACAGTAGCTGCGCAGCTCCAAGAAAGAAAAAATTTAGGTTTGTCCAAGTTTGGGGCTTTAATTCAAAGAGAAGTATTATCCCAATTAGAAAATAATTATCTTGAAGTAGATATCAGTAAAGAGCTTTCTCTTTTATCACCAGGATATTCTCTGGAAATAACCGTGCCAGCCTTAGGGATCTGTGATTTGTTAAAACTGCCTTTAGCTCAAGAAAAATATTTTCCAAGCTTGCTTGCTATCAATGGATTTGGCGCAAAACCGAGCACAGAATTAGAAAATAACTACCCTTTACCAGAGTTTGTGTTGGCTACAGATATAATGGGTAATCAATTTGAAATAATTGTAAATGCAGATGGCACTATTGAAATTCCTGAAGATGGTACCGGATTATTTTCATTAATAGCAACGATTACTTTTATTTTTAGCGAAAGCCAAATCATTCAAGGCGCAGGGTTAGAAGATTTTGATTTTAAGAAAAATAAATTACTTTTACGTGATCCAGAAAAGAATGCTGAACCTTTTGAAATGCAAGTTTGTGTTACGCATATCAATGATCGAAATTTAAGAATGGTTAATGCTATTCGCTCAATAAATGTAAAATATCAGCATACGTACAAAGAAAGTTATAATATTAAAATGTTAGCCGAACCCAGTAAAGAGTTAGATAAGTTAAATGTCAGTTTAACATTTAGATCAAAATTACCACTTTGCCATTTATATCCTTTTGTAGTATGCGTGACGGTAGATGATGAGCGAAAGTTTGAGTTGGCAAGCCAAGAATATATTTCAGGATTAAAAAATCACCATTGGTTGCAAGATCCCATTCGTACAAATGTGTTTACAAAACATATGGGGTTGAGCTATCAAGGTTTTGCCTCATTAGTGCGAAATGTCTATCCAATTTATGATTTTGTAAAAAATTGCCTCGTTAATGATAACTTAATATTACAGCAAAAAGGATATAATAATTTCATGCTGATGAAAGATGCGTTTAGTCGCCTTTATGATCTTGTTGTGCGAGATGTTGTTTATCATAGATTGGCTGGCGATTTCATTTTTGAAAGTTGTCAAAAAAAATTGTTTAGTTTAGATTTATCTCAGCTACCTGCGAATTTTCATGATAGTATTGTATTTTCAAATATTCAATCTGATTTGGCTGAGCATCATTTAGATACATTAAAATCATTATTTCACTTAGATGAAAAAGCAGAAATTGTGGAAAATTTTTCCATTTTTACTCATAATTTTACCGGAAAAATCCCTCAATTAATGGTAGATCTGTTGCCTAATACTTTGATAGGGCAAAATAGTCCAACGCTTCATGAAGGTTTTCATAAACAAAGAGATCTAGAAAGTATTACTCAAGACCCACCTTATGATGTAGATGCTTTGTTTGAGTTACAGACAACATTACCATGGACGACGCCAGGGCAAGAAATAGAGGAAATTGCCAATAAAACTGCAACGCTCGTCAAAGAAGGACAATTTGAGGAAAATACTTCAACTAAACTTCAACCTTTCACTGTGGTTAAGATAGATGTCAGTCGAAAGGACATGAATCACCCTCCAAAATGACTACTATTTCCTGTTTGGATTTATGCTTTGTTGTCATCGCTTACTTGAGTCTTTCTGCTAGTTTTTGTTATAATGTTTTTTTAATAAAATAGATATTTTTCATGCAGCGAATTGCTTTTGGCATAGAATATGATGGTACGAATTACTGTGGTTGGCAACGCCAAAACCACAGTTCGTCTATACAAGCTGAAGTGGAGCTTGCTATTTCAAAAGTCGCTAATCATCCTGTCAATGTGTTTTGCGCAGGTAGAACTGATACCGGGGTTCATGCGCTTGGACAAGTTATTCATTTTGATACTTCTGCTATTCGTCAAGAATTTTCATGGTTAAGAGGAGTCAATACCTACTTACCTAAAGATATTCGAGTCACTTGGTGTCGATTTGTTTCAAGCGATTTTGATGCTCGCCGCTCTGCTTTGAATCGCCGTTATTGTTATGTCATCATAAATAGGCCAGTTAGCCCTGGTGTTTTGCAAAACGCGATGACTTGGATTTATGGCAAGCTTTGTGTTCAGACAATGAAAGAAGGTGCACGCCATTTATTGGGTAGCCATGATTTTACCTCTTTTCGAGGAGCACATTGTCAAGCAAAGTCTAGCATACGTACAATTCAAGCTATAGAAGTAAGTCAAAGGGCTGAATTTATATTATTGGACGTGACAGCAAATGCCTTTTTGCACCATATGGTGCGAAATATTGCTGGAGCTTTAATTGCAGTAGGGCAACAGAAATATCCTCCGATATGGGTAAAAGAACTTCTTGAAGCAAAGAATAGACGTCTGGGTGGCGTAATGGCACCTGCGAATGGGCTTTACTTGCTTTCAGTTGGTTACATGCCTGACAAGAATATACCTTCTTCTCAAGATCATCCTTGGTTTTTTTGAATTTCAAATTGAATTTATTTGTCAATTAAGTTAAAGTTTGTTAACTAGAAACGATAGATGTAGAGAATGATGGTAAAATCTTCTGTTGATGCTAAATATTTCGCTCAAATTCTGGTGCGGGGGATTTTGTTTGTTCCCAAAGGGTTACTTTTGCCAATAGTACAAAATCTGGATGATATTAGAGAACTTTTGATCCATGATAAAGTTGCTTGTGCATATTGCAGCAAACATACGTTGTTGCCAAGTAAATATCGCAAAAAATTTACCACATTTACCAATAAATTTTTTAATACCCTTACGCGAGTTCTTTATAGGGTTATCCTTAAAAGTACTTATTTTTCTATGTATATTCTTGAAAAATTATTTTCTCAAAGTTTTTTGGATAAGATAAAAAAAATACTTATTAAAATGGAAATCAAAATAGGTGATAGGTTTCAAAAAGTAGCTCGATTTTTATTGAACAACCGTAATCGTATCGTGTGGTATGGATTAATAGCTTCTCTTTTATTAAGCACTTGCATATTTTTCTGGGGTATTGGAATTATTCCTGAAATTTATGTTTTTATAATGGGTTCAATTTGGGGGGGCAAAATTTTAAATTCCATTGCAAACCTAATTGTTTTACGTCAACAAGCAATAGAGTGGCTATTTCTAAAAAACGTTTTTTTGTGGTTGCTTGGTAAAAAAGAACCCACCTTTGAAGGTATAAAAGAAAGTAAAGTATTGTTTCGTAAATTGTTGCTAGATTGTACTCTGATTAGTGTGATAGGCAGATTTTCTCAATTTATGAATTATTGCTTTCAAGCCTTTTTTAGTTGGTTAATATTTTATGTTCTTATCAAAATAACTGCCGATGAAACTCCTGGGATGATTCATAAGTTAGAGAGATACATGAGCCAACACCCTAAAACAAAGGGGCAATATTATTTTAGTAATGCAGTATGGCTTGCTTCCTATAAATTATTTCAAAGTAGTTGTTCACCTCAAGCTAAAGTCCAATATGATTTGTTTCATTCCAAAATACATGATCAACAAGCAGAGCCAAAAGTCTTGCCAGTAGAAGTTTATGAGCAAGGATCTCAAGTATCATTTAGCCAATACAAATTAAACAGAAGCAACAAAACTTACTAAATAATTGTGCTTTATTACATGACTGGGGTGAGTAAGCGATGACAACAAAGCATAAACTTGTCCCGTACTTGATACGGGATTCGAAATGGAAAGAGTATATAATGTATCAGTTTTCTGTTTAGGATAGTCTGTAATATGAGTTGGTTTCAAAAATTATTTCCATCTAAAATTCGTGCAAGTGCAACCAAAAAGAAATCTATACCAGAAGGGTTGTGGACTAAGTGTCTCGCCTGTAATGCCGTTTTATTTAGATCAGAGCTAGAACGTAATTTAGATGTTTGTCCAAAATGTGATTACCATAATCGAATTAGTGCCAGGACAAGATTATCTCAATTTTTAGACAAAGATCTGCAAGAAGAAATTGGAATTTTAATTGAACCTCAAGATAAGCTTAAATTTAAAGATACAAAGAAGTATCGAGATAGACTAAGCAGCGCTCAAAAGGAAACTGGAGAAAGAGATGCGCTGGTGGTAATGAAAGGAACCGTACATAGCATACCGGTCATTGTTAGCGCTTTTGAATTTGGATTTATTGGTGGCTCTATGGGCCGTGTTGTTGGTAAACGATTTATTTTGGGAGTAGAAACAGCAATCCAAATGAGGGTGCCATTTATCTGTTTTGCCACAAGTGGTGGCGCCAGAATGCAAGAATCGCTTTTTTCCTTGATGCAAATGGCTAAAACAAGTGCGGCTTTAACCAGACTTGCTGGAGCAAAGTTACCTTATATCTCGGTATTGTTAGATCCCTGCATGGGCGGCGTTTCGGCAAGTTTAGCGATGCTTGGCGATATTAATATCGCAGAGCCAAAAGCGCTTATTGGGTTTGCAGGTCCGCGTGTTATTGAGCAAACAGTAAGGCAAACTTTGCCAGAAGGATTTCAGCGCAGTGAATTTTTACTTGAGCATGGCGCAATCGATATGATAATTGATAGGCGGCAAATGCGAGAGAAAATTGCTTGTTTAATTACTAAATTAATGCATGAGCCTTATCCAAAGGAACTTACCGACACAGTACAAAATGTGCTTATTTCTGAGAATGTTAAAGCATGAGCCCATCTTTTTGTTCTCTTGGTGATTGGTTAAGTTATGTCGAAAGTTGTCATCCAGAATCAATCGAGTTGGGGTTAGAGAGAGTTAAGCAGGTTGGTGAATCTGCCAATTTATTAAATTTTTCTGTCCCTATCGTGATGGTTGCAGGAACTAATGGTAAGGGCTCTACTGTTGCAAGCTTGGCGAAGTTATTACAAGTCGCTGGGCTGAGAGTGGGTACTTATACGTCCCCCCATTTAATCCACTTTAATGAGAGAATTCAGATTAATGGCGATTTAGTGTCGGATGTGGCGCTTATTAATGCCTTTGAAAAAGTAGAAAGATTTCGAGCTGAAACTTTGTTGACGTTCTTTGAATTTACCACATTGGTTGCGTTTGATGTCTTTCAACAAGCAAGTCCAGCGCTCGATATTATTATTCTAGAAGTGGGTTTGGGCGGACGTTTAGACGCCGTTAATGTTGTCTGTCCTACCCTTTCAATCATTACATCCATTGGGCTTGATCATCAAGCCTTTTTGGGGGAAACCGTGGATGAGATTGCACTAGAAAAAGCTGGCATTCTAAGGGAAGGTATTCCTGTTGTGCTTGGCAAAACATCCACACGCGCTTTGCTTTTGTCTAAAGTGAAGGAATATAACAATGTGGTTTATATTGAAGGCCAACATTTTGATTTTTGTAAAACTCAAACAAGCTGGAGATTTGGCGACAAAACTGACATACCTCTTGAGGTTTATTTACCTCAAAGCAGTGTTTCCTTAGCAATGGCTGCTTATACTATTTTGAGTGATTTTCATTTTTCATTGCCATCGTTATGCCAAATTGCACCCTGTCTTCAAGATCTTACAATGGTTGGGCGGTGCTATCCTGTAGATTTAAACGGTGTTAAGGTCATTTTTGATGTAGGGCATAATCCAGATGGAAGTCGTTGGCTTGCCAAAAAAATAGCCAACTTGGCATTAAAAAGAAAGATAGTAGCCGTTTGGGCTAGCATGGCCGATAAAGATCTTTCTGGCATTGTTGAACCGATGAAAGCGATAGTTCAGCGTTGGTATATAGGAAAAGTAGGAATTGAAAGAGGTGCCAAAACACATGCTTTGAAATTAGCTTTGCACTCTCATCAAATTAATAATATTAATGAATTTGAAACTATATTAGAAGCTTTTTCGAGCGCGCTTGCAAAGGTTAATGAAAATGAACTTTTGCTAGTATTTGGTTCATTTTATACAGTATCACAAATTATGCATACTTATTTGACGCAAAATATATTTCAAAATAATGGTTTAATATTGTGCGAAGAACAAGATCAGGTTCTGTTGAATGGGTTAAAATGCAAAAGTTAAAAGAAAGTATTTTTGGTTCAGCGTTCATAATAGCACTAGGGATCATCTTTATTCCTATGTGGATGCAAAAAAGCGAGCCGTCTAAAGAAAATGAACAATCATTAAAGCAATTCAGCTGGAATAAAAAAGCGGTTATGGCTAATCCTGAAACATTATCGAATGTTTGGGATATTAAGTTGGATGTTAAAAATGAAGATCCTCTTGTATTGCTTGTAAAATTAAAGCAACAGGGGATCCCTGCTTATGTTCGTGACTCGATGACAAACAAAGATCAAGCAGTTGTTTATGTAGGGCCAATAGTGCGCAACGAAGATGCTTTAAAATTAAATGCTGCCATCGCTTCCAAGTATAATGTCAATGGCACGATCGTTCATCATACCATTTTGCGTAAGAGGAGCTGATATGTCACTAGGAACACCAGATCTTATTATTTCGGGCATTATGCTGCTATCCATATTAATTGGTGTTATTAGGGGGTTCGTTAAAGAATCAATTTCCTTAGTATCCTGGGTCATTGCTATTGGTTTGGCAATTGTTTATGTTAATCCACTTTCAGCGCATATGACCTTTACGAAAATTGGTTTTGTCAGAAATTTAAGTGCTTTTTTAATTATTTTTGTTGGAACGGTGTTTGTTGGTGCGCTAATTAATTATTTTGTAGGGGGCTTTATTCGCAAAACGCCTTTTAGTATGCCAGATAGGGTGCTTGGATCAGCCTTTGGTGCCTTAAGAGGTGTTTTTGTTGCCACAATGTTAATTTTGTTAGGAGGTCTTACCTCATTACCTGAAGAATTATGGTGGCAGGAATCTTATGCAATAGAACACTTTCAAGAAATAGCCATATGGGTAAAAGATAGATTTCCAGATGAAATTGCCAAAGTATTTCGTTTTACAGAAGAGACTGAGATAAAACAAGTGTCAAAAGGATCTATGTGATGTGTGGTGTGGTTGGAATTGTATCAACAACTGAAGTAAACCAAAGTATCTTTGATGCACTGACTGTATTACAACATCGCGGTCAAGATGCAGCAGGCATGGTGACTTGTGCAGATAAGCATTTTTCATTGCGCAAAGGCAATGGTTTAGTACGGGATGTTTTTCGTCATCAAGACATGAAGTATCTTAAGGGGAAAATGGGCATTGGTCATGTTCGATATCCTACAGCGGGATCTTCAAGTGAATTAGAAGCTCAACCCTTTTATGTTAATTCTCCTTACGGTATTGTTTTAGCACATAATGGTAATTTGACCAATGCAGATGAATTGCAAGAAGAACTCTTTCATGATGATCTAAGACATATCAACACAGGTTCTGATTCTGAAGTAATATTAAATATTTTTGCGCATGAGCTTCAACGTGTATCGCACTTAAAATCTTCGAAAGAGGCGATATTTAAAGCTGTGGCAAAAGTCCATGAACGGTGTCGAGGGGGGTATGCTGTTGTTGCAATGATTGTTGGTGTTGGTATTTTGGCTTTTCGTGATCCTTTTGGTATACGCCCCCTTATTTTCGGTACCAAAACGAGTGAGCATGGTACAGACGTGATGGTTGCCTCAGAAAGCGTTGCGCTCACTTCTCAAGGATTTTCAATCATCGACGACGTGGCTCCAGGGGAAGCATTGTTAGTAGACAGTCAAGGCCAATATCATCGAGAAAAATGCGCAGATAGTGCACAATTAAGCCCGTGCGTTTTTGAATATGTTTACTTTGCAAGACCAGATTCTATTATCGATAAGATTTCCGTATATAAAGTGCGAATGAACATGGGGCGAAGATTAGCAGAAAAAATTAGAAGAGAATGGAACATTGATGATATCGATGTTATTATTCCCATTCCTGAAACGAGTAGAAATGCTGCTATCCCACTTGCTAATATGCTCAACATTGAATATCGTGAAGGCTTTGTTAAAAATAGATATATTGGTCGAACTTTTATTATGCCAGGCCAGTTGATTCGAAAAAAATCAATAAAGCAAAAATTAAGTGTCAATGAGTTAGAATTTAGAAATAAAACAGTATTACTGATAGATGATTCTATTGTTCGCGGTACCACATCAAAAGAAATAATTCAAATGGCAAGAAACGCTGGGGCAAAAAAAGTGTATTTTGCATCTTCAGCGCCCCCTATCAGGTATCCCAACATTTATGGTATTGATATGCCCATATCTTCAGAGTTAATTGCCTTTGGGCGCACAATAGAGGAAATAGGACAACAAATAGGCGCAGATGGTTTAATATATTTAGACTTAGAAGATTTAATCTCAGTGTTACGGGATGGTAACAAAGATATTGAAAAATTTGAAAGCGCAGTATTTGATGGTGTTTATTTGACAGGAGATGAATCACATTATCTTACTAAAGTGGCAAATACGCGTTCTGATTTAGCTAAAAAGAAAAGTTATGTAAATCAAGTGGATCTTTTGGAAAATTAAAATAATATAGGGTGATAGAATGCCCAAACAAAAAACACTTTTTTTTGATATTGAGGGGATTTCTTGTACCAGTTGTACATCACGCATTGAAAGCAATCTGCAAGAAATAAATTGGGTTAAAGAAATTAGTATTAATGTTGCAACAAAACGAGCCCGGGTTGTTGTTAATGAAAACATTAAACCTGCCGATGTTAAACAAACCATTAAAGAGGTAGACGAAAAGTTTGTAGCGCATTGGTTGCTACCAAAATATGCAAAGCATTATTATTTTTCTATCTCAGGGATGAGATCAATTGAAGATAAAAAGCGCATTAAAACTGCTTTAGATCTACATAAAGAAGATATTATTAACTCAGAAGTAAATTATTCAACAGGTATTGCAACCGTCACAACGATTATTTCTCAAGAGCCCGAGAAGAATAAGAAACATGTACAGTATATTGCACACCTTATAGAATCTGCCATAGGCAAAAATAAAATTGTTGTAAGGCAATTTGAATCTCCCATTAAAGATGAATTTACCAAATCAGAGCCCACTTTATTATATCGAAGAAGAGCGATTATAAATGCTTTAGTGGGGCTCCCACTTTTTATATTTAATGGCATGATGCCGCTACCTTTGACCTTATTTGGACAATTCATGGGGTTGCTCATTGGCACGGTTACGTTTGGCATAATGTGGACAACTGGGAAAGAATTTTATTTGGGGGCGTGGAATAAATTAATTAAAGATCGTTCTTCGGATATGAATACCCTGATAGCGTTAGGCACGGGTAGCGCCTGGTTTTACTCTATGTTGATTGTGCTTTTTCCAACTTTATTTCCAATCGTTGCCTTACAATATCATTTTGTTGCAATCAACATGATCTTAGGTATTGTTAACTTTGGCAAAGGAATGAGAGCATCTGCTGAAGAAAAAACTAAAAGTAAAGTTTTAAAATTAGGACAGGTTTATGTCGATCTTCAACCCCAATACGCTGAAAAGGTGGATAACAAAAAAATCAAGGAAAACAGTTTAAAAAACCTTTCTAAGGAAGACTTAAATGAAATTCACTATCTTAATATTAAAGAAGGGGATATTCTTTATGTCGCCAAAGATAAGCGTTTCCCTGTAGAAGGCGTTATCCTCAGTGAAGATGAAACCATGGTCAATGAATTACTGCGCACTGGAGAGCCTTCTCCTTGTAATAAGAAAAAAGGAGATAGTGTTTTAAGCGGAAGCTTAAACATGAAATACCCTGTTTATATTCGTGCAACCGCCGATGGTCCAAATGGTGAATTAGCCCAAACCATTGAGTTGATGGATAAAGCATCCGCTACAAAGCCAACCATTTCCCGTAAAATTGATAGATTAGCTACGATTTTTGTGCCAACAACCATACTCATTGCTATAGTGAGCGCGATAGGCTGGTTTATTTTTGGCCCTACTCCTGCATTACCTTGGGCGACTAAGAGTGTCTTGGCAGTAATTAGTTGCGTCTGTCCTTGTGCGTTAGGTCTTGCTTATCCCATCTCAATTGAAATCGGTATGCGAAAACAATATAACAAGAAAATTCTTGTTAAAGATGCAACCGCATTAGAAACTGCAGCTCAGGTAGACACAGTTGTCTTTGATAAAACAGGCGTGCTTACTAAACCTGCTGTTAGCAATGATGATTGTGTTTATAGTCAAAATTTGGATAAGAAAAAAATAATTCAATTGGTAGCAAGCCTTGAAGCTGCATTTGATCACCCTATTGCAACAGCCATATCAGAGCTCTTACTTGATGAGTTTTTACCTTGTGAGGATCCCGTTAAAGGCGAACAAGGAGGTGTGTCAGGAAAAGTGGATGGACATGAAATCTTAGTTGGAAATACATCGCATTTAGAAGCTCATGGGATACCGATATCCAAACACTTTTTAGATCAAGAAGACAAGAATGCAAAGAAAGGGATGAGCTCGGCTTATGTCGCTATTAATGGTGAATGTGTTGGTGTTATCGCATTGTTACAAGAGATCCGACATGATGCAGCGCAAACAATAAAAGAGCTTAAAGCACGTGATATTGAAGTCATTATGTTAACAGGGGATAGAAAAGAGGCTGCAAGAGCCGTAGCAGATAAAGTTGGGATCTCAAAGGTATATGCAAGTTGTAATGCTCAAAAGAAAGAAGAAGTTATTTTACGCCTTAAGGCACGTAAAAGCATTGTCGCTATGGTGGGCGATGAAGTAAATGATTTAAGAGCTATGGAAGCGGCAAATTTGAGTATCGCAATTGGATCTTGGACAAATGCAGCTTCCAAGGCGCATGTCGTGATGCAGCAACTTAACCTAAGCCCTCTTTTTCTAATTGCTAAAGAAACCATGAATAATATCGATCAAAATCTATATTGGACTGGTTTTTATAATTTACTCAGTTTATTGGCTGCAACAGGGCTTTTATATTCAGTGTTTGGCTTTGTTCTTAATCCTGTTGTTGCAAGCATGAGTATGACTTTATCTTCAATTTTTGTGGTGCTTAACTCAATGAGACTAAATAATAGAATTGATTACGTTATAGGGGTTTATGAAAATAAAATAACGCCTCCTGGAACGTTCTCTGAGTGGGTTAGGCATATTTTGGCAACTAATGGATTAACACAACTTTTAAAATCAACAGATAACATGGGTCCTGAAAGAAATAATAAACAACCATCATCGCCTAGAAAAACAACGCCGCCGCCAATTTTTATCCCCAATCGAGAATTTATGCCGGCAACGCCCCTTTCTGTCAGAAGAACGTTGTCAAACCTTCGGCCTATTATTCTGGATGAAGATAAAGATCCAAGACCGGTGGCATCTTTGTCAGTAACTTTATGAACTAAATCTTTTATTCTTCCCTGATTTGGCAAATCAAGAATCTTGCAGCATACTCATTTTATCGGGGATAAATGTTTGCATTTCCGATCTATTTGTTGGCTGGTAACTGAATATTTATATAGATCCTTGGAGGGTGAAATGCGCAACTTGTTTGTAAATAGCTTGTTCGTGATGGCAGCAATGGGGTTATCAATCAATACTTTTGCAACGGAAAAAATCCACGAAACGGCTAAGCAAAAAATAGAAGAACAAAAACAAACACAAAAAAATAATCAAGCACAAGATGCAGCGAAAAACCAGAATAAGGACAACACGGTAGTCGGAAAATCAAAAGCATCTTCAAATCATCACCATAAGCATCATCACCATAAACACCATCATCCCCAAAAGCACCATCACCATAAACACCATCATCACCATAAGCACCATCACCATCAACATCATAAGAATCCTCATAAACACCATCACCATAAACACCATCATCACCATCATCACCATAAGCACCATCAACATCAGCAGCATCATTCAGACAAGCATCATCACTCCTATCAACAACATCGCCATCCGCATTCGCATCAACATTATTACCAACGGGATCAAGCTGTTGTTGAAGCATCTCCTCGAGTGCCAAGAGACAATAGCGGCAAAAAAATGGAAATGGACGAATACCACGAGTAATACTGTCCTTCGGGGCGAATATGCCCCTTCAACTTTTTAATTAAGGTGGTTTAAATGAAAAAACATCAGTTATTAATACCGTTGTTTATAGCAATATTGGCTCAATCTAAAGTTGGAGCGCAAGTTAACGTTACTGCTCAAGTTCCTGCTCAATCTAATCCTGAGATTTCTGAACTTCAATCTTTTGATTCGATGTTGAATGAAGGATTGCAAAATCAAAGCATATCGTCCTATGAGGCAACGACAGACACAAATAATAATTTTATAGAAGAAGAGATGGATTAACTTAATAAATAATCATAATCACTTTCAATCTTGCTTAAACTAAGTTGATTTAAGAAATTTGCAAAACACATCCAAGCTGCAATGGCATTCATGTCTTTAATTTGAGGTGGTAGATATTTAGGTAAAATAATAAGACCCTCATCTACTAACTGGGCGATATCTCTTATATCTTCAAGATTCGTTTTACCACAAAAAAGCATAGGAATTCTGTCGAGTTTTCCTTTGCGTACGGCTAACTGGAGAAAATTGTATACGGTCACAAAGCCTTTTGCATAAGAAAGATCTTTAGTGAATGCACCTGCAGTCGGTAAACAACCCCGAAACACGCGACTTGATAGCATGTAACATTCTTCTTCTTGGTAACCTTGCAGACGAAAATATTCAAAAATATCTAAAAAAGTAGCGCCATCTTCGGCAAGTTCTATTGCTCGAATGCGATTTGAGATCTTTTTTATGCGTGCAGGATAAGAAACTAAACTGAGAATTTCCATTAAAATAGCAAGACCTTCTTGCGTAATTGTAGAGGAAGGAGGTCCTTTACTGAGAAAAGTGCAGATAGGTTGTGCCTTGCCGTTTAAGGTTGTGCCAATATGCACAAGCCCTTCATGTACTTCTAAAATTTTTAAATCTCGTTGATTAAATGTTGCATCGCTTCGTATTTTAATATAGTCCGCACCAGCGGCAGCATCTGCAATGATGCCATCGCTGAGTATCACTCTAATTTGTTTTTGAGGATCAACAAAATATTGGTTTAGTGCAGTTTGTAAGATCTTAATGGCTTCCTTGGCCTTAATGGTTCTTTGTTCTTCTTCTAAAACTTGGCTTTTCCCAATATGACTTAAGGAATCTGCCATTAAAATGCCTAATTGCGCTAAGGTAGGATCTCCGACATGAAAGACATCTTTGGCAGATCCAAATAATTCTTGCGACAAATACGAAAATTCATGGGTACCTCGTCTTTCCAGTAGATGTAATACCCGCAAGTATTCTCCACACATTCGGCGCATTATTTGTCCAACTGGATTATATTGGCCCAGTTTTTTAACTATTTCTCGAGATATAAGATGAAATAGCTGTCTTTGTTTTGCCCAGTCTAAATTGACATTTTGTTTATAATATTCAGCCGTTACTTTAGGTTGTTCTTTAAATTTACAGGAAAAAAAATGCGCTTTAATTTTATTATCCCATTTTGTTGCATCAAGGATCCGAATAGGTGCTTGTGCACTGACAATGGCATCAGACAACCTTTTGATATCTTGCTGATAAGGCGTTAATGCTAACGATTTTTCGTCTTGACTTTCAGTATTCTTTTTTCTGGTCATGAAGGCTCTTTTAATTTATAAGATATCCTCAGTATAGAACTAAGTTTAGTGTTAAAAGCTTGTGATACGGTTCATAGTGCTATAAAGTTGCGCTGCAAACTTTTATGGAATATTGACTTTTGTATGATTTATAACTTATTTGATTATCTTTGGATTTACCATGCCTGAAATGTTTAGCGCTTATACTGAAAAGTTGGTAAGTTCACTTTTTGTGACTGTCGTTTTTTTGATTTTCAATGTACTCATCAAAGCTTTGTTTTTAAGAAAAATAACGCCCATTAAACGTTATAATCAGGCATCTATTCGTTTGCGTTATTTTTTAATTACGCTATTTATGATTTGTTTTATTAAGATTTGGGTGGAAGGGTTTATCCAAATTTTAGCTTTTATTGGTTTTTTATCAGCAGCGATTACCATAACGCAAAAAGATAATTTGATGAATCTTATTGGCTGGCTAGTCATTAATTGGCGTGGCCTATTTCATGAAGAAGACTATATCAAAATTGCTAATCATTCAGGATTTGTTAAATCGATAGGGTTATTATATTTTACGCTGCAAGAAAACAGTTTGGATTTTCCAGGTAACATTACCGGTAGAATCGTTAAAATTCCAAATGGGCTAGTAGCGAGAAACCCAGTTATGAATTTTTCGCAAGAAGACTTTATCGAATTTACCTTGAGTTTTATCTTTAAACCTTTAGGAAAGTTTGATCTTTTAGAATTACTTTTTACAAAAATAAAAAAAGAATTAAATGATTACATTGTTTGCCAAATACAATTACTCGCCGTTAATGATAAACCTTCTCTAAATTACGAGCCCAAGTATTTTATTAAAATTCGTCAGGAAAAACCTGCCGGATATGAAATGCTTTTGTTATTTTATGCAAAACATATTGATAAAGCAGATCTTTCTTATAAAATTAATCAAATGGTTGTTGGCTTCACGCAACAGCACCCTGAACTCATACTCGCTTTTGATTAGTATAAAATGGGATTGTGATAATAGGGTTGGTTAATACCACCATGCACAAAATCCATTGGATAATACGAATAAAATCGATAACTAAAGTTAGGATCCGTTGCCCATCCTTCTCTTGGCATAGCATCAAATGGTCTTTTTAGACTTACATGTTGAAAAGGAGAAAGGCTGGTATTGAGTTCTGCTTTGCAACCTAGTAGCAACAAACTGAAAATGATGTAGGTGTGTAATACAACAGCTTTTTTCATTGTTTAACTCAATTTTAAGCAAAACAATAATCATAGCTGTCAAAATAAATGACGGGAGCTTATTTTAGAGCCGGGAAGAGTCAATTAGCAGCCATTAAAGTATTTTTAAGTAAAGAGACCACGGTCATGGGGCCGACGCCTCCTGGCACCGGGGTAAGCCAAGCAGCACGCGATTTGGCTTGCTCAAAGTCGACGTCGCCAACAATACGTCCATCAGTTAGACGATTAATACCAACATCTATCACGACGGCACCTGGTTTAATCCAGTCACCTTTTACCAGTTGTGGCTGTCCTACAGCAACTATCAGGATATCTGCTTTGGAAACATGATATGGCACATCTTTAGTAAAGCGATGGCAAATGCTAATGGTAGCCTCGTGGTTGAGTAATTCTAATGCCATGGGCCGCCCCACTATTCGAGAAGCGCCAACCATGCAAGCTTGTGCGCCTTGTAAATTAACAGAGGTATGGGAAAGTAGTGTCATGATGCCACAAGGAGTGCAAGGACGTAACCCAGGCTGGTTTTGAGCTAATTTGCCAAGATTATAAGGGTGAAAACCATCCACATCTTTATGAGGTGCAATTCTTTCTAGTACTTTTTCGGTTGAGATATGAGAAGGCAGTGGAAGCTGCACTAAGATCCCATCAATGTGAGCACTATCATTGAGTTCATCGATTTTATTTAACAGGGTGTCTTCGGGAAGATCTGCTGGGTAATCATGAGCTTGAGAATGAAAACCCACCGCATGACAAGCATTGCGCTTTTTTTGTACATAAAGTTTAGAAGCAGGATCGTTGCCGACTAAGATAACCGCAAGCCCTGGCGCTCTAAGACCTTGGCGTTGTCGTTCTTCAACGCTTTGTTTAATGGTTTGCATTTCTTTTTGAGCTATGTCATTGCCATCTAATATTTGAGCAGTCATGTCATTAACTTTATCTTTGATTTACAAAAAGTTCACATGCTAATACCATAATTGTGCTATAAAAGCACGCATAACCGAAGACCTTAACAGGCAGTTTGACGTCAAATCCAAGAATGAGTATCATGCGCCTTCTAAAAAACGGCAGATTGGACCGCGAGTGCTCGTTGTAATGGCTTTTGGATGAATGTCATTATAATTTCTGCTAAAGTGCAATGCGTCCGGGGTATAGCGCAGTCTGGTAGCGCGCCTGCTTTGGGAGCAGGATGTCGGGGGTTCAAATCCCTCTACCCCGACCATTTTATGGTAAAGCGCTTGTAGCTCATTCGGATAGAGCATCGGCCTTCTAAGCCGAGGGTAGCAGGTTCGAATCCTGCCAAGCGCGCCAATTATAGGCTTTCTGGACAATTAAAAGTTAAGATTCTTCGAAGTGTGAAGAGTCCTGCATGGTGAGCGTAGCTCAGTTGGTAGAGCCCCGGTTTGTGGTACCGGTTGTCGTGGGTTCGAGTCCCATCGTTCACCCCATATTGGTGAAGGCAAGGAGTGTTTGATGGGCCGTTAGCTCAGTTGGTAGAGCAGCTGACTCTTAATCAGCGGGTCGTAGGTTCGATCCCTACACGGCCCACCATGTTTACACATCGTAATTAAGCGAAAGTGGCGGAATTGGTAGACGCGCTGGATTTAGGTTCCAGTGGGTAAACCCGTGAGAGTTCGAGTCTCTCCTTTCGCACCATATTTCTTCATTGCAATTAAAGAGGATAAAGTCATGTCAGTGTCAGTAGAGAACACCAGTACCTTGGGTCGAAGATTAACGGTAAGTGTTCCTAGCGAGACGGTAACAGAACAAATAAATAACAAAATGGCTAAGCTTGCCAAAGAGGCCCATCTTAAAGGTTTTCGTCGTGGTAAGGTTCCTCAAAGCGTACTCCAAAAGAAATTTGGGGATTCCATCAGAATGGAAGTTATCAATGAACTTATTCGAAATTCACTTGGCGAAGCGGTACAAGCCAATGATTTAAAACCAGCCGGAACCCCGAAGATTGAAGAAATCAATAATGAAAAGGGAAAAAATTTGGAGTTTGTTGCTTCGTTTGAAATTTATCCTGAAATTATATTAGCAGATTTTTCAGAAGTTGAAATTGAGAAGCGGCTGGTTGATATTACTGAAGATGACGTTGCGAATATGATTTCAAAACTTCAAGATCAATTGGCAAATTGGACGCCTGTTAACAGGGCTGTTCAACAAGGTGATAAATTGACGGTTGATTTTTCAAGGCTCTTAAATGAAGAAAATGCGACACGCCAAGAACAAAAAGATATTGAAATGATTATTGGTAGTAAAGGGGTATTACCTGGCTTAGACGATGCTTTAATTGGTAAACATAAAGAAGATGAAATTGAAGCTGAACTTGAATATCCTGTAGATTGGGCGGACGCTGCTGTTGCAGGCAAAAAGGTAACCTTATGGATTAAGATCCACGATATTGCCGAAAAACATGTATTGACTCATGAAGAACTAGGTAAAAAATTAAATCAAGAAGGAGGAATCGAAGATCTAACATTAAAAATTCGTGAAAGAATGCAGGATGAACTTGATAAAACTCTGCGAGACGAATTAAAAGAAAATGTACTTGAAAAGTTACTCGAAAAAAACCCTATTGAATTACCTCAAGCTTTGATCGAGCAGGAAAAAGAAGCCATCTACAAAGAATTAGTAAGAAATAAACGTGCAAAGCTTCCTAGAGAAATTATTAACACACCTGATGTCGAAAATGCCGCAAGAAAACGTGTTGAACTTGGTCTTTTGCTAAATGAAGTTATTAATAAAAATGACTTAAAGCCAGATCCGCAACGCGTTAGGGCTGAAGTTGAAAAGTTAGCGGCTAATTTTGCTAAGTCGTCTGAAATAATTGATGCATACTATTCAAATAAAGACTTGCTCCATAGCATTGAGCGATTAGTCTTGTTGGAAGCAGCAGTTGATGCCATCCTTAAAGACGCAAAGGTGATTGAGAAAAACGCTACCTTCGATGAAGTAATGAATCAAACTGAAGAGTTGGCAGAAAAAGGGAATAATTAACATTATAACTAGATCAACAAGGGGTGTTGCATGGTTAATACAGTGATAAAAGGGGAGACTTCTCCGATTTATAACCTAAGTGTGCCAATCGTCATTGAACAATCTGCACGTGGTGAACGTGCTTATGATATTTATTCACGTTTACTCAAAGAACGCGTTATTTTCCTTGTTGGTCCAGTAGAAGATTACATGGCTAACTTGGTTGTGGCGCAATTATTGTTTCTTGAATCTGAAAATCCGGATAAAGACATTTATATCTATGTAAACTCACCAGGAGGATCTGTTTCTGCTGGTTTCGCAATTTACGATACGATGCAATTTATTAAGCCGGATGTCAGCACCTTGTGTGTGGGCATGGCAGCGAGCATGGGTGCATTGATATTGACGGGTGGTGCAAAAGGCAAACGACATGCATTACCTAACTCCAGAATGATGATCCATCAACCTCATGGTGGCGCTCAAGGGCAAGCTAGCGATATCGAGATACAAGCCAAAGAAATAGTGAAAACGAAACAGCGATTGAATGAAATTTTATCTTTTCATACTAAGCAACCATTTGATGTAGTTGCGCGTGATACAGATAGAGATAATTTTATGAATGCAAATGAAGCTGTTTCATACGGTCTCATTGATTCTGTAATAGAAAAGCGTTAAAGATTAACTATGGGATTAGATTTTTAAAAGTTTTAGTGTACTTTCAAATTTTGTAAGTACACTAGGATTAAAAAAATTTTTAGATTTTCGCTATGATTTTATTGCGATAAAGCGGGTTGAAACCTGAATGTAATGACCCCATATTAAGATCAATATAACTATAAATATTTTTTCGAGGTGGGCCAATGAGTAATCATCACGGCGGTCGCTCAGATGATAATAGCAAGCTGCTTTACTGTTCCTTTTGTGGAAAAAGTCAGCATGAAGTTCGCAAATTAATTGCAGGCCCTTCTGTTTTTATTTGTGACGAATGTGTTGAGTTGTGTAATGACATCATTAGAGAAGAAATAGAAGAGAGTAGTTCCCCTAGTCAATCTTCTCAATTACCAACACCACACGAAATTAATAAAATTCTAGATGATTATGTTATAGGGCAATCTAGAGCTAAGCGGATATTGTCCGTTGCTGTATATAATCACTACAAGCGATTACAAAATTCAGTTAAGAGCGAAGATATTGAACTTGGCAAAAGTAATATACTGCTTATCGGACCAACAGGGTGTGGTAAAACATTATTAGCAGAAACGCTTGCCAGATTATTAGATGTGCCTTTCACCATTGCCGATGCGACAACCTTAACTGAAGCTGGTTATGTGGGTGAGGATGTTGAAAATATTATTCAAAAATTATTACAAAAATGTGATTACGATGTTGAAAAAGCTCAAACTGGCATTGTTTATATTGATGAAATAGATAAAATTTCTAGAAAATCTGAAAATCCTTCAATTACGCGAGATGTTTCAGGTGAAGGGGTGCAACAAGCGCTATTGAAACTGATTGAAGGAACTATTGCCTCTGTTCCACCTCAAGGTGGTCGCAAACATCCTCAACAAGAATTCTTGCAAGTGGATACAACCAATATTTTATTTATTTGCGGTGGTGCTTTTTCTGGGTTAGAAAAAGTCATCATGGAAAGATCAGATAAAAGTGGTATCGGTTTTGGCGCTCAAGTTAGAAGTAAGAAGGACAAGAAAGCGCTTAGTGATGCAATTGCTTTGGTAGAACCTGAAGATCTTATTAAATATGGTCTCATTCCTGAATTTGTGGGCCGTCTCCCTGTGGTTGCCACTTTAGAGGAATTGGATGAAGATGCATTAGTTTCTATTTTAATAGAACCCAAGAATGCATTGACAAAACAATATATTAAGTTGTTTGAAATGGAAAGCGTGGTACTTGAGTTTCGCAAAGAGGCATTACGAGCAGTTGCTAAGAAAGCTTTGGAAAGAAAAACGGGTGCAAGAGGTTTGCGCTCTATATTAGAGCAAATATTGTTGGATACGATGTATGATCTCCCTTCTATGGAAGGCGTGAGTAAGGTTGTCATTGATGAAGGCTTTATCAATGGAGATTCAGGTCCGTTGCTCATTTATGAAAATCCCGATAAACCTTTGCTACAAGAAAGAGAGTCTTAAATAAGGAATGCCCTATGGAAGATAACCAAACATCTGGGTCAGCAAAAAATGTATTAGAAATACCGGTGCTACCATTGCGAGATGTGGTCGTTTATCCTCACATGGTAATTCCCTTATTTGTTGGCCGTGAAAAATCTATCAAAGCTCTTGATGCTGCAATGGCACAAGGTGAAAAGCAAATCTTGCTTATGGCGCAACGCGAAGCAACAGAAGACAACCCCTCTGTCAGTGACATTTATACCTTAGGGGCTGTTTCTACTATTTTGCAGTTACTTAAATTACCTGATGGTACGGTTAAAGTATTGGTTGAAGGCATTCGCCGAGGACGTATTTTAGATTACGTTCATACAGAACCCTATTTTTTAGCAAATGTTGAATTTGTTAATGATGCTCCGCTACGTGAAGAAGAAACGGAAGTTTTGGTCCGTACCTTAATGAGCCAGTTTGAAAAATACGTTAAGCTTAACAAAAAGATCCCACCTGAAATTGTAACATCCGTTGCGGGCATAGAAGACCCAAGCCGTTTAGCTGATACCATTGCCGCTCATATGTCTCTCAAAATTGGCGAAAAGCAAAATGTTTTAGAAATAGCTTCTTTGCGCGAACGCTTAGAAAGATTAATGGCATTAATGGAATCTGAAATTGACTTGCTTCAAGTTGAACAACGGATCCGCTCTAACGTTAAACGCCAAATGGAAAAAAGCCAACGGGAATATTATCTTAATGAACAAATGAAGGCCATTCAGGAAGAATTAGGGCATGAAGCCAGTGAGCATGAAGAATTAAAGGATAAGATTGAAAAAGCAGGTATGTCGCAGGAAGCATTTACCAAAGCAATGGCTGAATTGAAAAAGTTGAAAATGATGGCGCCCATGTCGGCTGAAGCCACCGTTTCTCGCAATTATATCGATTGGACGTTGCAAGTTCCTTGGAAAAAGAAAACAAAATTAAGGCTTGATCTACCTGCAGCCGAAGAGATTTTGGAAGAAGATCACTACGGCCTTGAAAAAGTTAAAGAGCGAATTCTTGAATATTTAGCAGTTCAAAAGCGAGTCAAAAAACTTAAAGGCCCCATTTTATGCTTAGTCGGGCCACCCGGGGTAGGTAAGACCTCGCTTGGTAAATCGATAGCACGTGCTACTCAAAGAACTTTCGTGAGGATGTCTCTAGGCGGTATTCGAGATGAGGCAGAAATACGAGGACATCGGCGTACGTATATTGGTGCGATGCCTGGAAAAATATTACAAAAACTAGCCAAAGCTGGAGTGAGAAACCCACTCTTTTTGCTAGATGAAATTGATAAAATGGCGATGGATTTTAGAGGAGATCCAGCTGCTGCTTTATTAGAAGTGTTAGATCCAGAACAAAATAATACGTTTAATGATCATTATCTTGAAGTAGATTATGACTTATCTGATGTGATGTTTGTTGCTACGGCAAATTCTTTGAATATTCCACCACCTTTGTTAGATAGGATGGAAGTGATTCGTCTTGCCGGCTATACCGAAGATGAAAAACTTAACATTGCAGAACGTTACCTCATTCCAAAACAAATCCATGATAATGGGTTGGATTCAAGTGAATTATCTATTTCTCGTGAAGCTATTTTGGGGATAATACGATATTACACACGAGAGGCAGGCGTTCGAAACTTAGATAGGGAAATTTCAAAGCTTTCGCGAAAAGTGGTTAAAGAAATTTCAATGCAGACTGACACCAAACAATTGGCCATTGATGAAAATAATTTGGAAAATTATTTAGGAGTGAAACGATATCGCTTTGGAATTGCTGAAGATCATGATCAAGTAGGCCAAGTGACAGGTCTTGCTTGGACTGAAGTCGGTGGTGATATTTTAACCATTGAAGCTGTTGTGGTTCCAGGCAAGGGCAAAACCACGACCACAGGAAAGCTGGGTGAGGTGATGCAAGAATCTATCCAAGCAGCGATGTCTGTTGTTAGAAGTCGAGCAAAACTATTGGGGATCCCTGCTGATTTTTATGAGAAAAGCGATATTCATATTCACGTGCCTGAGGGGGCGACCCCGAAAGATGGTCCTAGTGCAGGTATTGGTATGTGTACAGCGATTGTTTCCATTCTAACAGGGATTCCAGTGAGGGCGGATGTTGCTATGACGGGTGAAATCACCTTAAGAGGTGAGGTATTGCCGATAGGTGGGTTAAAAGAAAAACTACTGGCAGCGCGTCGGGCAGGAATTGCTGAAGTTATCATCCCTGAAGAAAACAGACGCGACCTAAAAGAGATCCCTAAGAATATTCAAGAAGATCTCAAAATTCATTGTGTGAAATGGATTGACGAAGTATTTCAAATTGCCTTAACACGCCTCCCGCAGCCTGGTGCAGAGGGGACAAAATCTGAAACTCCAGAAGAGGCTCCAAAGGCAGATAACCAATCCTCGGATGTTCTGCATCATTAAAATTCTAAGTCTTCTTTTGTGTATTAAGCGTGCCAAAGAAGGCTTGGAAGCAACATGGTTATCTAACAAGCTATATTGACTTTTATTTTTATAATAGATCCTTGTGCAGGTAGTAGGACCGTGTTAACTTGCCCGATATCATTTTAACTAACAGTTGTCACAATAGGGGGCGCGGGTGAGTAAGATCCCAGTTAATAAGACCGATCTCATTGAAAAAATCGCTGAAGATGCTGAGATTTCTAAAGCATCTGCAACTCGAGCGTTAAATTCACTTTTGGAGGCGGTAACGAGCGCACTGCAAACTGGGAAGTCTGTTTCCTTGCTTGGTTTTGGCACTTTTTCTGTTAAATCACGCGCTGCTCGATTAGGTCGTAATCCAAAGACCGGCGAAACGATTAATATCGAAGCTGCGAACGTTCCGTTATTTAAAGCTGGTAAAGCACTTAAGGATGCTGTAAACTCCGGCTCCGTCGTAGTTGAAGAAGAAGAGGCCTAGTAATATACTCTTCGCTCTTCTACGTGGGTGCTTAGCTCAGTTGGCAGAGCATCGCCCTTACAAGGCGAGGGTCGGGGGTTCAAGCCCCTCAGCACCCACCAAAATAAATGGGGAGCGGTAGTTCAGTTGGTTAGAATACCGGCCTGNNTCGAGTCCCGTCCGCTCCGCCACATCTTGAGATGTTCAGAAAAGAAGCCGCTTTCTGGACATCGATGGCTTTCATTATCGTCACACCTTTGAGGAACAAACCATGTTGCAAAGCTTAAGGGATAAAGCACAAGGTTGGATAGCATGGATCATCATTGGTTTGATAGGTATTACCTTTGTTCTTTTTGGTACAGAAAGTCTTTTTCAAAGTAACAGCAGTCAGACTGTTGCTAAAGTACAAGGCACCACCATAACCCAACGTCAATTAGATTTAGCCTATAAACGGTATTTAAATCAGCCTGGCAGTGAACCTTTAGCGCTACTGGAACCTTCTTCCATCAAAAAGGAAATTCTGCAATCAATGATTGACGAAGCCGTCTTAATCCAGGGAGCAACAAAAATGGGGTTGGCAGTAAGCCCATCCCAGGTTAGCTTAACCTTGGAAAGCATTCCCGTTTTTTTAAGTGATGGTCGTTTTTCACCTGAACGCTATTCTCGATTTTTAGTAAGCTCAGGTTATACCGATGAAAGCTTTCATCTTTATATTCGCGATGCCTTGATAAGACACCAGTTACAACTCGGTCTTATGCAAAGTGCTTTTGCCTTATCATCAGACGCCGATCTTCTTGTTAAATATATAATGCAAAAAAGAGATCTACGTTATCTCACGATTGAGCGAGCTTCGCTTGAAAATGACATGACTTTGAGTGAAGAAGAGGAAAAACAATTTTATCAAAGTCATTTAAAAGAGTTCATGTCACCAGAGCAAATTGCACTTGCCTACGTGGTGCTATCACAAAACGATCTGATAGCGCAATATCAACCCACTGACGATGAAATTCGAGCGTACTATCATGAGAATGAGTCGTTATTTAATGAGCCAGAGCGTGCCCGGGTTTCGCAAATCTTTATCGCGCTTCCTAAAGATGCTGACAATAAAGCAGTTGGCTTGGCTGAGCAACGAATGCAAGAGATCCGGCAAAAGCTACAACAAGGCGAATCTTTTAATTCTCTAGTGCAAGCATATTCAGAAGATCCTCAAAGTAAGAAAAATGACGGAGAACTCGACTGGTTTTCGCCAGGTGAGATGATTGCTGAATTTGATACGGCAGCATTTGCTTTGAAACCAGGAGAAATTAGCCCTCCTGTTCGGACTGAGTTTGGTTTACATTTGATAAAATTGTTAGAAAAAAAGGAAGCCAAAATCTCTTCGTTTGGAAATGTTAAAGATAAAGTTTTGGCAAAAATGAAGCAGGAATGGGCTCAAGAGCAACTGGCCAGCAAGGCCGAGCAGCTTGGGGAGCTTGCCTATGATCATCCAGATTCTTTACAGCCTATTGTGGATAAATTAGGGCTTAAAATACAAAAAACAGATCTTTTCACCAAAAGTGCTGGGGTGCAAGAAAGCTTTTTGCAAAACCCTATTGTGTTAGCAAGTGCATTTAGCGCTACTGTAAAAGATGATAAAAATAATAGCGAAGCTTTAAAACTTGATAATGAAAATTACGTAGTGTTAAGAGTTTCAGATCATATTCCAGCAAAGCAATTAACCTTTGATGAGGTAAAAGAGAATATCATTGCACGCCTTAAAGTAGAAAAAAGTAGCGCACTTGCTGCCAAAAAAGCAAAAGAAATTTATGAAACGATTAATAAAAATATAAAAGACGTTTCAACAATTCAAGCCGATTACGCTTGGCGTGAAGTAAAAGATGTGACACGTTCTGGTAATCAGTTGAATGCCGAGTTACTGGATGCGATTTTTTCTATGCCAAGCCCCAAAGAGAGTATCGGTGATTTTAAATTGGTTACCCTTGATAATGGGGATTCTTCTATTATTTGGCTCACAAAAGTTGAAGACGGGAATTATAGTGAGCTTAGCGCTGAGGCTAAAGCCAATTACACAGCGCAATTATCTAAACACTACGGTGAGCTAGAATATTCGTTATATGCAACCGATCTTTTGAAGAAAGCGAAGGTTAAGAAGTATTTAGATAAAATCTAAGCTACGCTTGGCATCCTTGAATTGGTATTAACATTTTGTTATTATTCAAACTTTAAAACAAGTGTCCCAATTCAATGAAAAAATGGCTGATAACCTATCGTATTAACCAGTGGCATGCTAGAACCAGGATTGTTCTGCTTGCTGGTCTTTTTATTGCTTTTATATTGAATGCGACTATTGCTCTTTTTGTAAGTTTATCACTTTTATTTTTTATGATTGATAGCAGTTTGCCTTATGTCTTGCCGCTCTTTATTCCAACAATTTTAAGCGAGCCAAATAACTTTCTGATTGATGAAAATTCTCCTTTAATTAAGAAATTCCGAGCTGCACTAAGGCAAACTAGGCATATTTTCATCATTGGTGCTTCAAATACAATAGACAATCTTAAGCGAACCAATGATTGGGCATATACAATAAATACAGCGCTACTATACCAAAAATCTTGGTTTGCAAAAGTTTTAAATGCACGAGGTTTTAAAACAAAATGGCAAATTAAATACCAAAAAGATTTCAAAATTGGTGGTTATCCCTATCTTTCGCAAGAAAATCCTTTAAAAGAATTAGCACTTGCTGAAGGTACATCCAATTTTTTTGAAGATATTATTTTAAGAGCGAAAATTCGTCAAGGGAACTGTTGTTCGCAGGCTCAATATTTAGCTCATTATTTATGGAAATACCCAGGAAGTGTGATCCATCGTATAGAAGTTGTTGGTGCTGAAGAATTTGACCATGCTTTTGTGATTATTAATCGACCGCGCGATAGCTTGCTTAATAATCACTCGACCTGGAAAGATGCGTGGTTGATTGATCCATGGCGAGCTGATGAATTTTATCCTGCTAGTGAATTTAATGAAAAAATGTTAGCAACTTTGGCATTTTGTTTGGAACAATATCCTGATTTTATTGCAAGAGGGGCATGTTCAAAAGAAAAATTAAGAAACGAACAAAAAGTATTTAATAAATATGTTGTTCAATACCTTAAGGCGCCTCATTCATTATCAATTCCACTTAAACGTCAAATTGATATTGATACTAGGCAGCCTTTTCCAAAATTTCAAGATCCGTACCGAGAAATAGAAGATTGCTTTCAAGAAATTCGCGGATTTACAGAAAAAGATCTTAAAAATTACCATCCCATATTATGCAAACATTTTGCTAAGCACAAAATGCGATTTGCACCTTGCTTAAAGGATATTCTTGAAGGAAAGCGCAAAATGTTAAAAAAATATAATGCTTAGACTAAACAAAGCAGCACCAGGTAGGGTATTTTTTTGAGGTTTGCTCTACTGCAGCTATTGGCACTTGATTTAGTGTATTTTGCGATGTTAGAGAGTTTTGATACATGGGTAAGGGCATACTTGTGCTTTTGGATAGATCTATTATTGGTGTATTTTCCAAAGCTGCTTGTAGAATTTTTTGCATTGCTTGCACATGATTAGCGTTTCTAAAAGATGGATGAATTAAAAGCTTTACAGTCATTTCATAAGCCGAGTGTAAATTTTCGTAGCTATATTGATGAGATGATAACAAATAGATTAAAACGCTGGTTTTTTTATGTTCTACAGCAATTAACAGGGCATCCATTTGAGAAACAGCGCTGTGCTTAATAAATAACTTGATTATCTCTATTGAGCCATACTTAACTGCATATTCAGCGTTACTTTTTTTAACTTCTTGAATGGAGAATAATATTTCTAGTTGCAATAAGTATTCGACAATTTGAACTTCATCATCACTAATCGCATACTTCAATGCTTTGGATAAGGTTATGGCCTCTGTCTGAGGTGCTATTATTTTTATGACATCTAAACAATTATAGCAAATCGCTTTTTTTAATAACGTCTCTTGGATTTGACTTTTGTGATCTACTTCTCTTGTTATAACAATTGGCAATAAAGTGCTAACAATATTTACCTGATTGTTTATTGTTGCAATAATAAGTGTTTGTAATTGAATAATTGCCAAATCTTCATTGCTTATTTCCTTTAGGAAATCATGGTTATTACTTGAAAAAAGTGCTAGTAAAGTGATTTTCAATTCTTTGTTTTTCACTTGTGCAATGACTTCTCTATTTCCGCTTAATGCCGCAAGAATAAGGTTGATATCAATTGGAAAAGATAATTGGCAACATATAGAGAAATAATTTTCACTTTGATTAATTTGTGTACGATAGGAATTAATTAATTGCAAATCTACGTCAGAACAATGTTCAGGCATTGTGGGCAAAAGTGCATATAAAATGAGTTGTCTTTCTTTATCAGGAACTTCAAATATTCTTTTGCTGTTACCATTTTTTACCTCAGAAATTAATATTTGATAAAATGATAGATGATAAAAAACTTTCATAGGCTTACCACAATTAAACATTGCATGCTGAATCGATTCAGAAAAAGATTCTTTGTAATATTTCCATTCTTGATATAGCAGTGCGAGAGGATTTTCTTCGTACAAGTTTTCTTTTTTTCGGTAAGGAAAATAAATATTTATTAAAACAAGACAATATTCTTGCACATAATGTTTCCATAAGGTGCAGACTTCTTTTGCTTTTGCAAGGCTTTTAAAATCCTCACCTGATAAAATATGCCTAAAAAATTCCCCAAATATGTCATTAGGGAGCATATTTATGATTAGCAAAGATTGAGAATTTTGCTTTTCGGTGAGTTGTTTTTGCGCTTGATTATTTGTTTTTGATCCATTGAGCGACATTATTTAATTTAACCTTATATAGTTTAAGAGTATTGCCTAGGTTATGGAAAATCTTCGTTGCATACGGGCTAACATGTGAAGTTGTAAGCTAGTAAATTGCAAGATATCCAACTCAATAATTCGGTTGGTATATTATAATTGATAACTTTCATCGATCCCTGTTTATTTAACCTATAATAAATAAAGAAGTTTAAAGCAATCGTTATGGGCTATTGGCATTTGGCATTACAACTTACCTCTACTTGCCCAGGCCAGCAGGCCATGAGTGAGGAAAAAAGTGTCGACAGCTCGTATATTACTTGGCAAAAAATTCGAGTTATGGGAAAAATAGACTAATGTGTCAGGGATGATATTCTGTGTTGGGTAAATTACGTATCATATTGATATCATTTTGCATTATCGCTGTTCAAGGCTGTGATAGTGATGCTTGGAATAATCCTTATCCTGATATCAAAGGAAGCGATAATGCGCTTTATACTTCATTTTCTGAAAGACCGAAGCATTTAGATCCCGCTATTTCCTATAATGCAGATGAATGGATTTTTACCAATCAAATTTATGAGCCGCCCTTACAGTATCATTATTTAAAAAGGCCCTACGAATTAATGCCTTTAATAGCGCAAAGCTTACCAACGGTTACCTATTTAGATAAAGATCAAAAGGTGCTAGCGCAAGATGCACCCATTGAATTAATTGCTTATAGTGTTTACCAAATTAAAATAAAGCCAGGAATTTTGTATCAACAACATCCAGCGTTTGCGAAAAAAGAAGGGACAGATGAGTTTTTGTACCAAAATTTAACAGCCCAAGATGTTCATGATAAACATACCTTGCAAGATTTCACTAAAACAGCCACAAGAGAAGTCGAAGCAGCAGACTTTATTTATCAAATTAAACGTCTTGCTGATCCTACTTTAAATTCGCCTATTTTAGGATTAATGGAAAATTATATTGTTGGTTTAAAAGAATTTGCTGTTAAATTGCAAAAAGAATATCGTGAATTAGGTATTAGTGAAAACAATACTAGCTTTTTTGATTTACGGACGCGTGAACTTGAAGGTGTGAAGCTGATTGATAAATACACTTATGAAATAAAGCTTTATGGTAAATATCCTCAATTTAGTTATTGGTTAGCGATGCCGTTTTATGCGCCAATGCCTTGGGAAGCCGTGAAGTTTTATGCTCAAAATGTATTACTTAAAAAGAATATTTCATTAGACTGGTACCCTGTTGGCACAGGACCTTATACCTTGGCCAAAAATAACCCAAATTTACAAATGGTTTTAGCAAAAAACCCGACATTCCATGGAGAGCGCTATCCAAGTAGCGGGGAAGCCTCAGATGGTGAAAAGGGTTTATTAAAATTTGCAGGTCAGCCTTTGCCGTTTTTAGATAAAATTATTTTTATTTTAGAAAAAGAAAGTATTCCCTATTGGAGTAAATTCTTGCAAGGGTATTATGATCAATCTGGCATCAGTGCAGATAATTTTGATCAAGCGTTAAACGCTTCGGCTTCAGGTAATTTAGAGTTAACCAAAGAATTAATGGATAAAGGTATCAGAGTTGCTTCTTCTATACAGCCTACCAATTTCTATTGGGGGTTTAATATGTTAGATGAAGTAGTAGGGGGATATAGCGAGAAGCAAAAAAAATTGCGACAAGCAATTTCCATTGCGGTTGATATGGAAGAATATGTCAATATCTTTCTAAATGGTAATGCAGTGGTAGCACAAGGCCCGTTACCACCTTCCATTTTTGGTTTCAATGAAGATAAAAGAGCTAAAAATCCTTATATTTATGATGTAAATACGAAAGATCAAAACAGAAAATCAATTGCCTTTGCTAAAGAATTATTAAAGCAAGCAGGTTACCCTGAAGGGATAGACTCAAAGACGCAAAAACCACTGGTATTATTTTATGATGCCATTGTAACGGGCACCGGAGAAGCTCAATCTCAGTTTTCTTGGCTTCGCAAACAATTTCAAAAAATTGGCATTGAATTAGTTGTTCGTGCAACGCAATATAACCGCTTTCAAGATAAAATGCGCAATGGTGATTTTCAAATTTATTTTTGGGGGTGGAACGCTGATTATCCTGATCCTGAAAATTTTCTATTTTTACTCTATGGAAAAAATAGCAAGCTTAAGAAAGATGGCGAAAACGCAAGTAATTATGAAAATTTAAAATTTGATGCTTTATTTGAACAAATCAAAAGCATGGAAAACACCCCTGAGCGTAAAGCGTTACTTGGTCAAATGCTAGCGATAGCGCAAGAAGATGCCCCTTGGATTTGGGGGTTTCATCCTAAAACTTTTGTTTTAAGACAAGCTTGGGTTAATCCATTTAAAACCAATGCTATGTCACGTAATACCTTAAAATATATGTCAATTGAACCCTCACTTAGAACAGTGGATCGGTTAAATTGGAATAAGCCAATCATTTGGCCTTTAGTTTTAGGTTTTATTTGTTTTATTTTAGTATGTATCCCCGCTTATTTAACTTATTGGCATAAAACTAAAAGCCCTTTATTGCTTAAAAAACCAGTCGATTTAAAGGAGAAATAACTCATGTTTGTCTACATTGTTAGACGAATGCTGCTGATGATACCCATATTAATAGGTGTCAATATCATCACATTTTCTTTATTTTTTTTGGTAAATACCCCTGATGATATGGCTCGAGTTCATTTGGGAAATAAGCATGTGACGACAGATGCCGTGCAAAATTGGAAGCACCAGCATGGTTATGATAAGCCGTTGTTTTATAATGCACAGTTACAATCCGAGGATAAATTAACAAATACGATATTTTTTCAAAAATCACTAAAATTGTTCTTTTTTGATTTTGGGTTTTCTGATGCAGGTCGAGATATTGGCTATGATATTTCGCAAAGAATGTGGCCAAGCCTTGCTATTGCGATTCCCAGTTTATTAATTGGGTTACTGTTAAATATATCTTTTGCTTTAATGATGATATTTTTTAGATATAGTTATCTTGATACCGCAGGCGTTATTGTGGCAGTCATGATGATGTCAATTTCAGGACTTTTTTATATCATTGGCGGACAATATCTCATAGCAAAAACCCTTTTATTAGCACCTATTTCAGGTTATGTACCAGGTTGGCACGTTGGAAAGTTTCTAATTTTACCGGTGTTAATTGGTGTGATAAGTGGTATTGGTATGGGTTTAAGATGGTACAGAACGCTTTTTTTGGAAGAAATAAATAAAGAGTATGTGCGCACAGCAAGATCTAAAGGTCTGAAAGAATCTGTGGTTTTGTTTAAACATATTTTAAAAAATGCCATGATTCCGATATTAACTGGTGTAGTGGCTTTATTGCCGTTACTATTTTTGGGAAGCCTACTCACGGAATCATTTTTTGGGATCCCGGGTTTAGGAAGTTACACCATTGATGCTATTCAGCAACAAGATTTTGCAATTGTACGCTCTATGGTATTTTTAGGTTCTTTTCTTTATATCGTAGGCTTATTATTAACGGACATCTCCTATACCATGGTTGATCCAAGGGTGCGATTTAATTAATGAAATTTGTAACATTATGGTCTGATATATTGGTTTATGGTTTGCTGTTAGTGACAGTTTTTTTTATATTTTCTGTTTTTAACAATAAGGATCTACGTCAAACTTGGCGTAATATCTTATATCGCCCCATTAACATGGTAGCTTGTATATTATTATTTTCTTATATTGTTATTGGCGTACTCGATACTATTCATTTTGAAGATACTTCGCAAACACGTATAACCACGCATGGCATAGCGAGCATTTTGGATAAAATGCTGACGCCTTTGATTTTAAATACAGAAAAAACGTATTCTGCACCTTTTGCGACACATTCTTTTGTTAAAGAGGCAACGGTGTTGCCAACAGGTGAACTGATACGCGACTATCCGAAGCTTAATTTTGGTGGCGCACACTTAAACAATCAGAGTAAGTGGCAAGATATCAGGAATACACTCATTCAAATTGTATTACAAACTTTGATAATTTGGGCTGCGTTTTGTGTCATTCTTTTAACATGGCACTGCTACAGACGACGTTTGGCATGGGATATTTATGTTATCAAAGTATTAAAAGGTAAAACCCAATTTCCCTGGCGCTCTTTTTTACTGTGTGTTGGTTTCGTTATGTTAACTATTTTCTTTATCCATGGGTTTATGTGGAAATATCATATCCTTGGAACAAATGCTATTGGTGAAGATGTTCTTTATCAATCACTCAAGAGTATTAGGACGGGGTTAATTATCGGTACAATAACAACCCTTATCACTTTACCTTTTGCCATTCTCTTTGGCCTGATGGCAGGGTATTTTAAAGGCTGGATAGATGATGTTATTCAGTATATTTATACCACGCTAAGTTCAATTCCTGCGGTTTTATTAATCGCTGCTGCAGTTTTGATGTTGCAAGTTGTGATGTCGCGACATAGCGATTGGTTTTCAACGGTAGCACAAAGAACCGATGCCAGGTTATTAGCATTGTGTGCTATTCTCGGGATTACCAGCTGGACAACACTCTGTCGCTTATTGCGCGGCGAAACTTTAAAAATCAGCCAAATGGACTTTGTGCTTGCCGCTCGTTCACTTGGATTATCACATATTGCTATTATTTTGAAGCATCTACTGCCTAATGTGATGCATATCATTCTCATTACGGTGGTGCTTGATTTTAGTGGTCTTGTTTTGGCAGAGGCAGTATTGTCTTATGTTGGTGTTGGTGTTGATCCTACTTCTTATAGTTGGGGAACCATGATTAATAGTGCACGCCTAGAAATGGCACGTGTTCCTGCAGTGTGGTGGAGTTTAACAGCAGCTTTTATCTTTATGTTTGTTTTAGTTTTGTCTGCAAATATCTTTTCAGATGCCATACGAGATGCATTCGATCCGCGTTCAAATCTAGGACTATTTAAATGACAGAAAATCCGCTGTTAACGATTAAACAGTTGAAAGTGCAGATTAAAACGCCTCAAGGATATATTCAAGCCGTCGATGGTGTCGATTTAACCATACATCAAGGCGAAATATTTGCCTTAGTTGGGGAATCAGGTTGTGGTAAGTCGATGACAGCTTTAGCGATTAACCGTCTTTTGCCTGATAATGCCTATATTTGCCAAGGTAGTGAGATATTTCTAGAAAACCTTGCGTTGCATCAGTTAAGTGACAGCAAAATGAGAAAGGTGCGTAAGCACAAAATAGGAATGATATTTCAAGATCCAGCCTCAGCACTCAACCCAACCTTAACAATCGGTAATCAAGTGCTGGAAGCACTTGCCAATGGGCAAAGAAAATCAAATTCTATTTTGAAAAAAGAAATGATAGCGCTTTTAGAAAAAGTAAGACTACCTCATCCAAAGACAGTGATACATCAATACCCTCATCAATTATCCGGGGGATTAAAGCAACGGGTTGTAATTGCTATCGCGCTTGCCAATTCACCTTCCCTATTGATTGCAGATGAGGCAACAACCGCTTTAGATGTCACGATACAAGCGCAGGTGCTCAATTTAATCAAAGAATTAAATAAAAGCTTGAAAATGGCAATATTGCTGATAACCCATGATCTTGGTATTGTTTCCCAGATGGCAGATAACGTGGCAGTGATGTATGCGGGTCACATTATTGAAAAAGCAACAACGCAACAGTTTTTAGACACACCCAAACATCCTTATAGTAAACAATTATTAGATGCATTGCCTGATCATGCCAAAGGAAATAAGCTTGCTGTTATCCCTGGCCAGGTGCCAAGACTGGATAGGGCTTTTACGTTATGTCGCTTTAAAGAAAGATGTAAGTTCGTTTTTAGTGTTTGTGAAACACTAAAGCCAAAATTTGTAGAACTTGCTATTCATCAACAAGTCAGATGTCATTGGTATGATGAAAAAGTGCTTCGCAAAATCCCAACTTTGTTACGTATTGAAAATTTAGAACAAAGTGCTATTAAACCAATGAGTAGCGTATTTGTTCAGAGCCAGGAAGAAGAAGCATTACCCATACTGCAAATTAAAGACTTAAACGTTCATTTTCCAGTAACCAGCGGCTTTTTTAAGCGAACTGTGGGTTACATTAAAGCAGTCGATGGGATAACGTTAAATTTGATAGAAGGCCAAACTTTAGCACTGGTGGGTGAATCAGGTTGTGGTAAAACCACCGCCGGCAAGGCTGTTTTAAAATTAGTTGAAGCCACGAGTGGGGAAATTGTTGTTGATAACGAGAATATTCTTAAGCTAAGTGCTAGAAAATTAAGAGCGAAACGTGGTCAAATGCAAATGATTTTTCAAGATCCAGCCTCTTCCATGGATCCGCGTATGAAAATAGGAGAAATCATTGAAGAAGGCATGATAGCCTTAAAGGTGGGTACTAATGCAACGGAAAGACAAGAACGCATAAAGGTATTATTATCCCAAGTCGGGCTGCCTTGGCATTTTAAAAATAGATTTTCCCATGAACTTTCCGGAGGCCAGCGTCAAAGAGTTGCGATCGCAAGAGCCTTGGCTGTGGGCGCGAACTTGATTATTTGTGATGAACCAACCAGTGCCTTAGATGTTTCGGTTCAAGCTCAAATATTAAATCTTTTAAAATTTTTACAAGAAGAACTGAATATCAGTTATTTATTTATTACCCATAATATCAGTGTGGTTAATTTTTTAGCAGATTTTGTCGCCGTAATGTATTTGGGACGTATTGTTGAATATGGTCCAGCACAGGCAGTATTGAAAGCACCTAAACATCCCTACACGCAAGCTTTATTATCGTCAGTACCTTCGTTGAAAAAGCAAGAGACATATTTTAAGCCTCCCAAAGGTGAATTACCTTCCGCATTTAATCCACCACAGGGATGTCATTTTTCACCACGTTGTCCTTTTGTTCATGAGAGATGTTTAAATAAATATCCTCCAAATTATGAGATAAATAATAATTGGCAAGTTAAGTGTTATCTCTATTCAGAAGAAGAAAAGATGCTAAATTCATCATCTTCCTGATAATTTACTCATACCTTAATCTTCGCTAAGCGCTAACTTCTTATAATAATAGCATAATCACAATTTGGTCTTTGTTATCAATTCTTTTTTCTAAAACTATGCGTACTGAATATTTTTTGTAAGGTTGTCGGTTTTTCTTCAGCCTCAGTTTGCGCAGGCTTAGGCGCAGATTGAGGTGTACTAAACAGACTTTCTTGTTTAGTTTCGTTATAGATTTTGGACAAAGTCTTATCAACAGCGGCATTTGCATTGACGCATTCATCATAAATTAATTGATAAGCATCTCCGAAATAAAATTTCAAAGCCTCCTTTTGAGTAAAGGCTTTAGCAACGGCGTCATCTTCCGTGGTTTTAGTTGCTTTTATATTAAAGTAATACTGGAGATCTTGTTCAATAGCCCCCTTTTGTTGTCCAAGATAATCTGGATCTAAAGGATAAGGCAGCGGTGGCTGTTGCTTAATTAAGGGCAAAATTTTGACGTAAGCTTCAGGCCTTGCTAACACATAGCCGACTTTATCCTCCTTTTGTCTGGCTGTTCTGCCCGCGATTTGTATTATCGTATCTTCATTGCAATTTTTATCGATGATAATGTAACTGATACTGGGATCATCCAAGCCTTCTTGACACATTTCGCAGGAAATTAATAACCCCTGGTCACTTTGCTTAAAAGCTTCGATCTCAGCGTAGCGTTGTGGGTTTTTGCTGTGGATAGCATAAGCAGTAAAATTTGCCTCGGTTAATAATTGATGCGCCGTATTGCAATCTTCAATCGAAGGCAGATAAAGGATCCCTTTGTTGGTTGCCAGGGTTGATTTATCGGCATTGCCAGGGTGATAAGTTTGGTTTAATAAATTAAGTAAATTTGAGCCCAAGAGCAAGGCTCCGCTCTCCAGGGTGAGTTTATCGAGGATAATCGGCGCTAAATAACCTTGCTTCACGCCTTCACTGTGTTTGTATTTAAAGACTGTGGTGAGGGCTGTGCTGACGGGGGTTGCACTGAAACCGGTCATTAATAAATCTTCTCTAAGGGCACTTGATTTGAGTTTGGTGACATTGAGATCATATTTATGACACTCATCGAGCATCATCACGCGTACGCGTGAGAGAAAATTAGGAAACACCTCGAGTAAATTCATAAAGCTGTCAATACAGAAGATAAAGACATTTTTGTTATTTTTCACCACCTCGATATCATTTAAAAGGGCTTCCACGGGTCGATGTTTGTTGCCACTGGAGATAGCAAAAATACGCTCTTTAGGGATGCTGGTGGAAAATTGTTGCGCGATTTCTTTTTGAGCCTGGGCTAAAAACGATTCATGCAGTTGCGATGTTAATTGAATGGTGGAGGTAATGACCACAATGGCTTCACCGGGTTGCAAAATTTGATAAGCCAATTGTGCCATGGTGACTTCAATTAAAGATTTTCCGCTACCGGTGGTCATATCCAGTTGTAGATGTTGCCCTGGTTTTTGGCCAATGGCCGTAATGGCCTTTTGCTGGTAAGGACGCAGGGTGCCCGGTTTAAACTGGACGGTGCTAAAAATAGCTTTCAAAGCTGGCACAAACTGTCGTGGTGCCAAGGCATTAGGTTGTATAAAAGGTACCGGGGGTTGCGCAGGTAAAGCTACTTGTGTTTGCATTAAGTTTTGTTGTGCTTCAAACCGCGCTTGGTTGCTGGCTAAAATAGTGTTAAATATTTCGATAGTGCGGTTAACACTGCTTTGCTGGGCCTCATTTAATCCTGCAACAGCTAAAGGGGTAAAAGCGGTGGCTAATATTTTAGTGCCTTGCCCAAGCATCTTGGCAAAAGCTTGCGCGTGTTTTTGAGCACGCTCTAATACGGCCACTTGTTTGGGAAGCACCCTAAACCCTTGGGCTTCATTTATAGCGTTGGCCGTAAATAAGTCATAAAAACGTAACTGCATAAAGTAATCTTCTCCCCAGCTGTGTTGCGGTTGGGCACAGGGGAACAGTAAGAAAATATCGGCGGGCGTTTGAAGTTTGGCACTTATTTTTTGCCAATCGATAAAAAATAATTTAGAGCCCAATTGGCCTGGTTTGGCTTCTTGCGAATAATGCCGGGTCACGCTGACACAGGGCTCACGCCCTAATTGCAGCTGCAACTGCTCATAAAATGAATCCCAAGCGTTCGTGACACGAGCGCCATCATTAAAAGAAACGGCATAAACATTATCATCCATCATGATAAAGTGATTTAATTGCCAATGCGCAGCCGCGAGGAAAATTGCCAAGCGTCTGCCCAGGATATAGCGTGCTTCATATTGACCAAAAAGCGGGCTTTGGATGCTTTCTACCGCTAAAATATCGGCACGACACAATATTTGATGTTGTTGTGCTTGAGGCATGGCACCCCATTCTGCTTGGGTCAATATACAAATACAGCGCCCTTTCTCGGGTTTGGGGATAAGCGCATTCTCTTTGCGCCCAGCACAGACAAACGTGATGGCTTGTTCGCCAGTCACCGGTTCACGATAAGTGTATAAATTTGCCTGTAGGAAAGGATTATTGATGATGTGTACGGTTGGGGTTTTTAAAGATAGCGCGGTTTTCCTATCTAAGGGCATTAATTGATAGCGAGCAGGGTGTTCCAAAGCACTTGCACTGGCTGAGCTATTAGATGAGTTGGTTATAGATTGTTCGGCTAAATATTTATCATTAATCCCAGCAAAAGGCGTCACAATTTCAGTCGGGGTCATAGGTTGATGGGCTTTAGCGCTGGGTTTTGTTAGCTTCACCGGCATTTTAAGCTTCATTTTTATTTTAGAAGGTTGATGGCCAATGGTGCGATAAGGTGTTTCGATGGGAGTCGCTTTAAATGATACTGGTTTAGATTTTTTTTCAGATAAAAGATTTTGGCTTTGAGGTAAGGCTGCTAGTGCAGGGGCATTAGATGCCACAATCGATACTGGTATAGTGACTGTTGCTGCTGGTGTAGTGACTGTTGCTGCTGGTGTAGTGACTGTTGCTGCTGGTGTTGTGACTGTTGCTGCTGGCGTTGTGACTGTCGCTGCTGGTGTTGTGACTGTTGCTGCTGGCGTTGTGACTGTCGCTGCTGGCGTAGTGACTGTCGCTGCTGGCATTACCATATTCGATTCTGACATTTTCACAGACGATAAAGTTGTTATAATCGGTGGAACTGTTGCAGAGGATAGCGTTTCTAGTTGAATATCTGTTGTTTGAACTGAACTGTTTTGTATTTTGAGCGAAGCGGTTGGTTTAACATAAGGCGCTACGTTTGGAAATTTGCCATGTAAGGCGTCATCAATGATATCAGAGATTTTGTTGCCGTTTAGTTTCAGTGTAAATAATGTTTTAAGTTTTGTTTGTGCCTCATTACCGAAGGCTTTTTTAAAGGCTGCCAAGTAATGCTTTGTAAAAAGCATATCGCGATCAAAGAAAGCATAATCTAAAGCAGAATATCCATTTGTATTTATTTGCGTTAATAGCTGTTGCCATTTTTCAAGTGGTAGATTAGTTTCACCTAAAGTAAAAATTCGCTGGATGGTTGCCTCGCTTTGTTTAATGGTATTTTCGTTGGTCAGAGTATGAAGAATATTGAATTCTTTGGGCTGAATATGAGCTAAATTAAAGATTAAAGCATTTTTATGCTGTGGCAGTTCTAAATAGTCTAGTAATAAGGAAGCATCTCCTCGAAAGAGGGCGTTACATAAAGGTTGATAACCTGTTGCCGTATTCTCAAGACAGATTTTTAGTATCGAGGGATAGCGAGAGAGATATTCTAAAATAAGCTGAAGGTTTTCAGGTTCCTTTTTCTGAACTGCATCATCTAGCACAGTATAGTTATTTATTTTATTTGTAAGACACATTTTCAAAATATCTGGGTGCTTGGCTAGCACCTCTAGTATCATGCGAAGCAGCGTTGGCTTTTTTGTTAAAATAGCGTTATTGAGTATGGTTGTATGCTCATTAAATTTAGTAGCAAGACATATTGATAAGATGCGAGGGTGTTTCTCTAAGAATTTTAAAAGAAAAGCGAGTACGTGCTTGTTTTTTATTAAAATGGCGCTACGTAGGGGAGTGAAGCCATCCTGACTACTTGACAGCAACCATTCTAAATCTTTATCTGCAATTTGGGCCTTTAAAATAAGGCTTAAAAGCTTTATCAGTTTATTTTCACTGATCTGCCTCTTTTTTGCATAATAGAAAAGTTGATTGACACAAGAATTATTTTCTTTATAATCTTCTAATACACAATTTGGCTGTTGCTCAATTTTCTTTTCTAATTGTAGACACAATAAATCAAATTCAGCATTATCATTAGTCTGATAAATATATCTTAATAAAAAAGACAGTCGATTCTTTTCAAAAAAATCTGAATTATATTTTGCGTTAGAGATCTTTTGATACGAGAGATTGTTCTGGCTATGGTCATCATTAATGTCAGATTTTTTCTCACTTTGATGATTATTATTGTTTGATTTTGTTGTTATCGCAATTGATTGCGGCACTGCTATAAATGATGAAGCTGCTATCATCGGTGCAACTGTTGCAGAAGATAGCGTCTCTAATTGAATATCTGTTGATTGAGTCAACTTTTTTTGCATTTCGAGCGAAGCGATTGGCTTAATATAAGGTTCTATTTTTGGAAATTTGCCATGTAATGCATCATCAATGAGTTCAGAGGTTTTGTCTTTTTTTAGTGTCAAGGTAAATGATTTTTTAAGTTTTGTTTGTGCCTCATTACCGAAAGCTTTTTTAAAGGCTGCCAAGTAATGCTTTGTAAAAAGCATATCGCGATCAAAGAAAGCATAATCTAAAGCAGAATATCCATTTGTATTTAGTTGTGTTAATAGCTGTTGCCATTTTTCAAGTGGTAGATTAGTTTCACCTAAAGTAAAAATTCGCTGGATGGTTGCCTCGCTTTGTTTAATGGCCTTTTCGCTGGTCAGACTATGAAAAATAGTGAAATTGTTGGGTTGAATATGCGTTAAATTAAGGATTAAAGCGTTTTGATACTGTGGCAGCTCTAAATAATCTAGTAATAAGGAAGCACCTCCTCGAAGGAGCGCGTTGGATAGCGGTTGATAACCTGTTGCCGTATTCTCAAGACAGATTTTTAGTATCGAGGGATAGTGAGAGAGATATTCCAAAATAAGCTGAAGGCTTTCAAGTTCTTTTTTCTTAAATACATCATCTAGCACAGTATAGTTATTTATTGTGTTTGTAAGACACATTTTCAAAATATCTGGGTGCTTGGCTAGCACCTCTAGTATCATACGAAGTAGCGTTTGATTTTTTGTTAAAATAGCGTTACCCAGTACTGTTGTGTCATTTAATTTAGTAGCAAGACATATTGATAAGATGCGAGGGTGTTTCTCTAAGAATTTTAAAAGAAAAGCGAGTACGTGCTCGTTTTTTATTAAAATGGCGCTATGGAGGGGAGTGAAGCTATTCGGACTAACGCTTGACAGCAACCATTCTAAATCTTTATCTGCAATTTGGGCCTTTAAAATAAGGCTTAAAAGCTTTATCAGTTTATTTTCACTGATTTGTGTCTTATTTGCATAAGAGAAAAGTTGATTGACACAAGAATTATTTTCTTTATAATTTTCTAATACACAGTTTGGTTGTTGCTCAATTTTCTTTTCTAATTGTAGACACAATAAATCAAATTCAGCATCATCATTAGCCTTATAAACACATTTTAATAAAAAAGACAGTGGATTCTTATCAAAAAAATCTGAATTATATTCTGAGTTAGAGATCTTTTGATACGAGAGATTGTGACTATGGTCATCATTAATGTGAGATTTTGTCTCACTTTGATGGTTATTATTGCTTGATTTTGTTGTTATGGCAGTCGACTTTGGCTCTGTTATAAATGATGAAGCTGCGATCATCGGTGCAACTGTTACAGAAGATAGGGTCTCTAGCTGAACATCTGTTGTTTGAACTGAACTGTTTTGTATTTTGAGCGAAGCGGTTGGTTTAACATAAGGCGCTACGTTTGGAAATTTATCGTGTAGTGCATCATCAATGAGTTCAGAGGTTTTGTCTTTTTTTAGTTTCAAGGTAAATAATTTTTTAAGTTTTGTTTGCGCCTCATTACCAAAAGCTTTTTTAAAGGCTGCCAAGTAATGCGTTATAAAAAGTATATTGCTATCAAAGAAAGCATAATCTAAAGCAGAATATCCATTTGTATTTAGTTGCGTTAATAGCTGTTGCCATTTTTCAAGCGGTAGATTAGTTTCACCTAAAGTAAAAATTCGCTGGATGGTTGTCTCACTTTGTTTAATGGCGTTTTTGCTGACCAGATTATGAAGAATACTGAATTTTCTAGATTGAATATGCGTTAAATTAAGGATTAAAGCGTTTTGATACTGTGGCAGTTCTAAATAGTCTAGTAATAAAGAAGCGCCTCCTCGAATTAACGCGCTATATAACGGTCGATAACCTGTTGCCGTATTTTCAAGACAGATTTTTAGCATCGAGGGATAACGAGATAGATATTCCAAAATAAGCTGAAGGCTCTCTAGGTCCGCTTTATTGAGTGCCTCATCTAGCACAGTATAGCTATTGAGTGTGGCTGCAAGGCAGTTTTTCAGAATATCTGGGTGCTTGGCTAGCGCTTCAAGCATCATACGCACTAGCTTTGGATTTTTTGTTTGAATAGCGCTATTGAGCGTGCTGTGTCCGTTTGATTTAGTAGCAAGGCATATTGATAAGACGTCAGGGCATTTTTCTAAAAATTTTAAAAGAAAATCGAGTATATGCTCACTTCCTATTAAAATAGCGCTATGTAGAGGGGTAAAGCCAGTCGCAGGACTAATGCTTGACAGCAACCATTCTAAATCTTTATCTGCGATTTTAGCTTTTAAAATAAGGCTTAAAAGCTTTATCAGTTTATTTTCACTGATCTGAGTCTTTTTTGCATAATAGAAAAGTCGATTAATACAAAAACCATATTCTTTATCATTTTCTAATACGCAATTTGGCTGTTGCTCAATTTTCTTCTCTAATTGTAGACACATTAAATCAAATTTAGCTTTATCATTTGCCTTATAAGCACCGATTAATATCGAAAATAACGATGTGTTTTCAAAAGAATCAGAAGCATGTTTTGAATTAGAAGCGTTATGTTGCAAGAGAGTATTTTGATTATAATTATCATTATAACGAGATTTTTTCCCACTTTGACTGTCATCATAGTTGGCACCGCGTTTCATGCCCCCTCCTGCAAAATAACTTAAATAGAGAGGTTATTTTAGCAAAGTAGTGCACTTTATTTAAACATTATTTAGATAATACGTTATGATGAGTTGATGAAAATGCCGACAAATTGGTGCACCCTCATCAGTCATACCATGACAAAAAATAGCTTAGCCACTAGCCTTAATTTGTTATCAATTCTTTTTTCTAAAGTTATGTGTATTGAATATATTCTGTAGGGTTGTCGGTTTTTCTTCAGCCTCAGTTTGCGCAGGCTTAGGCACAGATGTAGGCGTGCTAAAAAGATTTTCTTGTTTAGTTTCGTTATAGA
>JAFECR010000010.1:91347-207804 GCA_018242045.1 Pseudomonadota bacterium | reverse complement strand
CTCTTTGCCATCATAGCGATATTTGAGTTTCCAGTATTTTGACCCATTAGGGTTAATGAGCAGAAATAGCCCTTTTTCATCAGTGGCCTTATAGGGCTTATTGCTAGGTTTGAGGTTTCTGATTTTAGTGTCAGTTAATGCCATTTGAGAGTAATTGCACCATGGGCTAGTTATAACTTATTGATCTAACAATAGTAATTTGAGTCATAGATTCCTTTGGTCTAAAAGAAAGGGGAGGCTATTGAAGAGCCAGCATTAAACCTCTATACTTTCATTAAGCTCATCTACCTAGCGTAGAAGGAGTTAAGGGGTCGTACGATAAATGCGGTCCCGGCTTTTTGTTCCCCACCTCACTTCAAAATAGTATTTCTCCTGTTCTTGAACTAATAGAAGCTTCTTTCCAGCGCCTATCTAACTTTTGTCTTTGGTGGTCTTTTTCAATTGGATAAGCAGTCCAAGGTAAAATAAATTCATCTCTGTCATCGAGAACTACCAAATAACTGAAATCATGTAGCGTTATGCAAACTCGACGCTTATTCCCGCTTTTTCCACTCTTAAATTCAACCCACCAATTAACATTTGAAGCATTATAATTTTCAATCATTGGCCGGATCCAAGTGATTCTTTCGCATCTTCTGATACATATTTCGCGATCACTTTCAGTTTCGCCTGTGCTGACAAAATGCCAAAAGGTTGCTTCTTTCCCTTTTTCAATAGGCATCTTCTTTAATCCAACCCTTCGATTCCGTACAAACGGCTTGGTATGAACAAAGTCGCGACAAAAAATACCGTATATTGCTTGCAGATATTTATCCCAATTCCCCTCATGTGCATTGAGTGAAATCAATTCTGGAAGTACTAACATCCTAAGTTTTTCCTGCACGTCCTGCTGAATTAGGGTTCCAAAAGAACAAATTGAATTTGGTTGCATTTAAAAAGGAGGTCGATTTTAAATTGCTTTCAGATAAAGATGTTACTTTATTGATGAAATTTTTCTTTGATTCGCTGCTTCCTTCATTCCGGTTAGCATAAGAGATTGCCCCAAGAAGAAGATCAGTCATTTGCATTAAATTTGTTTCATGGGAGCGAATGCTTTGTACTTTTCTTATTAACGAGTAATTGAAATCGTGGAAGCTGTTGGCTAGTACTTCATGCAGTTTTTTAACTTTTGCTTCAGAGCGGGTATCTTTAATATCAAGGTAGATATTATATGAATTGTTTTTATCAATCATGGGTTTAATGAGCTGGTAATACATTTTGTAATACCAGTCGTCATGGGTTTGATTGAAAAGCTCATGATCTAGTTTTGACTTATCGCTGACGATTAAGCCTCTAAAACTTAAGTCAGATTGTGAAAAGAAGTAATCAATCAGATCTAAGTAAAACGGCAGCTTATTCTTTGAGACTTTCAGCCATTTAAATTCAACATCATGACCAATCTTATGCTTTGACTTTAAGTGATAAATATCTTTGGATACTTTTTTTATACTACTAAGAGGACAAAATATTGCCCCTATAGCCATAATGGGCTTTTGATCCTTTGGCAGATGGCAGCTTTCATCGCAATAGATGTTGATTTCAGACATTAATTTTCTACCATGAATTGATATGGTTAATCCCTATTGGTATTGGTTGTCGGTAAATGGGGGCCTCGTTTTTGTTCTATCCCCAAAAGGCCCCAAATTGGCCCCCATTTGAGGGTGGATTTCAGTAGCCTACATAAAACCGCAATGGACATGTTATAAAGGAAAACCCTTTGTATATCAAGGGCTCATGGACGGTATTGGATTTAGTTGGATTTGAATCTGGTGGAGGCGGCGGGAATTGAACCCGCGTCCGCAATACCTACATCAAAGGGTCTACATGCTTATCGTTGATCTTTTATTTAACACATCATACCCGGATCAGAGCGGTTATGATGCACGAGCCCTATTTAGTTTAACTATCCACACTAGGACGCTAGGATAGCGATCTTGTTTAGTCGGCCTTCTATTCTATCGTCCAAGCACAACAGGTAGAAGGGCATAAGTCTGTTTTTTAGGCAGCTTGTGCGTGTAAGTTGTCGTTTGCAACTATAACATTACAGTTAAGATTAACGAGATTAAACTGTGTGCTCGGCATGCATCTTTGGGTTCGCGCACTGCGTCGAAGCCAGGTCGCCCCCAAGGAACATTCTAGACTAGTCAAATATTAATATCAATATCACCTGAGGAAACTATCTGATTAAACAGGGATTTTAGGGTGCTTAGTTGTATATGCGTCGAGAATTTACTTTTTCTTATGTTAAAATAATAAAATGACCGAGCTAACAAAAATACAAGAAATCTGGATAATTTATGATGGAGAATGTCCATTATGCACTTTTGCATCCAAAAGGATTAAATTGCAAAAAGTGGGGAAGCTTCACCTACTCAATGCCAGAGAAGCACACCCCCTTAATCAAATCCTTCAAAATAAAGGTTTAGATTACAATCAGGGTTTTATCGTAAAAATAGGGGAAAATCTCTATCAAGGGGCACAGGCTATGCATGTGCTGGCATTACTTAGCACAAACACAGATTGGTTTAATAAGATAAATGCGATGATTTTTCGTTATCAACCAATATCTAAGCTCATATATCCTGTGCTCAAAGGGATTAGGGCAATACTGTTATGGGCAAGATCAAAATGACCTTGCCTCATCGCTTGTTTGCAGATAAGGCCAATCGCCTTGATAGCATTCTACAACAACGCTATGACATTGAGCTTGGATGTAATCAAAAAATCACCCTAAATGGTTTTATGACGATTTCAGGTTCAATGGGATATCGTTTATTTTGTCTGTGTGCCAAACTCATAGGCAAGCAAGCATTGAGTTTAGGGCAAAACATCCCAGTGACGGTCTATTATGGTAGTAATTTTTCGCCTAATGAGGTTGTTTTTGAGCGACTTTTTCATTTTCCAAATAAGCCTTACCGCTTATGCTCAAAAATGATTATTCTTCAAGAGGGTATTGTAGTGGAAATGATGAGTAGCAGGATTGGCTGTAAGTTACGCTATGAACTTGTGGGAAATGATATCTTGCTTTCTCATCAAGGTTACGTATTTAAATTGGGGCAACGATTTTTGCTATTACCCTTAACATGGTTATTAGGCAAAGCACAAGCCATAGAACATCCGGTTAACGATAGTACTTTTTACTTAAGGATGGAAGTAAGACATTGGATGGGCAGGTTAATTACTTATGAGGGAAATTTCACTATTTCACCAAACGCTGCCTTGAACGCTCCCAATCGCGCTGTTTAATGGTTTCACGTTTATCGAATAACTTTTTACCTTGAGCAACAGCAATCTGCACTTTAGCAAGCCCATTTTTCCAATACATGGTGAGTGGAATAATCGTAAAACCTTTGCGTTCAACTGCACCAATAAGTTGTTTTAACTCTTTCTTGTTAAGCAAAAGCTTTCGAGTACGACTATCTTCGGGGTGTATATGCGTCGAAGCAGAATTTAAAGGGGTAATAACTGCGTTCAATAACCAAGCTTCGCCATTTTTTAAAATGACATAACTGTCGGCAATGCCGCCCTTACCAGCACGTAAGCTTTTGACTTCCCATCCTTGTAAGACAATCCCAGCCTCAAAGGTATCGAAAATAGAATACTCAAAGCGGGCTTTGCGATTTTCAGCAATGCGATTAGCGTGTTCGGTCTTGTTTTTCTTGCTCATAGTCAGTCTATTATACGTTCCTTATATAAAAAATAGAATAATACCTTTATAATATCTTCTTGAGGCAAGGTGAGAGGGGATAATGACAGTTATTTATCGCGTTGCTGTTGTGCCCTTTAGTGCGCAACAAATGTTTGATTTAGTGAATGATGTGGCGCAGTATCCCCAATTTTTACCCTGGTGCGCTGATGCGCAGATAGCGCATCAAACGCAAACCCACATGGAGGCATCTCTTTGCATCCAGCGGGGTCTTTTAAGCAAAACGTTTACAACCTTAAATCGTTTAATTCCCCATGAAAGGATTGAAATGCGATTGCGCCAAGGACCATTTAAGCATCTAGAGGGGGTATGGCAGTTTCAAAACCTTGCAAACGGCACTCAAGTGTCTTTCCATCTTTCTTTTGAATTTATCAATCCATTATTTTCTATAACACTGGGTCCTATTTTTAATCAGGTAGCACAATCCTTAGTACAAGCTTTTACTCAGCGAGCCAATCAAGTCTATGTCCATGCTAGTGCTTGATATTGAGGTCGTTTATGCTTGCCAAGACACACATCAATGCATCACTTTGAAAGTTCAATCTCCTTGCACCATTGAAAAAGCGATTCAACAGTCAGGTATTTTAAACCTATTTCCAGAAATTAATTTAGCCAATCAGAATCGTGTTGGGATCTACAATCAAATAAAGTCTCTTAACGATCTGGTGGAACAGGGCGACAGAATTGAAATATACAAGCCTTTGCACAGAAGTGCGATGGCGGCAAGACATGAGCGCTTAAAACAGCTAAAACAACAAAAAATTAAGCAGCGGACTCTTGCAAAAGATCCTGGGTAATTTTTGCGATATGGCCATTTTCAAAATAAACTGCAACATGGTGCCGTTTTTCTACTCCATAGGTTGGTTTTTCATAATAAATATAATCCCAACGATTTAAATGAAAAACATCATTCAGCATGGGTGTGCCAAGGATATAAAGTACTTCCTCTTCGCTCATGCCTTCTTGAAGCTCGGCGACCTTACTGGCGGTAATCACATTCCCTTGGGTGATCCCAAATTTATAAGGCCGAATAAAGCAGGCGCTTAAACTCAGCATAAGACAAAGGCATCCAATTAATTTTGCAATAGAAACGATGAAAATTTTCATGTTGTTATTTGATAAACTTAATTGAGGTTAAAAACGGTTTATTGTGGTGGCAAGGCTAACATGTCCCTAGAGAGGGAGCAAGTTAGGCATTTTGCAGTAGAGGAGTATCGAGTCTCATGATAGCCTTGTAACCGTGAATAGAAATGAGAATCATTCTATGTTAGAAGAAAAACTTGAAAATAAAGATTTAAAAAAGGCGGGCCTAAAAGTTACCGTTCCGCGCCTTAAAATATTAAATATTTTAGAAAATACAGCCGCCCGTCACATTAGTGCTGAAGAAGTATACAAAAAATTACTTGAATCGGGCGATGATGTGGGATTAGCGACTGTTTATCGAGTGCTCACGCAATTTGAAGCTGCAGGTCTTGTTATCCGCCATCGTTTTGATTCAGGCCATGCTGTATTTGAGCTAGATGAGGGTGATCATCATGATCATATGGTTTGTGTAAAATGTGAAAGGGTTGAAGAATTTGTAGATAAAATCATTGAGGAAAGGCAATTGGCGATTGCCCAATCTTATGGTTTTAAGATCACCGATCATTGCCTTTATCTATATGGGATCTGTCAAGGCTGTCAATAAGGCTTTGTTGTTGCCTAGTCTGTTAGCACTATTTTGTGCTCCAGCAAATTCTCAGCATTTGCTCTTGCCTGTTTTGTCACATCCATCCCGCCGAGCAATCTTGCAATTTCTTCCACGCGCTCAGCGCCTGTTAGTTGTTTGATTTCACTGATAGTACTATTTTCAAGGCGTTTTTTACTAACTTGAAGATGATGATCTCCCCAGGAGGCAACCTGAGGTAGATGCGTGATACATAATACTTGAGCAGATTCGCTCAAATCATGTAATGCTTTACCAACAATTGCGCCGATTTTGCCACTGATCCCAACATCTACTTCATCAAAGATCAAACAGGGCGTGGCAAGTGATTGTGCCGTGAGTAATTCAAGTGCAAGACTGATCCGGGATAATTCGCCTCCCGAAGCTACCTTGTGCAAGGGCTGCACAGCATGTCCTGGATTAGCCGAAACATTAAAAATAATGGTTTCATTGCCGCTCATATGTAAAGTATCATCCTCGTGAGGGATTAATTGCGCTGTAAATAGACCACCAGGCATGCCCAATGGTTGAAGGGCTTGAGTAACCGCAGTTGCTAATTTTTCACAAGTTCTGAGCCTTGCATTTGTTAATTTTTGAGCAAATTGTTGAAATTGCGCTTTGGCATTTTCTAAATCAATGGCGATTTGTTTTGAGATCGTTTCTTGCTCGTCGAATAAACAAGTTTGTTTTTTAAGCGTATCATAGTAATCCAATAAAAAATCAGGCTCAATTTTATGCTTTCGAGCGATATCATAAAGCTTTTCTAATCGCTGAGTTACTTGCCCTAAACGATTTGGGTTAATTTCTAACGTTGCAATAAAATCATTAATTTCAGCAACTGCTTCTTGCAATTGAATTTGAGCGGTGTTTAAACACACATGAGCATTGTTAAGTGTTGGAAATTTTTCTGTTAAAGCGCTAAGAGCCAGTTGTGCTTGATTAATACATTGCAATGCGTTTACTTCGTCATGGTTTTCAAGCAAAGTCAAAGCATATTGAGCTGCTTGAATGGAGGAAGTCGCATGCGCCAATTGATCGTGTTCTTGATGTAGCTTTTGGTATTCTTGTTCTTTTAAGTTCAGTGCTTCAATTTCGCGCATTTGATATTGTATTAACGCAATGCGAGACTGATCCAAAAGCCCTTTTTCTTGCAAGCAAAGCCGATGTTCGTCTATCTTATTCCAAGCTTTAAACGCAGTTTTAACTTGACTCACTAATTCTTCATGTTGACCAAAAACATCGAGAAGCCTTAATTGTTCACTCGGTTTTAGTAATAATTGGTGTTGATGTTGGCCGTGAATTTGAACTAAATGTTCTCCCAACAAACGTAATTGCTGGGTGATGACAGGATAGCCGTTGATAAAAGCTTTGGATCGCCCGTTGGCATAAAGAATGCGTCGAATAACGCATTGTTGTGGCATATCTCCCGCAAGTTCTAAATTTGAAAGCCATAAAATGGCGCCATTTAAAGACGAAATATCAAAGATTGCTGCTATTTCTGCTTTTTCAGCCCCAGGGCGAACTAAGTTGCTATCTGAACGTTGGCCTAGTACTAAATTTAATGCATCCAGTAATATACTTTTTCCTGCGCCAGTTTCGCCGGTAATGACAGTCATTCCTGTCGAAAAAGCAATATCTACTTGTGATACGATGGCTAAATCTTTTATTTGCAAATGTTGCAACATGTAACTTAGGCACTCCAGCCAAGTTTTGTTCTTAAGGTATGATAATAATCATAATCGTTAGGGTGTAGAAGCAGTAATTCTTGAGTTTTACGACGAATAATGATTCTGTCATTTGGTTTTGCATCAAAATGCACTTGACCATCGCAGCTTAAACGAGGATGGAGAAAATTATCCGGCATGATATGAATTTCGATTTGGCCCTGGCTATCAATCACAATAGGACGATTACTTAAGGTTGCAGGATGCATGGGTACTAAGACAATTGCCGGCAAAGCAGGATGTAAAATAGGACCGCCACCAGCGAGTGCATAAGCCGTTGATCCTGTTGGAGTTGCACTAATAATGCCATCGGCACGTTGACGGTAAACTAATTTCTTATCAATACTCACTTCAAAATCAATCATTCTGGCGATGTCGCCGGAATATAAGACAACATCATTTAATGCAATACCACTTTCAACCTCTTGTTCGTCACGCCACAGGGACATTTCTAATAAAAAGCGACGCTCTTCTTGATATTCTCCTGCCAAAATGGGCTCTAACGATTGGGTCAGTGCCTGTGGAGAGATATCGGTTAAAAAACCGCGTCTGCCGCGATTGACACCAAGGACCGGCACATTATTATCTACAACAATTCGTGCGGCATCTAAAAGGCTACCATCGCCACCAACAACAATAATAAGAGAACATTGAGCGCCTAATTGACTATGATGTACTTTCTTGACTAACAGATCGCCCATCAACATAGCGCATTGTTCTTCGAGAATAACTTCTAAACCCTTGGATTGTAAAAAGGTGACGAGAGAGCTCAGTGTGCTGCGTACTTCTGGATTGTTATGTTTTCCAATTAGCCCAATTTTAGTAAAAGGGGCAGCCTTTGTAGTTGTGTTCAAGATAACTAACTCTTGTTGCCGGTTCATATTGAATGGACTAAACATAGCACTTTAGTTGATAACTATGAATATACTCTTCCCAGTTTAAATCCCGTATTAAGTACGGGACAAGCTTATGCTTTGTTGCCTGCTCTCTCACCCCAGTCATGTACCAAAGCGGACACTCCGAGGAATTCATGCGCTTGGCGTCTTGCCTAAAATCAAAATAGCGCGAGTATCAGGATTGTCTTTAGCCATGAACTCATTAAAATAGAGTGTCAAAGAATTTAGATAACGTTCAAAACAATAAAAGTGTAATTTCCCATAAGCCTATGAATGAAATAACGATATCCGAACGCGCCAAACAATTGCTCAAGCATTTGGTCAATTTGTATATCCGTGATGGACAACCAGTAGGATCTAAAACCCTGGTTGATGAAGCGTTTCCTCAATTGAGTCCTGCAACGGTGCGAAAAGTATTGGGAGATCTTGAGGATAGGGGTTTAATTTGTTCTCCTCATACCTCAGCTGGCAGGGTTCCTACTACACAAGGGATCCGATTTTTTGTTGATAGCTTACTATCGGTTCATCCGTTGGATGAAGAGCAAGCAAATCGAATGACACAACAGTTTGATCTGAATCAATCAACTGATCGCTTAATTGCAAAAACCTCAAGCGTGCTGTCCGAGCTGACTCATATGGTGGGGATAGTGACCCTGCCTAAATGTAATCATCAATTGCTTCGCCATGTGGAATTTTTACCATTAGCAGATAACCGTGTTTTAGCCATTTTGGTATTTAATGAGCGTGATGTTCAAAATCGTATTATTGTGACCGATCAATCCTATTCTGCTGCTGAACTTACTCAAGCGAGTAATTTTTTAAATCAACATTTTGTAGGTAAAGAGCTTTTAATTGCTCGTCAAGAGTTATTAAAAGCGTTAAATTTTGATCGTACTCAGATGGATAGCTTGATGAAAGCGGTTGTAGATGTTGCGAGTAAAGCCTTTGTGAGAACGCAACCACAAGAGGATTATATTCTAGCTGGACAGCAAAATTTATTTGCCAACCCACTTACTTCAGTTCATCAACTTGAGAAAATATTTAATGCCTTTACACAAAAGCAGCAGATTTTGCATCTCTTAGACAGCTGTTTGCAAAGTGAGGGGGTACAAATGTTTATTGGTGAAGAATCAGGGTATGATGCATTTCGCGAACACAGCGTCATCACATCCCGTTATACCATAGATGGTGAGGTAGTTGGCGTATTAGGGGTTATTGGGCCAACGCGTATGCGCTATGATAAAGTGATCTCAGTGGTAGAATTTACTGCAAAAGTACTGGGTACACTCTTGAACCCAGATAAATAGGCCCCATATTAGATTGCAAGTAATAACTTTTTTAATGAGGTAGGTAATGACCGATAAAGGCAAGAAATCACAAGATAAGCATCCAAAATCCCCTGATGCTGGCCCCTCACAGCGTTATGAAGACGATAATCTATTGGCTAGTCGAGTTGTTTCAGCAGATGCAGGTTTGCCTTCCCCAGAGCACGTAGAAGAATTGCGTCGTCAAATTGAATCTTTAAATGCGACAATACAAGCCGAGCAAGAAAAAGTAGCTGCCTACTGGGATAGATTGCTACGAAAGGAAGCAGATCTGCAAAATCTTCAAAAAAGAATGCAAGAAGAAGTTGAAAAAACTCGTAAATTCGCGATTGATAAATTTGCACTTGAACTTTTAGAAGTACAAGACAGCTTAGAGCATGGTTTGAATTTTGCTAAAAATGGTCAGGTTGAGGCACAACATCTGCTGGAAGGGATGAACATGACTCATCGTATTTTAATGAATGCGCTTGAAAAACAGGGTATTCAGATAATCAATCCTGAAGGCGAAGCCTTTAACCCCGCTTTTCATGAAGCTATTTCAGTGCAAGAAACCAATGATGTACCACCTAATCAGGTTCTTGCAGTGGTGCAAAAAGGATATACGCTTAATAATCGTTTATTACGCCCTGCAAGGGTTGTTGTATCGCGTGCACCTGCATCATAGTCCTTGAAATTAAGAAAGTTGCCCCCATATATATTACAAAGATTTAAAATTGAGACTTTAAAACTACTGGAGAAAGATAATGCCCGCACCCGCAAAAAATGTTGTCATTGGTATCGATTTGGGAACCACCAACTCTTGTATTGCAATTATGGAGAATGGTAAACCCCGCGTTATCGAAAATAGCGAAGGTGATAGAACAACACCCTCTATCGTGGCTTTTACTGAAGATGGTGAACGTATCGTTGGGCAAGCTGCAAAACGCCAAGCAGTAACAAACTATAAATACACTTTTAATGCTGTGAAGCGCTTAATTGGCCGTAAATACGATGATCCTGCCATTCATGATTCTCATATTGCCTATAAAATTGTTAAGGCAGACAATGGGGATGCTTGGGTAGAAAGTCGAAATAATGAAAAAATAGCGCCACAGCAAATTTCTGCGCTGGTTTTAGCCAAAATGAAGAAAACAGCAGAAGATTATTTAGGGCACGAGGTTAAAGAAGCGGTAATTACGGTGCCAGCTTATTTTAACGATTCTCAACGTCAAGCAACCAAAGATGCGGGTAAAATTGCAGGGCTTGAAGTAAAACGTATCATTAATGAACCAACTGCTGCAGCCTTGGCATTTGGTTTGGATAAAAAAACGGGTGATTCGATCATTGCGGTCTATGACTTGGGTGGTGGTACATTCGATGTTTCTATCATTGAAATTGCTGACATTGATGGTGAACAGCAATTTGAAGTACTTGCAACCAATGGTGATACCCATTTGGGGGGTGAAGACTTTGATGATGCTGTCATTCAATATTTGGTTGAAGAATTTAAAAAAGATGCTGGTGTTGATCTTCGTAAAGATCCGCTTGCTTTACAGCGCTTGAAAGAATCTGCAGAAAAAGCCAAAATTGAGCTTTCTTCTCGTGAACAAACGGATATTAACCTACCCTATATCACTGCTGATGCCAGTGGTCCAAAACACTTAAATATGCGTTTAAGCCGTGCGAAACTGGAGTCTTTGGTTGAAGATTTAGTCAAACGTACACTCGAGCCTTGTCGTGTTGCATTAAAAGATGCTGGCAAGAGCGTCAAAGATATTACTTCTGTTATTTTGGTGGGTGGTCAAACCCGCATGCCTAAAGTACAAGAAACGGTTGAACAATTCTTTGGCCGAGCGCCTCGTAAAGATGTTAACCCTGATGAAGCAGTGGCAATTGGTGCGGCTATTCAGGGTGCGGTACTCTCAGGAGAAGTGAAAGATATTTTATTGTTGGATGTTACCCCACTCTCTTTAGGGATCGAAACCATGGGTGGTGTGATGACGAAACTGATTGAAAAAAATACCACAATTCCTACTAAGAAAAGCCAAGTTTTCTCTACTGCAGAAGATGGTCAAACTGCAGTAACGGTACGAATTTTCCAAGGAGAACGCGAACAAGCTTCGGCGAATAAATTCTTAGGGCAATTTGATTTAACCAATATTCCGCCTTCGCCTCGGGGTGTGCCACAAATTGAAGTTACCTTTGATATTGATGCCAACGGTATTTTACACGTTTCTGCTAAAGATAAAGCAACAGGTAAAGAGCAATCTATGATTGTGAAATCTTCTGGCGGTTTAAGTGATGCAGAAGTTGAAAAAATGGTAAATGATGCCAAAGAGCATGCAGCTGAAGATAAAGAGTTTCATGAATTGGCGAGTGCCAGAAATCACGCAGATAGCTTATTGCATGCAACTGAAAAATCCTTGAAAGATTTGGGTGATAAGGTTGAGCCAAAAGAGCGAGCCGATATTGAAGCTGCATTAGCGGATTTAAAATCAGCCATTAAGAGCAATGATAAAAAGATTATCGAGACTAAAACTCAGGCACTAACCGATATTTCCGGTAAAATGGCACAACGTGTTTATGGAGCTCAAGAAGGGGGAGCTGCTGGTGGTGCTGAAGGAGGCGCAGGCCAAGCAACGGGCGGCGGCAACGGTCAAGGAAAAGAAGATGTTGTCGATGCGGAGTTTGAAGAAGTTAAAGACGATAAAAAATAAAAGTTAGGTGCGAGTCATATTCGCACCAGTTTGAATTTAGGCCTAATTTAAACTGGAAAGAGTATATCGCACCTTTTTACATTATAGGTTTAATCAATGTCTAAACAGGACTTTTATGAAATTTTAGGGGTCTCACCCGATGCTTCCGATGCTGAGATCAAAAAAGCTTATAAACGGATGGCAATGAAGTATCACCCTGATAAAACGGGGGGTGATAAGGCAGCAGAAGAAAAATTCAAAGATGTAACCCATGCCTATGATGTTTTATCAAATCCGCAAAAGCGTCGTGCCTATGATCAATATGGTCATGCCGGAGTAGATCCTTCGCATGGACATCCTGGTGGTGGGCCAGGAGGTTTTGGTGACATTTTCAATGATATCTTTTCAGATATTTTTGGTGGGGGCGGACAACGTCGAGAGCAACGAGGTGCAGATCTACGTTATAATTTAGAATTATCGCTGGAAGATGCCGTAAAAGGTACCCAAGTTACCATCCAAGTACCCAATTGGGTTGCTTGTGGTTCATGTCATGGCAGTGGGGCAAGTAAGGGAAGCAAACCGACTACTTGCAAAAGCTGTCATGGTCATGGTCAGGTACGCATTCAACAAGGGTTTTTCACCTTACAACAAACTTGTCCAACTTGTCGTGGGTCAGGACAGACCATTTCAGATCCTTGCCGTCCATGTCATGGTCAAGGACGTGTGCGTGATGAAAAGAAATTACAGGTTCGGATCCCAGCTGGTGTTGATGAAGGTGATAGAATTCGCCTTAATGGAGAAGGGGAAGCACCACCTCATGGCGGGGTCGCGGGAGATCTTTATGTTGAAGTGCATATTCAAGAACATCCTATTTTTCAACGCCAGAATGAAAATTTGTATTGTGAAGTACCCATCAGTTTTATTATGGCTGCGCTAGGTGGGGACATTGAGGTGCCTACTTTAAATGGGCGTGTCAAATTACATATTCCCTCTGAAACTCAAACCGGCAAGGTTTTTAAATTGTCAGGTAAAGGCATAAAGCCTGTTAGAGGGGGAGGACAGGGTGATTTACTGTGTCGTGTGTTTGTCGAGACGCCGGTTGATTTAACACGTAAACAAAAAGAAATTTTACGTGAATTAGAAACAGAAATGGGCCTTGCCAAACATAGCCCACGCGTGGATAAATGGTACCATCGGGTAAGAGAATTTTTTGATAAAATGAAATTCTAATAAGGTAGGCATATGCTAAGGTTGGCGATTGCAGGCACAAATGGCCGTATGGGCAAGGCACTGGTTCAAGCAATATTTGCAAGCCAAGGCGTTGCACTAAAAGCGGGTACAGTTTCTGCTAACTCCTTGATGGACATTGATATTGGCACCAATGCAGGTTGTCAGGCCATTGGTGTCAAACCAGTAGATGATTTGCGTTATGTTATCGAGGATTTTGATATCCTGATTGACTTTACCACGCCTTTAGCAACACTTTCTCATCTGCGGATCTGTCAAGAACATGGCAAGAAGATGGTTATTGGAACCACGGGTTTTAATGCCGAGCAAAAGACTGTTATTCAAGAGGTAAGTCAAGATATCGCCTTAGTATTTGCACCTAATACCAGTGTGGGTGTTAATTTGTGTTATGAATTGGTTAAGCTTGCTACCAAGATATTGGGAGATGATGCAGATATTGACATTATCGAAGCTCATCATCGCCAAAAAGCAGATGCGCCTTCTGGTACAGCACTTGAAATGGGTGAATTGATTTGCAAAACACTCCATCGAGATATAGATAAAGTTGCGGTGTATGATCGCCATGGCATTACTGGCGTGCGCGATAAAAAAAGCATCGGGTTTTCTTCTATTCGCGCTGCAGATATTGTAGGAGAGCATACTGTGATATTTGCTTCAGAAGGGGAGCGGATCGAGATCACTCATAAAGCTACCAGTCGCAGTAATTTTGCGTTTGGTGCGATACGCGCTGCTAAATGGTTGGAAAATAAGCAGCAGGGTCTTTATTCTATGGCAGATGTTTTGTTTGAGAAATCAATACGGTGATATTCACGGCAAGGTCCATCAGATTAACATGCGATTTCATCTTAATTAAATAGTCTTATGAGCAAAAAACAGAGTATAACAATAAGCTATTTTTAGAAAAATTACATCAATCTATTCCTGTAGAAACATTGATATCAGAAAAAATTCGACTTTGATTCTATTTAGGTCGTAATGACGACCTGCTAAATTTTCAGGATAGAATCAAGGCTCGGGTTTCCACTCTTGCTTAAGGATATCCAAAGCATCTTGAACTTCGGCACTATCTTCGTTAAAGCCTCCTTTCAATTCCTTTTGCGCCTCATGATAAAAACTAATTGGGTAGCTATTTACAATGCTATTGGCAAATAAGTTAGTCAAGGTTTTTGGATTTGTCTTATTCTCTAATTGATATTTAATATTTTGCTTTAGTTCTTTAATAGGGGTTTTATAAGGGTAGAAATGTCCCATCATGTTTAATATTGAAAAGGTTTCTTCGCTTTGATATATCGAAAATGAATCACAGGTATCAAAATTATGGATTTCATTGTATTTGGTGTTAATGGGGATCCACTGAGAAAAGAACAAGGTATTTAGTAGAGTAAATGTCGTTGCAAGTAAAAGTGTGCTCAGGGAAAAACTGGACGTTGAAAATACAATGCCAGAAACCAGTAATGACAAAACTAGGCTTAAAGCAAATTTAGCAACGTTTGCAAAGGGTCGTGGTTGCTTTGGTTGTGTTTGATGATTTTGATGAGCAATGAGCTTGATGTTATTTTTGCCAAAAAATGCCAAAGACACTTTATTAAAATAAAATTGACTAAATAAAAAGCCAAACACAGAAAAACCATATTTAGCTAAAAAAGGTGTCATAGGCGTTAAAGAGAGATAACAAGCAGCGCCAATGAGCAAAGACAAAGTTATTTTTATTGCTGTAGCAAGCTTTGGAAACCCTTGATCAAAATAAGGATTTAAGTTCAATTTTTTAAGAAGCAACGCTTCAATTGGCTTATTTTCATTCGCAATCGCTAATTTAATGCACTGTGCTAAATGGGATTTTTGCAAAGGTGCTTGTAAAAGAGCCTTAACAATTTCAATGTCTGTAAGCGATATTGCTGTTTTAAGTGCCTTATGGCAAAAAATAGGTGAGCAGGCTCGAACACTTATCAAGTATTTTATAATTTCAACTTGACGATGTTTTGTCGCAGTCACAATTAATTCATTTAAAGTATTTTGAGCATATTGAGTGTTTTTTTGAGGCTGCGCTAAAATAAATTTGAGAATTTCTAATTGGCCATGTTTAGCGGCAGAATTTAACGCAGGATACATCCAGTCATCATTTGGTCCTTCTTCTTGGATTAAATTCTGTACCACTGTCAGATTACCGATGGCTGCAGCATCAACAATGATCTTCTTATTTTCTTCAGTTGTATTTTCAATAGTTCCATCTGTCAAGGAATGACCATTGGTAAGCGCAAGTTGATAGAGTTCAGGTTGATGTGCTGTATTAGTAAATTCGCCAATTTGACCCAATAGGGCTTTTTGGATAAGTGGTCGTGGTATGTGCTGATAAACTTGCTTTAAGTAATGAAACTTTTGAGCCAGTAATCTTAAGGGATTATTGGCAAAGTCGTTGGGTTGATGTTTCTTAGCATAAGGAAAATAGTTCATTAACCAGGACTGGGATAGCAATTTGATATAACTATAGGCATCCTTGTCTGTCATGCTAAGCGATGCGAAAGTAGACAATTGAGAATTACTAGTCAGCGCATTTTTCATTTCTTCAGGCAGAGCATTAAAATAATCTCTTTCTAACGCAGAACTCATCCATCTAATCATTGTTACCTCATTTTTAAATCTTGCGCTTAATTAGTAAGAAAACGAGATTATATTGAGAATTACTAGGGCTTTCAAGTTTTTTTTTTGAGGTAATTACAAGTGTTAGCATGGCCTTGGCTGTATCAATGAATTACGTAATCCTTACCTTACGGCTTTAATTTTATGTTAATTTTGGTGCCAAAATTTCATTATTCGTATTGCTTGTAGAAATTGTTTCATTTGCTTCAGTTGTAATATCAACTGGCCTTAAGATTACTTCTTGATGCTGGAGAAGTATCGGTTTATTAGGAAGATCTAACAATAACGGTTTTACAAAAGTTGGAACGATAGGGGCTTGCAAGTGTGCGTTTAACTCAGAAGCTTTGGCATTGACACAGTGTTTGGTTGCGCGTATTTTTTCAACGAAGTAGAGATTGGTTGATAGTGCTTTTTCAACAGTTTTACTACGAAAATACAATTGAAATGCATCTAAGTATTTGCCATAGTGAAACCCAAGCCAAGCACCTGATGCGCTAAACAATAAAAGAGGTGCTAAAAAAGTTATAACACAAATACTCATAGTCAAGGCCAATAACCCTAAACTTGGCAAATATCCGCCTAATAAGGATTTTGTGATAAATACACAGCTTTTGGCACAAAGCTCGATTAATGGTAGGCAAATGCTGATCATGAGAGGTAATGCCCATGGCAACATACAAGCATAAACAAAACACCCAAGCGCCAATCCGATTAAAAGACAGATATGTTGTAAAGGTTTATTCCGCAAGGACTCAAAATAATTATTTGATAGAGTTTGTCTGTTTTCCTTTGAAAAGAATTTTTTTAATTTTGTTAGCATATTTTTTGTAGTCTCTAATAACTTTGGTTCAGTGCTTTCAAGCCAAAAGCCTGTAAAGAACCCAATCAAAGTTACCCAAGGATTAACCATTAAAATACCAATCCCAGTACAACCACATAAAAACAGATGATCTTTAGAAAAGTCTTTTAATTTATGCCATAAGTTATATTTTGGTAGTTCGAAAGTTTGACTAAGACCATGGCTCAAGCCAATGGTGCCCATCGATAAAAGGATGAGGCCACCATAGGCAACATCTAGTTGATACCAAGACAATATGAAAAGGTTACTGGCAAGTAAAAACGCTCCCAAAACAGCGATACCAGCTGCCAGTAACATCAAATGTGGATTTGGTAGCTGTGCTGTCTCTTTTTCTTCTGCAGAAGCTGGAGTTAAAGATTCTGAAACGTCCACAGACGGTGCTTTATCAGCTGCTGAAACGATAGGTGTAGAAACTGCTGCTGTTTGAGATTGTTTTTGCGTGATTATTTGAGGCTTTTTGCGCAGTTCACCGAAGGTTTTACGTTGTTGCATGGAAGACTTTCTTTTAATTAAAAAATGAAATGGTACTGTTTACCCCAAATCAAGTCAATTATATTACTGCGAAAATTAGGTGTACCTTCTCCTTATTGACCAAAATCAACCCCTATATATTCAGTGAAAAATACTGAATTTTATATAAAGCCTCAATGTCTAATTTTTACAATTTTGAATAAAAATAAAGTAGGTAAGTTTATGGTTAAGCCCGTTAAACCACCATTACCGCCGGATGCCATTGGTAAAGGAAGTCGCTCCTTTGATGAGTTTTCAGAAGAAAATAGTGACACAGAAAGTGAAGAAGTGGCTGACATTTTATCTTGGCTTGAAGAAAAAGTACCCAAACATGATGTTCCTGCGAAATCAAAGAACCGCTTAGAAGATTTGATTAATGCAGGTCTTGAATTAGAGGAAATGAATAATGTTACTGCGATTTCAACCTTGAAAAAATCAGAGAATAAAGGCACGGTTGTTGAAAGATTGGTAGATGTTTTTAAAGATATTTATTATGCTGGCAAAGATATTGTGAGTTCAAATAGAGTCAAAACCTCTTTAACAATTATAGGTGGTATTGGTTTAGGAGCTTTAATTGGTGCTGCGATTGGCTCTGTTATTCCAATAGTTGGCACGGCAATAGGCGGAGCAGTTGGGGCTGCCATCGCAGGCGGTGTTGCTGCTGTGGGAGGGGTTGCTGGTTTAACCGTGCTTGGTGCATTTGCAGGGAGTTGGCTCGGTAAAAGGGCAGCAGGTAAAGCGTTTAAACACGAAAAACGTTTTGAGATCTCAAAAAGGGTTACCAAAAAGATTAAAAAGCATATAGGCATACAATCTCACGTTGTACAAATGATTAATGGCTATCTTTATAATCGTGTAGAAGCCACCAAAAGCCCACTTTGTAAAAAATACTATAACATGGTAAGACGATTAGCCATACTAGAGGCAGATCCCACTGCAATGGAAAAAGTATCACGCTTTTTTTGTCATGAGCTTGATTTATTAGAACAAGAAATAGAAATGAAAGGCAAAGAAGCAAGCAATGAGTTGCGCATGGATAAACAAGCTGTCATTTATATTTTAGAAAAGCTTCAAGCTTGTGCAGGATTATCACTACAAAGTAAAAACAAAATCAAAAAGGCATTTGAAATTGCCAAACACGAGCCGCAAATTCGCGAAGATAAAAAAGCGGTGCGTTTTGAAGATAAACAAGCTGTAAGGCCTCGATTAAAAGAGGAAGCTTCACAGGATGCTTTGCACAAAGCAAAAAGCCAATTTGTCTCGCAATTGCCTCAACTTGGTATTTCAAAGACCAATTCGGTTAATAAGAAATCCGAGAAAGGCACTGTCAGTTATCATTATCAATTTAAAACAGAAAAGGGAGAGGCTTTACCTGAGATGGTATTTAGAAGAAAAGGAGAAAGAAATAGTTATTTAACGTCAGTTACTGTGAAAGCCGATCAGCTTACAAATAAAAATAAAGATCAAGTTACCAAAGTGATCGTTGCTCAGGCCAAAGCTTATCAAGAAAGTACTGGTATTGATGAAGTGGTTGTGATGGCAGCTGGCGATGACGATTTAGCAGTACAATTAATGGTAGCAGTATTAGAAGCAGGCCTTAAGCCGAGTTTAGATCCTAAAGAATATCCCCAAGATAGCCCTAAGCGAAAACAAATACTTGAGGCGGTAGAAGCACTAACTCAAACACAAGCACCCTCAGCTAAATCAAGAAAATCCCTTGATTTTTAATAATAGACATCCTAGCTAAGAAGGGATAAAATACGGGCATTTTATGCCTAATAAATAGCTTGGGGGGTGAAGTTGCCTCGTTTTGCACTACTAGCACTTGAAGATGGTTCCCTATTTGAAGGCGTAGGTTTTGGGCATTTAAGTCACCCGGAAAATTATGCTCTGGGGGAAGTTGTTTTTAATACTGCAATGACAGGTTATCAAGAAATCCTAACAGATCCTTCCTATGCTAATCAATTAATCACCTTAACTTACCCTCATATAGGGAATGTGGGTGTAAATAAAGATGACAAAGAATCAGAAAAAATATATGCCAAGGGGCTTATTATTCGACAGCTTCCCTATCAGGCAAGTAATTGGCGTTACCAATCCTCACTTGAAGCTTTTTTATCGGAAAATCGTGTGTTAGGAATTGCTGAAATCGATACCCGACGTTTAACACGGTTAATTCGTGAAAAAGGGGCAATGCGAGGTTGTATCTTAAGCGCACCACAAATGAGCGAAGAAATTGCTCAAAAGGCTTTACAGCTTTGTCGTAGTTCAAGCAGTCTTGAAGGGCTGGATTTAGCAAAAGAAGTAAGTACACCCTTTTCTTATCAATGGGCAGAAAAAGGATTATGGTCTAAGCAAAGGGTACTTCAGGGCAGTGAATTCCATGTGGTTGCTTATGATTTTGGCATTAAAAAAACTATTTTACGTTGTTTATACGATTTAGGATGTCGTATTACCATTGTTAATGCTAAAACAACAGCAGAAGATGTGTTGTCGCTTGCGCCAGATGGGGTGTTTTTATCAAATGGGCCTGGTGATCCAAAACCTTGCCAATATGCGATTGATGCTATCAAACATTTTATGCATCGTGAAATGCCTTTATTTGGTATTTGTTTGGGGCATCAATTATTAGCGCTGGCTTGTGGCGCTCAAACCCATAAAATGAAATTTGGGCATCATGGCGGCAATCATCCTGTTAGAGATTTAGAAAATCAAAAGGTATTGATAACCAGTCAAAATCATGGTTTTGTGGTAGATGAGCAAAGTCTGAATAAAGAATTCGTTATCACGCATCGTTCCTTATTCGATAATACCCTTCAAGGTTTTAAGCATCGCACTTTGCCGCTATTTGGTTTTCAAGGTCATCCTGAAGCAGGGCCTGGTCCAAATGATGCAAGACAAATATTTAATCCTTTTATCGAAGCGATGCTTACCTATCGCAAACAAAGCCAAAAATCTTCAACAATCGCTTTAGAGTTGAACTAAGCAATGCCAAAAAGAACAGACATCAAAAGCATTTTAGTTATTGGTGCCGGACCAATTGTCATTGGTCAAGGTTGTGAATTTGACTATGCAGGCGCACAAGCTTGCAAAGCTTTGAAGGAAGACGGTTTTAGAGTGATATTGGTCAATTCCAACCCCGCCACTATCATGACGGATCCCCAAATGGCAGATGCCATTTATATCGAGCCCATTCAATGGGGTATATTGGCACGAATTATTGAAAAGGAACGCCCTGATGCTATTTTGCCTACCATGGGTGGACAAACAGCGCTGAACTGTGCGTTGGACTTGGTTCGCCAAGGCATATTAAAACAATTCAATGTGGAATTGATTGGTGCTAATCAAGCAGCAATAGATAAAGCAGAAGATAGAGAACAATTTCGTCAAGCCATGAAAGAAATAGGGCTTGCCATGCCAAAGTCGGTGATGGCACATAGCTTAGAAAGCGCAAAAATGGCACAGGCGCAAATTGGATTTCCCACTATTATTCGGCCTTCATTCACTTTGGGCGGCAGTGGCGGTGGTATTGCTTATAATTTTGAAGAATTTGAAGAAATTTGTAAAAGAGGTTTAGACTGCTCTCCAACCCATGAATTGTTGATTGAACAATCTATCATTGGCTGGAAAGAATTTGAGATGGAAGTTGTTAGGGATAAAAATGACAACTGCATCATTGTCTGTGCAATTGAAAACGTCGATGCCATGGGTATTCATACGGGTGATTCCATTACTGTTGCGCCAGCCCAAACGCTAACCGACAAAGAATATCAAAGGATGCGAGATGCGGCTATTGCCGTTTTGCGCAAAATAGGCGTAGAAACCGGTGGTTCGAATGTGCAGTTTGCCATTTGTCCAAAAACTGGCGAACTACATGTGATTGAAATGAACCCAAGAGTCTCCAGATCTTCGGCTTTGGCATCCAAAGCAACGGGTTTTCCTATTGCGAAAGTAGCAGCAAAATTAGCAGTAGGTTACACTTTAGATGAACTTGCTAATGAAATTACGCAATGTCAAACACCGGCCTCGTTTGAACCCACTATCGACTATGTCGTGACTAAGATCCCTCGCTTTAATTTTGAAAAATTTCCACAAGCCGATCCTATTTTGACTACCCAAATGAAATCGGTAGGAGAGGTGATGGCGATTGGCCGAACTTTTCAAGAATCCTTACAAAAAGCCATTCGTGGTTTGGAAGTAGGCTTGTTTGGCTTAGAATCAGTTGTGGATATAACGAAAAGCGATGCCAAAGCAGAAATTCGGCAAAACTTGCAACGCCCCAGTTGGCAAAGACTTTGGTATATTGGTGATGCTTTTCGTTTAGGCTTTGATGTTCAAGACATTTATCAATTAACACATATTGATCCTTGGTTTTTAGCTCAAATACAAGATTTAGTACAAGCAGAGAAAAAACTTTCCAGTTTAGGGTTTGGTGATATCAATAAAACCCTTTTGTTGCAATTAAAACGCAAAGGGTTTTCAGATCATCGGTTAGCTGAGCTTTTAGGGATAAAAGAACAATCTTTGCGTAAACGGCGCCATGAATTAGGCGTGCGACCAGTTTATAAAAGAGTAGACAGTTGTGCGGCAGAGTTTTCAGTCGAAACGGCTTATCTTTATTCTACTTATGAGGAAGAATGTGAAGCACTTCCTAATAACAATAAGAAAATTATGGTGCTCGGCGGTGGTCCTAATCGAATTGGTCAAGGCATAGAATTTGACTATTGTTGTGTGCATGCCGCGCAAGCCATGCGAGAAGAAGGTTTTGAAACCATCATGGTGAACTGTAATCCTGAAACAGTTTCAACCGATTACGATACATCCGATCGTTTATACTTTGAACCTTTAACCTTAGAAGATGTGTTAGAAATTGTTCACTTGGAAAAACCGCAAGGGGTGATTGTGCAATTTGGTGGCCAAACGCCGCTTAAATTAGCGAAAGCTTTAGCCTCAGCAGGCGTGCCGATTATTGGGACTTGCCCAGATGCAATCGACAGAGCAGAAGACAGAGGGCGTTTTCAACAAATGATTAATCGCCTTAATTTATTACAACCGCCAAATGGCATGGCAGCAACCATCGAGGAAGCACTTATTATTGCCAATTCAATAGGCTATCCTTTAATTGTTCGCCCATCTTATGTGTTAGGTGGCAGAGCAATGGAAGTTGTATATTCAGACGAAGAATTGCGCGATTATATGCAACGACAAGTTAACATCACTAAAGACTCGCCTATTTTACTTGATAGATTTTTAGATGATGCAATTGAAGTCGACGTTGATGCTGTTTGTGATGGTGATAACGTACTTATTGGTGGCATTATGGAGCATATTGAACAAGCTGGAGTTCATTCTGGTGATTCTGCTTGTTCTTTGCCGCCATTTAGTTTAAGTGAGGCTATCCAAAACCAATTAAGAGATCACATGCGAAAGATGGCCAAAGAGTTGGCCGTGGTTGGGTTGATTAATGCACAGTTTGCAATCAAAGATAACCAAATCTACGTGCTAGAAGTAAATCCGCGGGCTGCAAGAACAGTGCCTTTTATTTCTAAAGTCATTGGTGTGTCTTTAGCTAAAATTGCTGCCTGTTGCATGGTAGGCAAAAACTTAAAAGCGCAAAAAATGCTTAATGAGCGTATTCCTGAATTTTATGCCGTTAAAAAAAGTGTTTTTCCTTTTGAGAAATTCCCGGGGGTTGATCCCATTCTTGGGCCTGAAATGCGATCCACTGGTGAAGTCATGGGGGTAGGTAATAATTTTGCCCAAGCCTATGCTAAAAGTGAACTTGCTACCTTGGCACCTCAAATATCTTCTCAAGGTTATGCGCTTATCAGCGTACGAGATGCCGATAAATCAGGCGTGATTGAAATAGCGAGAAAATTGCAACAATTTGGCTTTAAGCTGTTAGCAACTCGAGGTACTGCGCAAGCTCTCACGCAGGCAGGATTACAATGCGATATGATACGAAAAATGAATGAAGGAAGGCCACATATTGTTGATAGCATTAAAAATGATAAAATTGCTTTTATTATCAATACAACCGAAGGCAGACAAGCCATTGCTGATTCCAACGCTATCCGCCGTAACGCAGTAATGCATAAAGTATGTTACACCACGACGCTGTCTGGGGCTCGGGCACAAGTGTTAGCCTTATCATATCAAAAAGATCAACCTATTTCGCCAATTCAAGATCTGCACTTAAGGGTTAAAGTAAAATGATTAAGTTTCCAATGACTGTCAATGGCGCGCAAAAATTGCGAGAAGAATTAAATCGTTTAAAGACGGTTGAACGCCCCAAAATTATTGAAGCCATTGCAGAAGCAAGAGGCCACGGGGATTTAAAAGAAAATGCAGAATATCACGCCGCAAAAGAGCAACAAGCTTTTTTAGAAGGCCGGATCACGGAAGTTGAAAGTAAGCTTGCCAATGCACAAATTATCGATGTGACGAAACTGCCTAAAACGGGTCGAGTTGTATTTGGCACGACGGTGACTTTAATTAATGTGTCAACCGATGAAGAAGTCAAATATAAAATTGTCGGTGATGATGAATCAGATCTGAAGCTTGGGATGATATCCGTCAATTCTCCTATTGCTCGCGCTATTATTGGCAAAAACAAGAATGACGCTGTTTTGGTGCAAACTCCAAGTGGTGAAATTGAATATGAAATTAATGAGATTGAATATTTAGCTTAAGTGAGCTGAGGCATCCTTGCCTGTAAAACATTTAAGCTTGCAACCATCTTTACGGTTTACACTAGTTTAGTATTTCGCAAAGTGGTAGTGATATCGTTTACGCTTTCTTCATTTTCGATTGTTTTAGCAGCTCGCCATGGACAGCCATGGAACAATAAGCCATCAGCGTTATTGATTTGCATGGTATTAGCTTGCGCTATTCCCATTTTATTCATGGTCGTGCCTGTTAATAGCAGATCTACCGCTTGATTTGGCGCAAAATCTTTCATTAATTTGGGATTATATTTTAAAATATTCTCAGGTGTTGCCTTTTGCGCTAATAATTTGGCAAACGTTCCCAGGACATCTGCTTTACTAAATCCATCTTTATCTGATTGAAGAGCACCATTCACCAAGGGTTTGATCCCTAAAGTATGAAAAGAGCCCACAGCAACGACATCACTGCCATTTTTAATGTTATTTACGATTTTTTCACAAGCAGGATCGCCAGCAGGAAATGCATCATAAATGAGTTTTACCGCTTGATGGACTTGTTTGTCCGAGAAATCCGTTCCTACGACAGTATTGCAAGTAGGAATGTTAGATGTAATTAATTTAAATACAGTTTGTGAAGCCACCTCAGAGCCACACATAGTGAATGTATCACTATCACGATCCCAATGTGAGAATTGCATACTGCCGCCACCGATATCCCAAACAATAGGATCATTCAGGGTTTGCTTATTTGCTTGTGCTTTACCTAATGCCGCTTGATAAGCAATTTTTCCTTCCTCTTGCTGGGATAAAATATCAATAGGCATATTAAGAATTGTGGAAAATTTTTCAGCAACAGCCTCACCATTGCCAGCAGAACGAAAAGCAGCTGTTGCTATACCACAGGATTCAATCGTCAATTGGGGATATTCTTGAGCTACTTTGTCTTGAAATTCCTGTTGTGCATGGGTAATGGCTTTGAGCCCCTCTTGCTGAATTTTATCTGAAAAAGTATTATCAGCGCTTTTATCTAAATCTGCACGATATTTTATGGCATATTGCTGCGAATAGATTTCTTCTTGGGTGCCAGCGCAAATATTAATAATAGCGCCTTTAACTTTAGTGCCGCCTGAACCAATATCAAAAGCAAGCCTAGCAACAGTACAATTGTTTTGATCATTTATGCTTAGATTAGGATCAGTAGAATTAGGATTAGATTTAATGGGAGTTTCACAACCTACTGAGCAATTAGTTGTTGATTGCGTACTATTTTGCATTGAGTTATGTGAAGTTGTGTTTCGTTTTGCTCGGTGAGGAACAGGCTGTGCGTTTGCAGTTGGTAATAAATTGCCCATTTGGTGAATAGCGGCACTGATAAGAATCAAGCGAAATAGCCAGTGAACTTTTGCTTGATGTGGGATTGGAATATATCCTGCTTCATCTTGATTGTTGACGTTATAATTAGATTTTCTAATTTTTGCTTTATAATTTGCTGCTTTTAATTGTTTCCTGGCCTCGTGTTTTGGGTGTTCTTTGTACGGTGTATTTGCTTGTTTTTTGGCTTGACCTTTGTGCTGTGTAAGCTTGTGGCGTGGCATAGCGATTTTCCTAAGGTAGAATAAAAGGTAGAATAAATAGTAGCAGAATCATATGTTTATTAGTCGACTAAGTAAACATATGGGACGATATTTTCGACGAAATTATCGACGAACAACCGAAAAAAAGATGAATGTTGTTTATTTTCCGGCAAAAGGCAGCTATTTTATGATGTTTAAACAAAGGATTTAAAAATGTTTTCAATAAAAAAAGTATTTTCTGCTTGTATTCTTTCTCTTGCACTTACTTTTGTGTGTCATGCTAAAGAAGTAAGCTCAGACATCAAGGTGGTTTTAGACACTTACCGATGGTTTAATCAAATTGCCAGTGAAAAGCGGGAGTCTTTTACGCAAGAAGCAGTGGCAAAGCATTTTAGCCAAGATGCCAAAATGATCACGAATGACAAACTTGTTTGCACTGGCATTAAAGAGCATTACGATCATTTTATCGAGCTAAACGATCATTATGCATTTTTACATGTTGATGTTGATAAAATAGATGCTCGCCAATGCGGTGATCGTGTTTATTTGCATTATACCTTGGAAGGGAAAAATGCTAAAAATGAACCTGTTAAAATTTTGGTGATGGGGTATATGATTGTGAAAAACAATCGCGTTGCCTACTTCAATGAAGTAATTGCCTGATCTCACAATTTTTCATGTGCCGTGATTTCTGTTTGCAGAATCAAGCTCACGGCACTCAGTCGTATTTTAAGTTAAAAATATAACATAATTTTATGCGTTTCCTCTAAAAAAGTAATTATGTTAACATTAGATTTAAAACTAAATTAGTATTGGAAATTCGGCAAGAGAACGAATCCCCAGGCGTGCAGCTTTGATTAGTGCATGACTGGGGTGAGTGAGCGCAGCCAACAACGCCTAAAAGCAAAGGTGAAAGAGTATATTAGGTTTGTGGATTGACCCTGTATAGCACGACGATATGGCCAACATATTGCACAACTTCTGCCTGATGCATCTTTGCAAGTTCTGCTACCATGTTTTTTCGCTGTTCCCGAGTAGGTGCATTCACCCGGACTTTGATTAATTCATGCGCAGTTAAGGCAGCATCCACTTCATTATGGACTTGAGCAGTGAGCCCTTTATGGCCAATTAATACAACGGGTCTTAAAGGATGAGCTTTGGTAATTAGGTTTTTTAAAAAGGCGCGGGTTAACATTTGGCTTAAATTACTTTAGAATGTAGATCAACTTATCGTATTTTAACCTGAGAATATCCCCTCTGTAAAATGGCAATTACAAAACATGGTAAATCTTGGATCCAGCGACATATCAATGATCCATATGTGCAAAAAGCCCAAAAATTGGGGTATCGTTCTCGTGCAAGTTTCAAATTGTTAGAATTGCATGAAAAGGATCATCTTTTTAGTCCTAATATGACAGTGATCGATTTGGGGGCAGCACCTGGTGGTTGGTCTCAAGTGATTAAGAAACTCGTTGGTAAAAATGGAAAAGTCATTGCTCTAGATAAATTAGAGATGGATCCGCTTCCTGGGATTAGCTTTATTCAAGGCGATTTTTCTGAGCAAGGTGTTTTAGAAAACCTTGAGCAGATGCTGGGATCTGAAAAAGCACACTGGATCATTTCAGATATGTCTCCTAACTTAAGTGGTGTAATGGCAGTGGATCAGCCACGGATCATGGTTTTGGCTGATCTTGCATGGGAATTTGCAGCGCGCTGTTTAAAACCAGATGGTGGTTTTTTGGTTAAGGTCTTTCAAGGGGAAGGCTTTGATCTTTATATTAAAAATTTGCGCCAACGCTTTCGTCGCGTGGTTATTCGAAAGCCTGATGCTTCAAGATCGGCTTCTCGCGAGCTGTATGTCTTGGCCAGAGGCTACTATAATATATAGTACCTTTGTTATACCTTATACAAACTATGCCGATCATAATATGATAGGTTGTTTAACTTAATTAGATGTAGCTACACCAAGGGGTCCACCTTGAATGACATGGTAAAAAATCTCGTATTATGGCTCATCATTGCCGTTATCTTGATGTCCGTATTTAGCAACTTTGGCCCCAGACATAATCAGGTCGCCAAGATCCCTTATTCTCAATTTTTAGATAATGTCAAAAAAGGGGATGTAAAATCTGTCACTATCGATAGTCGTCAAATTCGAGGGACTTCGCGGACAGATGAAAACTTTATCGCCTATATACCCCCTATACCAGATGATTATCTGATGGCTGAGCTAATAAATAATAAAGTCACTGTTATTGGTAAAGCACCTGAACAGCAAAGTTTGCTGATGAACATATTTATCAGTTGGTTCCCCATTATTCTTTTCATTGGTGTGTGGATGTATTTTATGCGCCAGATGCAAGGTGGCGGCGGGCGAGGTGCCATGACCTTTGGCAAAAGCCGTGCGCGACTATTGGGAGAAGATCAAGTCAAAGTTACTTTTGCTGATGTGGCTGGTGTGGATGAAGCTAAAGAAGAAGTCAAAGAGCTTGTCGATTTTTTAAAAGATCCAGAAAAATTTCAACGTCTTGGTGGACGAATTCCGCGCGGTGTTTTATTGGTTGGCCAACCTGGTACAGGTAAAACCTTGCTTGCCAAAGCAATTGCTGGTGAAGCAAAGGCGCCTTTCTTTACCATTTCAGGTTCAGACTTTGTAGAAATGTTTGTTGGCGTGGGAGCTTCTCGCGTGCGAGATATGTTTGATCAAGCCAAGAAACATGCACCTTGTATTATTTTTATCGATGAAATTGATGCAGTGGGACGTCATCGTGGTGCTGGCTTAGGTGGTGGTCATGATGAGCGAGAACAAACACTTAACCAGTTGCTGGTAGAAATGGATGGTTTTGAAGGTAATGAAGGCGTTATCGTTATTGCTGCAACTAACCGTCCTGATGTATTGGATAAAGCCTTATTGCGACCAGGTCGCTTTGATAGACAAGTTGTTGTAGGTTTGCCTGATGTCAGAGGGCGTGAACAAATTCTTAAAGTGCATTTACGTAAAATTCCCATGAATGATGATGTTGATCCTAAAGTGATTGCCAGAGGAACACCTGGGTTCTCCGGCGCGGATTTGGCGAATTTAGTGAATGAAGCAGCGCTATTGGCTGCTCGCCATAATAAGCGTTTAGTTGACATGGTTGAGATGGAACATGCCAAAGATAAAATTATTATGGGGGTCGAACGCCACAGCATGGTAATGAGCGATCAGGAACGCAAGTTAACAGCTTATCACGAAGCAGGACACGCTATTGTTGGTTTAACTGTGCCAGAACATGATCCGGTTTATAAAGTGAGCATTATTCCGCGTTCTGCAGCGCTTGGCGTCACGATGTTTTTACCAGAACAAGATAGATATAGTTATTCTAAAAAACGCCTTGAGGGTTCCATTACCAGTTTGTTTGGTGGTCGTATTGCAGAAGAACTAATATTTGGGGCAGAAAGTGTTACGACTGGCGCATCCAATGATATTAAACGAGCAACCGAGATTGCCAGAAATATGGTCACCAAGTGGGGGTTATCTGAGAAATTAGGACCATTAACATATAGTGAAGATGAAGGTGAAGTCTTTTTAGGACATAGTGTCAGTGTTCGCAAAGAGGTTGCAAGCACTACTGCTAGCGTTATCGATGAAGAAATACGAAAAATTATTGATAGAAACTATGAGCGGGCAAAGGAAATTCTTGTTGAGAAAGAAGCTATTCTTCACAAAATGGCAGAAGCGTTGTTGAAATATGAAACTATCGATGCCAAGCAATTAGATGATTTAATGGCTGGTCGTACCCCAAGAGAACCAGATGGATGGTCAACTGGGGATACATCATCTAAAGAACCGCCTGTCACTGGTCATTCGAAGGGCCCTTCTTCAGTTGATTCAGAAAAACGTAGTAGTATGGATGGAAGTGATACTGCTAAGTCACACTAATTTTCCCAATAATTGAAATATGAAATCACAAGAAAATTTGATGCCTATCAAAATCATGGGGGTTTTAAATGTAACCCCAGATTCTTTTTTCGATGGCGGACGTTATTTTTCCCCTACACAAGCAATACAACGCGCTTTACGTCTTGCCGAAGAAGGGGCCGATATTATTGATATTGGCGGAGAATCAACTAGGCCAGGTGCAAAGTCTATTAGCGAAACAGAAGAATGCGATAGGGTATTGCCTGTGATTGAGGCTCTAGTAAAAGAAATTACCCTGCCTATTTCCATTGATACTCGCCATGTCAGCGTGATGAAAGCCGCAGTTCAAGCAGGTGTTAAGATCATCAATGATGTGTCAGCTTTGAGTTCGCCTGAGGCAATGGATTTAGTGAGTAGATCTTCTGTGATTGTTTGTTTAATGCATATGCAGGGATTGCCAGAAACCATGCAGATTTTGCCTACCTATGAAAACGTGGTGACCCATGTTTATGACTTCTTGAAAAATAGACTTGAACTTTGTCAAAAGGCAGGCATTTTACGAGAGAATATTTGGATTGATCCTGGTTTTGGTTTTGGTAAAAATTTAGCACACAATTTATCTTTGTTAGGTAATCTATCTGTTTTTAAACAGCTAGGTTCACCTATAGTTGTGGGTTTATCGAGAAAATCCATGTTTGGTGAAATACTGAATAAGCCTGCAGATCAAAGATTATTTGCCAGTATTGCCGGAGCTGTGATTGCAGCATTACAAGGCAGTACGATTATCCGCACCCATGATGTTGCCCCTACCAAGGATGCACTTGCTGTGGTGAAAGCCTTGCGGCCTTTCATAAAGGAGAGATTAACCGATGTCTGTACCGCGTAAATATTTTGGCACGGATGGGATCCGTGGCCGCACAGGGGTACACCCTATTACTGCTGAATTTGCCTTAAAGTTGGGTTGGGCCGCAGGAAAAGTTTTAGCGCAAGAAGGTCGAGGCACCGTCGTGATCGGCAAAGATACGCGTATTTCCGGATATATGTTGTCAGCAGCATTAGAAGCCGGGTTTGTGTCAGCAGGATTGGATGTGTTGCTACTTGGCCCGATGCCAACACCAGCAGTGGCTTACCTCACTCGCTCAGTGGGAGCACAAGTTGGTGTGGTTGTGAGTGCTTCTCATAACCCGTATTACGACAATGGAATAAAATTTTTTAGCAGTGAAGGTAAAAAATTACCTGATGCGATTGAAAGTAAAATTGAAAATTTGCTTGGTGAGCCCATGACCACTGTGCAAGCCAATGATATTGGCCGAGCCAAATTCTTAGAAGATGCTGCTGGGCGTTATATTGAATTCTGTAAAGGAACTTTTTTAAGTTCTTTTGACCTAAAGAGGCTAAAAATCATTATTGATTGTGCTAATGGCGCAACTTATCACATCGCACCGCATGTGTTTACTGAATTAGGCGCACAGGCTATCGTGATTCACCAACAACCCAATGGTTTTAATATCAATGATAATTGTGGCTCAACCCATCCCAAGGCATTGCAGCAAGCCGTGCTATCGCAACAAGCTGATCTTGGTATCGCGTTTGATGGTGATGGAGATAGAGTGATCTTTGTTGATCATCAAGGCGAAGTGGTTGATGGTGATGAGTTACTCTATGTTATCGCTCATGCCTATCATGAGAGGGGTATTTTAAAAGGAGGGGTGGTTGGTACCCAAATGAGTAATCTAGGCTTAGAAAAAGCTTTTGCAAAATTACAGATCCCTTTTGTGCGAACCAAAGTGGGTGATAGATATGTTATGGATGCCTTAGTGCAAAATGATTGGTTGTTGGGTGGTGAAGGCTCTGGTCACATCATTTGCTTAGATAAAACCACAACAGGTGATGGCATTATCAGTGCCTTACAAATATTAAGCGAGCTTTGCCGTACACAAAAAACCTTGCATGAATTAAAAAAAGGTATGAATAAATGTGAGCAAGTGTTGTTGAATGTACCAGTGCAAGATGGTGCGCAAGTTGTGAATGACACACGGGTAAAATCGATTATTTTCCAACTTGAGCATGAATTACAAAGCAAAGTGCGTATTTTATTGCGATCTTCTGGTACTGAACCGGTTGTCAGGGTCATGGTTGAAGGAGAAAATAAAGCGTTAATAGAGCAAACTGCCCACACTTTAGTGCAGGCAGTCAAGGATGCAGCCAGAGCGGTTTAAAATTCGATTAACCACTACAGTCGGTGTGCAATGATTGAAACAGATTTAGGTTTTTCAGATCCAATAATGCTTGGTTTTGAAGCCTCATCAAATCGTTTTTCCAAAACAGCCTTCGCAATCGCCTTTTCAAAGGTTTGTTGTAAAATAGATCTTTTGTCAGGTGGTGCCACTGAAATATCAAATTGGGTAAAAGGTTCTGCTGCATTGACAGCAAAGCTGCATAATTCTTGACAGACCGATGCAAAATCATCTTCTTTTTCTTTTACAAAAAGATCATTTTTTGCAGAATAATTTAATTTTTGATTGGCATCATCCTCTTCAACGAAAGCTTGAAATGGGGAGTTAATGTTGGGAACATCAATATCTATTATCAATTTTCCTTTACTTTTCCGATTAATATGCAAAGAGGGGAATTGCGCTTGATGTTGTTCATAAAATGAGGCTAATTTTTTAGTATCGATTTGGTTTTGCGTTATAATCTCACGAGTATTTGATTCTTTATTACTTTGCGCATAATATGCCACAGGTTTTTTTCTAAGCTCTTTTTGAGATAGTGCTGTTTTAGGCGTTAAATCATCTAAACTTTCTGGTTGGGTTGCTTGCATTTTTGCTTTTGGTTCTGATTGTTTTTGCTGTTGCTCATTTAGCATAAGACGTTGATGAAACTCTGCCTGCATGGCGTTGGTTCTAAAGCCAGCAGCATCTTTTCGCATGGATGCTACCTTTTCTTCAGTGATAAGTTCGCTTAAGATATTCATATCTTGTTGAGAAAGGCCTGCGATAGAGAGTTGATTATTGATAATTTTAATTTTATCAGCTAGCGGATTATTTTTAATTAAAGATAGTTTTTGTCTGATTTGAGCAAGGTTGGTAGATGCTGAACAAATCAAATTGAATTTACCCTCTTTTTCTTCGCATTGCCAGGCAATTCGGTCTTCTCTTTCTACACGAAGATGATTTAACCATACTTTGCCATCGGGTGACTTTACATGAACATGTTCGGCAGTTAATTTTTCCAAATTATCCAGAATCTCAATTTGTTTAGGCATTAACTGGAATCGTTTTGCAAATACGTCTAACACTTTTTTATCAGCAGTTTGGGCAAGGGTATAGATATTGGCAAGTTTGTCAGCATAATGCAAATAATGCGTTTTTAATTTCTTATCAGCTTTGCTGGCCATTTCAAGATATTTATTTTCTTCGTTTTTTATCCACCACAGATCGCCATTTTTTATCCATCTTTTCACTTTCTGCGCTTGTAACAGCTTTTCACCTTCAGTGTTTTCTAGTTCAAGGCCAATATCCTCACCATATTTATCAAATAAAGACTCAGGATAAGCACGTAATTTATCAGCAAACAATTTATCACCATTTGATTCATAGTCTTTGGCGATATTTTCTTTTTGTTCATCTGTAAATTTATTGCGCAATGCTGCCAATAAATAAACACCTTTCATTTTTTCTCTTAATGGCGTGTCATATAAAATGGAAATATTCAAAAAGCGTTGTTTTCGATTGCTTGGATTAATAATGCTAAAATCATCTGCTAAGGTATGGATAATTGGGTTTTCATTTTCATAAGCTTTACCAAAATCGATACCAAAGAATTGATATTGATATTTTCCCTGAGGAGGTTTGAGTGGTAAAATAACTTTATTTTGGCCAAGTTCGCCAATACCGTCTCTATCCCCCATACTAATAAAGCTAATAAGTGATTCGCCAAGACCAGCAATGGTGTCTTCTGAGACGGCCATGGCGTTCATATAGTCTTGTTTGTTGACAATTTGAATCGAGCCATCCTTGAGAATTTTTTCATAGGTTTTTTCTGCTGCTTTGTGGGCTCTTTTAATTCTGATGATGTTTCCTTGTGCATCTACTTTGATAGGACCTTCTTTATTGCAACTGACAATTACGTTGTTTTTGTTGCTTTCTGCGCCTGCCAGTTTTCCAGTTAGGTCACGACATCCTGGAGACCAAGTGACAATGGTTGCTAGTTTTGGTGTATTGTCTTCATAAGTTCCTTCAATAATTTCTATCTCTTGTGAATTAAAACCACGAATGTTGGCAACTTTGGTTGCGACCTCTTCTGCAATGGCTGCGGCATTGGCATCAATGGGTTTGCTTTGGCTCATGATAAGGGCACGCCATCCCAAAATACCTACGCCAAATCCAAGTGCTGAAACACCAAGCGTTGCCAGCGAGATAAAAGGGTGAGCGAGAATTTGCAATTTGCGGCCAATTTCAGTTTTCATTAATCTTTTACTATTGGGCCCTGTTCGTCCTAAAACCATTTTTCCGTCTTGTTTGACCATATAGACTTCATTTTTTTTATCTATTAATTTCTGGATGTGCTCTGCAAAATGATCTTTTTTGTTGATGTTTAGGGCTTTTTTATATTCATGAAATAATAAACCACCACAGCCAACATTTTCATAATATTCTCCGGCTTTCACTTCATGATATTTTCCTAAATCAAAAAATATCTTTTTTAAATCAGTTTTACTCATAGGCCGATTACGTTTAATGTGAACTTTATCTTCAAGCAAAATATCGATTTTTTTTGGCAAGTCTAAAGTATTATAATCAGGGTGTTGTTTTAAAATTGTTGAAAAACGCGCTTGCAGTTGTGTGTTTGGGTGGGACGCTTTTTCTAGCATATCAAGTTGCATTTTGACAAAATCAAGATAGGCAGCGCTATCTCTGCTGATGCCTATCATGCCTGGCTCTACGCCAACGGGCTTATCCATTACATAGATTAATCCCCCAACGATATCACCCGGTGCCACTGCACTTGATTTAAGTGGTAGTTTTGATAAATGTCTTTTGCTCATAAGAAAAGGACAAAAAATATGAAATAAAGTTCATTATGCGAAATATAAGCATATACACGAGAGGCTTGTTTTTTAAACTATGTAAATAACTATATAAAGTTAATTCTTGCGTATACTCAAGTAACTCAGTTAATATTCCCCGGTTTTAAAATTGATGTTGATTAAAAGAACAGACTAATGGCAAGAAGACTTACTGTAGTAGGCAATTGGAAGATGCATGGTTCAAACGCGCATCTTATGGAATATACATCCGTACTTGCTGCTCAGGCAAAAAATAAGTTTTTCAGCTTATTAGATGTTGTGATTTGTCCGCCATTTCCTTATCTTGAAAAAACAGCCTCTGTTTTAGCAGATGTCCAAGGTGCCAGCTTAGGGGCACAAGATGTCAGCGCTCATCAACCAGGCGCATTTACTGGGCAAGTTTCTGCTAGCATGCTGGTTGATATAGGGTGTCGGTATGTGATTGTTGGGCACTCAGAGCGACGACAGTTTAATCAAGAGAGTGATCTGGAAATTGCCGGTAAGTTTTTAGCCGCCCAATCAGCTGGGCTCATTCCGATATTGTGTATCGGTGAAACAAAAGAGCAACGATTAGCAAATTTGACTGATTCAGTGGTAATTAACCAACTTCAGCCATTGTTAGGGCATGGTATTGGTGTATTTGAAAAGGCTATCATTGCCTATGAGCCCATTTGGGCCATTGGCACTGGATTAACTGCAACGCCAGAACAAGCACAAGCGATTCATCACTTGCTCAGACGGACATTAGCCGAGTATGATGCAGGGCTAGCTGATAGCCTCCCCATTTTATATGGTGGCAGTGTTAAGCAAAACAATGCAGGGGCATTATTTGCGATGCCTGATATTGATGGCGCGTTAGTTGGGGGTGCTTCTTTAAATGCACAAGAATTTTTAGCCATATGTGCAGCAGCTTAAGGTTTAACTAAAGCATGTATATATTATTATTGGTAATTCATATAACAATTTCAGTAATGCTGATTGGCTTAATTCTGATCCAGCATGGTAAAGGTGCGCAAACAGGCGCAGCTTTTGGCAGTGGGGCTTCGCAAACTGTCTTTGGAAGTCAGGGTTCTGGCGGTTTTTTAAGTAGATCAACGGCAACGCTGGCTGCTTTGTTTTTTCTGTTAAATCTGTTTTTAGTTTATTTCTTAAATAAAGAATATTACCCAAAAATTAGACAAGAAGTGCCTGCAACCTTGAAAGAAGGTGTTGAAGGTAAAAAGGGGCCAACCCCATCAAAAGAACCGTTAGAAAAAAAGAAGGACTCATCCGCTAGCAGTAACGCTGCTGGAACCGATGTACCAGAAGTAGAATGAAGCCCAAGTGGTGGAATTGGTAGACACGCTGTCTTGAGGGGGCAGTAGCGAAAGCTGTGCCGGTTCGAGTCCGGCCTTGGGCACCACCATTCTAGCTGATTCAAATCTTGAGGGACGTAAGAAAGAACTTTTATTCTACCTCACCGATCGTTAAGATGGGTAAGGCGGCTTTGTTTGGCAAAAATTTATTTGGATTGGGTCTAAAAAGTGTTAGAAAATTACCTTCCAATTCTTATCTTTATGGGCTTGGCAGTTGGAATTGCTGTATTGTTAATTGGTTTGGGATCTTTAATATCTCCTCGTCATCCTGATCCAGAAAAGCTATCACAGTATGAATGCGGGTTCGAGCCTTTTGAAAGTTCACGTATTAAATTCGATGTTCGATTTTATCTTATAGCTATCCTTTTTATTATCTTTGATCTGGAAGTAGCCTTTTTATTTCCTTGGGCTGTAGTACTGCAAAATATGGCATGGGCAGGCGTTATTGCTATGGGTATTTTCTTAGGAGTGCTGCTAGTTGGTTTTCTGTATGAATGGAAGAAGGGGGCCCTAGAATGGGAGTAAGTGGCGTACTCAAACAAGGGTTTGTAACAACTTCCGTTGATAAGCTAGTCAATTGGGCTCGCACAGGATCACTTTGGCCAATGACGTTTGGGTTAGCGTGCTGTGCTGTTGAAATGATGCATGCTGGTGCTGCTCGTTATGACTTAGATAGGTTTGGCATTGTTTTTAGACCAAGCCCACGTCAAAGCGATGTGATGATTGTTGCAGGCACTTTGTGTAATAAGATGGCACCTGCCTTGCGTAAAGTCTACGACCAAATGGCAGAACCACGTTGGGTTATCTCGATGGGATCTTGTGCTAATGGCGGTGGCTATTATCACTATTCTTTTTCAGTAGTAAGAGGCTGTGATAGGGTTGTTCCTGTTGATGTCTATGTTCCAGGATGCCCGCCCACTGCTGAAGCGCTGCTATATGGCATCTTGCAATTACAAAATAAAATTAGACGAAACAATACGATTGCCCGGAGCGAAAAAGATGAATCAGCCTGAGTTAGCGAATAATTTACAGGCTGCGTTGGGCAGTGATATTGAAGCACTCATTGTTGAGTATGGTGAAATTACCATTGAAGTTCCCAGTCATTCTATTTTGAATGTGTGCCGTCGTTTAAAAGAGGATGAAAAATTTGCTTTTGAAATGTTGATGGATTTATGTGGCATTGATTATCTACACTATGGTTGCAGTGAGTGGGAAACCTTTGAGGCCACAAGCAGAGGTTTTGAACGTGGCGTTCGGCCTATCTCAGATCTTGTTAAAAATAGTCACTGGCAAAAACCACGTTTGGCCGTTGTCTATCATTTGCTTTCTTTGCAACATAACCAGCGTTTACGCGTTAGGGCCTTTGTTTCGGATCATGATCCTGTTATCGAATCTGTGGTTAGCATTTATAACAGCGCTAATTGGTATGAGCGAGAAGCTTTTGACTTATATGGGATCCTATTTGCGAATCATCCGGATTTAAGGCGAATTTTAACGGACTATGGTTTTATTGGTCATCCGTTTCGTAAAGATTTTCCTTTGGTTGGGAATGTTGAAGTTCGTTACGACGCCAAGCAACAACGCGTTATTTATGATCCAGTTGATATAACGCCTCGTACCTTAGTACCAAAAGTGATCCGTAAAGCAAAACACCAACAGGAAGAAGCTTAATGGGCGAAATCAAAAACTATACTATGAATTTTGGGCCTCAGCATCCTGCCGCACATGGTGTATTACGTTTAATTTTGGAACTTGACGGCGAAGTGGTGCAACATGCTGATCCTCATATAGGGTTGCTTCATCGTGCCACAGAAAAGCTTGCAGAAAGTAAGCCATTTAATCAAAGCATTGGTTATATGGATAGGCTTGATTATGTGTCTATGATGTGTAATGAGCATGGCTATGTTTTGGCAATTGAAAAATTATTAGGTATTACGCCGCCCATACGCGCGCAATATATTCGAGTAATGTTTGATGAAATCACGCGCATCCTTAATCATCTTATGTGGATTGGTGCCCATGCTTTAGACATTGGTGCTATGACGGTGTTTTTATATGCTTTTCGTGAAAGAGAAGATCTCATGGATTGCTATGAAGCGGTTAGTGGCGCACGCTTGCATGCCACATACTATCGTCCAGGTGGAGTTTACCGGGATCTTCCTGCTTTTATGCCAAAATATAAACCTTCTCTTTGGCATTCACAAAAAGCGGTTAATAAATTAAATATAAAAAGAGAAGGTTCCTTATTGGATTTTATCTGGGATTTCACCGAGCGTTTTCCAGGATGTGTAGACGATTATGAAACCTTGCTTACCGATAATCGCATTTGGAAGCAACGAACGGTTGGTATTGGCGTTGTATCGAAGGAACGTGCTTTACAGCTTGGATTTTCAGGGCCCATGTTAAGAGGTTCTGGTGTTGAATGGGATCTGCGTAAAAAGCAGCCTTATGCCATTTACGATAAATTGGATTTTGATATCCCGGTCGGGGTTGCGGGTGATTGTTACGATAGATATTTAGTGCGCGTTGAGGAAATGCGCCAAAGTAATCGCCTGATTCGCCAATGTGTTCAATGGTTAAGAGACAATCCTGGCCCCGTGGTGATAGATGATAATAAAATCGTGCCACCAACACGTGTGAAAATGAAAGAAGATATGGAATCCTTAATCCATCACTTTAAACTTTTTACGGAAGGTTATTGTGTGCCAGAAGGGGAAGTTTACGCTGCAATAGAACATCCTAAAGGGGAGTTTGGTGTTTACCTGGTTTCTGATGGTGCCAATAAACCTTATCGCGTCAAGATCCGAGCCGCTGGATTTGCACACTTAGCGGCTATGGACGAAATGGTGAAAGGTCATATGATTGCCGATGTTGTCGCAGTCATTGGTTCTCAGGATATTGTGTTTGGGGAGATTGATAGGTGAGTTCAACCTTAAAACAATTAGTTTCACCTGATGTATTGTCGCAAAACGCGCGTAACCATATTGATCATTGGGTGCAAAAATATCCAAAAGATCAAAAGCAATCAGCAGTTATTGCGGCATTAACCTTTGTTCAAGAAGAAAATAACGGATCTTTGACCAATGAATTAATTGAAGCGGTTGCAGGCTATTTGGGAATGCCAAAAATTGCTGTTTATGAAGTGGCTACTTTTTATAGTATGTTTGAATTAAAACCGGTTGGAAAATATAAAATTTGTGTTTGTACCAATATCTCATGCATGTTATGTGGCTCTCAAGAAATTGTTGATCATTTAAAAGTTAAATTGGGCATTAATCTTGGTCAAACGACGCCTGATGGTAAATTTACACTTAAGTCTGTTGAATGTTTAGCAGCTTGTTGTGGTGCACCTGCTATGCAAATTGGCGCGGATTATTATGAAAATCTCACCTTGCAAAAAGTAGATGAGATTTTGGCAGCGAAGGAGTAATTCATGAGTGTGCTTACGAATCAGGTATGTTTTCGCACACTGTCAGCAGACGTGCCTTGGTCATTACAAACCTATCTTTCCTTAGGTGGATATGAAGTATTAAAAAAAATCTTAACTGAGAAAACACCGCCTGATGAGATTATTAACGAACTAAAAATATCAAGCCTTCGTGGACGAGGCGGCGCTGGGTTTCCTACCGGGCTGAAATGGAGTTTCATGCCACGTAATAAACCAGGGCAAAAGTACGTGCTTTGTAATTCTGACGAAGGTGAACCTGGCACCTGTAAAGATCGCGACATTCTGCTTTATAACCCACATCAACTCATAGAAGGAATGATTATTGCCGGCTATGTGATGAATGCCACAGTGGGATATAACTATTTAAGAGGTGAATTTATCGAGCCATTTAACCGCATGGAGCAAGCTGTGCAAGAAGCACGTGCTCAAGGGTTTCTTGGCAGTAATATTTTTGGCAGTCAATTTGATTTTGAATTACACAATGTGCTTGGTGCCGGTGCTTATATTTGTGGTGAAGAAACCGCTTTAATGGATTCCCTAGAAGGCAAAAAAGGCATGCCACGTTTTAAGCCGCCGTTTCCTGCTAATTTTGGCATTTATGGTAAACCAACCAATATTAATAATACCGAAACCTATGCTTCAGTCCCGGTTATTTTGCAAAAAGGGGGAAAATGGTTTTTGGAATTGGGTTTGCCTAACAATGGTGGTACTAAAATCTTTTGTATGTCGGGACATGTTAATAAACCTGGCAATTATGAAGTTCCTTTAGGAACCCCATTTGAAACCCTTTTAGAGATGGCAGGGGGGGTAAAAGGCGGGGGCAAGCTAAAGGCTGTGATCCCAGGAGGCTCATCCGTACCGGTATTGCCTGCTCATGAAATGATGAAATTGAAAATGGATTATGATTCCATAGCCAAAGCAGGCTCGATGCTAGGATCGGGTGCGGTGATTGTAATGAATGAAACTACTTGTATGGTCAAGATGCTGGCTAGGATTTCTGATTTTTATTTTGAAGAATCTTGTGGTCAATGTACACCTTGTCGAGAAGGGACGGGGTGGTTAGCTCGAATTTTGCATCGACTATTGCATGGTGAAGGAACCATGCAAGATCTCAGCGTGTTAGATGATGTAGCTGATAAAATCATGGGGCGTACCATTTGTGCCCTGGGAGATGCTGCCGCTATGCCTGTGCGAAGTTTTCTTAAATATTTTAAAGATGAATTTGTCTACATGATTGAACATAAGCGTTCAATTGTTGCAGCTTGATTTTATTGGAGTGAAGATGGTCACCATCGAAATAGATGACAAAAAAGTTGAAGCTCGCCAAGGTCAGATGATTATTGAGGCTGCAGATCAGATTGGCATTCAAATTCCCCGCTTTTGCTATCATAAGAAATTATCGATTGCGGCGAATTGCCGCATGTGCTTAGTGGATGTCGACAAGGCACCCAAACCACTACCTGCTTGTGCAACTCCGGTGTCTGATGGGATGAAAATATATACCAGAACACCACGTGCACTAGATGCACAAAAGGCAGTGATGGAATTTTTATTGATAAATCACCCATTAGATTGTCCGATTTGCGATCAAGGCGGGCAATGTGAGCTGCAGGACTTGGCGCTAGAATATGGTAAAGACTCATCAAGATTTGAAGAGCGAAAAAGAGTCGTCAAAGACAAAAATATTGGCCCACTCATTAGCACCGAAATGACGCGGTGTATTCACTGTACACGATGTGTGCGTTTTGGCTCTGAAATTGCAGGTGAGCGTGAATTAGGCGCTACCGGTCGTGGTGAGTTCATGCAAATTGGTACGTATGTTGAAAAAAGTGTCAACTCAGAAATGTCTGGTAATGTGATAGATTTGTGCCCAGTAGGCGCTTTGACTTCAAAACCTTTTCGCTTTAAGGCAAGGGCTTGGGAAATCACTTCAAAACCCAGTATTTCCCCCCATGATTGCATCGGGTCGCATCTTTTTTTTCATGTGCAAGACAATAAGGTACTTCGTGCTTTGCCAAAGGAAAATGAGGCATTAAATGAAGTATGGTTAAGTGATAGAGATAGATTTAGCTATGAGGCCTTAAATCATCCACAACGATTGGGATATCCTCTTATCAAACGCGAGGGTAGCTGGAAAAAAGTGGATTGGCCAACCGCTTTAAGTTTTGCGGTGGAAAAACTGCAAAATATTATTCAAAAAGACACAGCTTCACAATTGGGCATTGTTGCTTCTTCAAATTGTTCCTTGGAAGAATTTTATTTATTGCAAAAGCTATTTAAGGATCAAGGTTGCTATAATGTTGATCACCGCTTGCGCCAAATGGATAACAAGCATCAGAGCCACCTTGGTATTTTTCCAACATTGGGGATCTCACTTACAGACTTAGAACAGCAACAAAACATCCTTATCATTGGCAGCGATATTAAAAAAGAACAACCTTTGATAAATCACCGTATTCGCAAGGCAACATCTCATGGGGCCCAAGTATTTATCATTAACCCCTTGGAAGTGGCACTTAACTATACACCGTTAATTAACTTGATACCGCCAAAGGGAAATATCATTCAAGCGTTAATGGAAGTTGTTAAAGCAGCCATTGAATTAAGCGACAAAGAAGTTATTGCAGATTGTCCGGTGGATTTACTTGGACAATTAAACGATATTCAGCCATCATCCGCAGCCAGCGACATGGCAAAGCATTTAATGCAAAAACAAAAAGCCAGTATTATTTTGGGGGGATATGTTTTAAGCCATCCTCAGGCTCATCAGCTTTATTGGCTTGCTAGAACGTTGGCTCATCTTTGTAATGCAACATTTGGTGAAATGAGTGAAGGTGCCAACAGCGCCGGCGGCTGGTTAGCCGGGTGTGTGCCCCATCGATTTCCTTTTGGGAAGGAAGATCTTGCCAAAACGGGATTATCAGCATATGAAATGTTTAAAGAACCTCGGCAAGGTTATGTAATCGTGGGATTTGAGCCGCACTTTGATTGTGTTGCGCCAAAGTTTGCAACAGCTGCATTAAAGGCAGCCAATACCGTAGTGGTGTTAACTGCGTTTGATAGCCCTGAACTTCGAGAATATGCTGATGTCATATTGCCGATCACGCCCATTTCTGAAATGGCGGGAACCTATATCAATGCTTTTGGAGAATGGGCATCTGTCGAAGCGGCAGTTGACCCATTTGAACAAAGCCGTCCTGCTTGGAAAGTGTTACGTGTCATGGCAAATTTGTGGGAAATTCCAGGATTTGATTATCAAATCATTGAAGATGTTTTGACTGAGCTGCAAACGCTTCGTAAGCCGCCTTTTTCAGATAGCTTATTATCAATGAATTGCAAGCTGATGCTAGAAGAGAATTCAAAATTAGTAAGACTTGCGCCAGTTGGTTTATATCAAGTTGATGGCATCGTACGCCGTGCAGATGCGCTACAGCAAACACAAGATGCAAAAATGTCCATGGTAAAATTAAATAGCCAGGAAGCGCAAAATCGAGGCTTGAAAGCAGATCAAAAAGTTTGGGTGATTGAGGAAAATGCAAAGTCATTTATGCCAATGCCTATAGAAATTGATGACAGGCTTCCCACGGGTGTTGCCTTAGTTGCAAGTGGTATACAAGAAACACAAAGTTTAGGTGCGCCTTTTGCTCAAATTGAGCTAAAAGCCGCAGAATAAATGGGGAATAAGTAAAGTGATAATGGAATGGTTAATCATTTTAATAACAATAACGCTGAAAAGCTTGATTATTATTATTCCCTTAATTTTAGCCGTTGCCTATCTTACCTATGCTGAACGTAAAGTGATCGGGTATATGCAGGTGAGAATTGGCCCTAACCGTGTAGGTCCTTTTGGGTTGCTGCAACCCTTTGCAGACGTATTTAAATTATTGTTTAAAGAAATTGTATTGCCGGCTAAATCTAATAAATTTTTATTTATTGTTGCGCCAATTCTAGCATTTGCTCCTTCACTGGTTGCCTGGTCTGTGATCCCTTTTAGTGAGGGTTGGACACTGGCAAACGTTAACGCTGGCCTATTATTTTTATTTACCATGACCTCCTTAGGGGTTTATGGGATCATCATTGCGGGTTGGTCTTCAAATTCTAAATATGCGTTTTTAGGTGCATTACGATCTGCTGCGCAAGTGGTTTCATATGAAATAGGGATGGGTTTTGCACTGGTTGGGGTTTTAATGGCAGCCGGTAGCATGAATTTAACTGATATCGTTAATGCGCAAAAAGGGGGCTTACTGCATTGGTATTGGTTACCTTTATTGCCTTTATTTGTGATTTATTGGATCTCAGCTGTCGCTGAAACCAATCGTGCACCCTTTGATGTGGCGGAAGGTGAATCTGAAATTGTGGCTGGTTTTCACGTTGAATATGCTGGTATGACTTTTGCCATTTTCTTTCTTGCTGAATATGCCAACATGATTTTGCTATCTACCCTTTGTGTGTTGATGTTTATGGGGGGGTGGTTATCGCCCTTTGAAGGGATCTCATTTATTCAAGACAAACTGACATGGGTTCCCGGTATTTTGTGGTTAGGCTTAAAAGTATCATTCTTTTTACTCTTGTATCTTTGGTTTCGAGCCACGTTTCCGCGTTATCGATATGATCAAATTATGCGATTGGGCTGGAAGATTTTTATTCCGGTTACATTTGTTTGGATAGTGGTGGAAACAATAGCAATTAAAGCCCATTTAGGTCCTTGGTTTGCATAGAGAGTTTTTATGGTTAAAAAATTGTTTCATTACATCAAAAGCTTTGCCCTTTGGGAATTGCTAATAGGCCTTAAGCTAACGGGCAAACATTTTTTTGCACGTAAAATCACGGTGCAATACCCTGAAGAAGAAACACCGCGTTCTGTGCGATTTCGTGGTATACACGCCTTGCGGCGATATCCCAATGGCGAGGAGCGATGCATTGCTTGTAAGCTATGTGAAGCGGTTTGCCCTGCTCTTGCCATCACCATTGATTCTCATGAACGAGAAGATGGCACTCGCAGAACGACTCGCTATGAAATTGACTTGTTTAAATGTATTTATTGTGGTTTTTGTGAAGAATCCTGCCCTGTGGATTCAATCGTTGAAACAGATTTATCGCATTATGCTTTTCTTGAGCGTGGTGAGAATATCCTAGATAAACAAAAATTATTAGCGATTGGGGATAAATACGAAGCACAAATTGCTGCTAACCGCGATTTAGATGCACCATATCGTTAGGGGAAGAGAATGACTATCCAACAGCTTGTTTTTTATTCATTTGCCTTTGTGGCTATTCTCTCTAGCCTGATGATGATTTTCTCCAAAAATCCAGTACGTGCCGTATTGTATTTAGTATTGACATTTTTTTGTATGGCTGGCGTTTGGATGTTACTTCAATCAGAATTCCTCGCTATCGTATTGGTATTAGTCTATGTTGGCGCAGTGATGGTGCTTTTCTTATTCGTGGTGATGATGCTCGATATGGAGGCACCTATTATCAAAGCAACCTTAGTTAGACATTGGCCGCTAGGTGTTTTAACCGCAAGTTTAACCATTGCGTTACTTATTATGGCAGTGGGCAAGCAACATTTTGGCTTACAAGAAGCGCCTATGCCATTACCAAAACCTGCTGACTATAGCCACGTGAAAGCGCTTGGCAATTTAATGTATACGCAATACTTGCTGCCTTTTGAAATTGCAGGGCTTATCCTGTTAGTTGGTATGATTGCAGCCATTGGGATCACTTTTCGAGGACCCCGAGAAACTAAAATTCAAAAACCAAGTGTTCAAATCCAAGTAAGCAAACAGGATAGGTTACGAATAGTCAAAATGCCTAGCCAAAAACGTTTACCTAAGGAGAACCAGGTATGATTGGTTTGTATGAATACCTGATTGTGGCAGCCATATTATTTGGTGTCGGCATTGCAGGGATCTATATCAATCGAAAAAATTTGATCATTCTATTAATGTGTATTGAGTTAATTTTGCTAGCTGTCAATACCAATTTTGTGGCTTTTTCTCAGGTCCTACAAAATCATATTGGTGAAGTTTTTGTTTTCTTTATTCTAACTGTGGCAGCAGCCGAAGCGGCAATTGGTTTAGCGATTTTAGTCGCCGTCTTTCGATCTCGTCGTACGATAAATGTTGAAGAATTAGACTCATTGAAGGGGTAATTTGTGCAAGTCAATGTCATGCTTGAATGCTTAATTGTTGTCCTCGCACCTTTAATTGCCGCCATCATTGCTGGATTATTTGGTAGAGTGATAGGAAGAAGCGGCGCGCATTGGATTACCATATTGGCAGTTGCTTTAAGCTTTTTTGTTTCTTTGCATGTCGCTAAACTCATGTTTTTCGATAAAGCTATCCCAGAATTGATAAATATCAGCCTATATTCCTGGGCAAAGATTGAGAACTTGCATTTTCAAATTGGTTTTATGATAGATCCTTTGTCAGTGCTCATGATGTGTGTTGTGAGTTTTGTGTCCTGGATGGTGCATATTTACACCATTGGTTATATGCAAGATGATCCAGGTTATCAGCGATTTTTCAGTTATATCTCCTTGTTTACATTTTCGATGTTAATGTTAGTCATGTCCAATAACTTTCTGCAATTATTCTTTGGGTGGGAAGCGGTTGGGGTTGTGTCTTATTTGTTAATTGGATTCTGGTATAAACGAGAATCGGCAATTTTCGCGAATTTAAAAGCTTTTTTGGTCAATCGTGTTGGAGATATGGGGTTTTTATTAGGGATTAGTGCTGTGCTGTGGTTGTTTGGTTCTTTGGACTATGCTGTTGTTTTTAAGCAAGCGCCAATAATTGCTCAAACCTCACCCATGATGGAGATCTTTAATGGCCACCCTTGGTCTTGCTTTACCGTTATCTGTATTTTGTTATTTATTGGGGCAATGGGTAAATCTGCTCAAATGCCGCTTCATGTTTGGCTACCAGATTCCATGGAAGGCCCAACCCCAATTTCTGCGCTGATTCACGCTGCAACCATGGTAACCGCAGGCGTATTTATGGTTGCCAGAATGTCGCCGCTTTTTGAATTTTCAGAAACAGCATTAAGCTTTGTTTTAATGATAGGGGCTGCGACCTGCTTGTTAATGGGCTTAATTGGTATCGTCCAAAATGACATTAAACGCGTGGTGGCTTATTCAACACTTTCACAATTAGGTTACATGGTCACCGCTTTAGGTGTTTCGGCATACTCGGCTGGTATATTTCACCTGATGACGCACGCTTTCTTTAAAGCCCTCCTCTTTTTGGGGGCAGGCTCTTGTATTATCGCAATGCACCATGAGCAAGATATTCGCAAAATGGGTGGATTATGGAAGTACATGCCTATCACCTATGTCACCATGTTTATCGGTAGTTTAGCGCTGGTTGGTTTTCCTTTCTTTTCAGGGTTCTATTCTAAAGACACTATTATTGAAGCCGTTCATTTGAGCGAACTGCCTGGTGCTGAAATTGCTTATTGGGTTGTATTGAGCAGCGTATTTGTCACCGCACTTTATTCTTTTAGAATGTTCTTTTTAGTATTCCATACTAAAGAACGTATGGACGAACAGACAAGAGCACATTTACATGAATCACCCGCTGTGGTTTGGGTACCTTTAGTGCTGTTAGCCATTCCTTCAGTGATTGCGGGCGCTATTTTTGCTAAACCGCTGTTTTCTGGGTTCTTTGATAAATCCATTTTTGTGTTGCCGTCCCATCAGGTGATGTCGACATTGGCGTCGGAATATCATGGCGCTGTTGCAATGGCATTGCATGGTTTTAAAGCGCCTCCTTTTTGGCTGGCATTGGCAGGAATTGGGGTGGCGTGGCTTGGCTATGTGCAAATGCCAACATTATCTCGCTTAACGCGTAAAATAGGCTCGCCTTTATATACCTTGTTGGAACGTAAGTATGGTTTTGATGAGCTATACCAAATTGTTATTGCTGGTGGCACAAGGGCGTTGGGGTGGCTGTGTTGGCGTGTTGGAGACGGGGTTGTGATTGATGATGTCCTTGTCAACGGATCAGCCAACACGGTTGGTGCTTTTGCTAAAGTTGTTCGCCACTTACAATCAGGCTATGTCTATCACTATGCATTTGCCATGATATCAGGACTTATCGTTCTTTTGTTGTGGTTATTGTTAACCTAAAGAGAGGCTCGTCGCATGCAGGGTTTTCCGCTATTAAGCGCATTAATTTGGTTTCCTATCGTCGGTGCGCTTTTGATCTTTTTAGTGGGAGGAGATAAGCAACCAAATCGAGCAAGATGGCTAGCAATCATGATATCGCTTATTTGTTTAGCTTTATGTCTTCCGCTATGGCAAAACTTTGATATTGGAACAACGCAGTATCAATTTTTAGAAGAGCATGCTTGGTTTCCTTTTTTACATATTAATTACGATTTAGGGGTGGATGGCTTTGCCATGCCTTTAATTGTACTAACTTGTTTGCTTACACCACTCGTGGTTATTTCTGCCTGGGAAGTCATCACAACACGCGTTGCGCATTATATGGCTGCTTTTTTAATTATGCAGGGTCTGATGTGTGGCGTTTTTTCAGCATTAGATGGCATTTTATTTTATGTCTTTTGGGAAGCAATGTTAGTGCCGATGTTTTTAATTATCGGGATCTGGGGCGGACCAAATCGTATTTATGCAACTATTAAATTCTTTTTATATACTTTTTTGGGTTCAGTCTTTTTATTAGTTTCATTAATTTATCTCCATTTGCAAGCGCAAGGTCTTGGTTTAGAAAATTCTTTTGCCATTAGTACTTTTCAGCAGTTACCGCTTTCTTTAACAGCACAAAAATGGATTTTGGCAGCTTTCTTATTGGCATTTGCGGTTAAAATTCCCATGGTACCTGTTCATACTTGGTTGCCTGATGCGCATGTTGAAGCACCCACGGGGGGCTCAGTCGTTTTAGCCGCTATCTTATTAAAAATGGGGGCTTATGGTTTCTTGCGATTTATATTGCCCATTGTTCCTGATGCAAGTCGAGAATGGCAATTGTTTATTATAGCAGCGTCTTTAGTCGCGGTTGTATATATTGGCCTTATTGCCATTGTGCAAAAAGATATGAAAAAGCTAATCGCTTATTCTTCGATAGCACATATGGGTTTTGTGACCTTGGGCATTTTCATCGCTTTTTCTTTAATTAATTTAGATTCGCCGCAAATTGCTGCGATGGGAATTCAGGGTGCTTATGTACAAATGATTTCTCATGGCTTTATATCAGGTGCGCTCTTCTTATGCGTTGGTGTACTTTACGACCGAGTGCATTCTCGAGATATTGCAGCTTACGGTGGCGTGGTCAATACCATGCCTGTGTTTGCGAGCTTTTTTGTATTATTTGCTTTAGCCAATGCAGGGTTACCGGGAACCTCTGGTTTTGTTGGAGAATTTTTTGTTATTTTGAGTGCTTTTCAGGCTAACCCTTGGTATGCCTTTTTTGGCAGTTTAACCTTAATATTAGGGGCCTCTTATACCTTATGGATGATAAAACGCGTGGTATTTGGGGATATTGCCAATAGCCATGTTGCAGCATTAAAAGATGTGGGCTTTCGGGAAATCAGTTTTCTTGCGATTTTAGCATTTTTGGTTTTACTTTTTGGGATTTGGCCAGCCCCCCTTGTTGATATTACACAAACTTCAGTCAATGGCTTGTTAGAGCACATTGGTAAACCTAAGTATTAGCCCGGTTGGGAGTAAAGATGAACGATTTATTGGTGATAATGCCTGAAATAGTACTTGCAAGTTTAGCCTGTCTATGTTTGGTGGGATCACTTTTTGTAAGTGATAGAAATCGAATTATTACCTATTTGATGGCACAACTATCGCTTATCGTAACAGCGATATGCTGTGTTTACTTCCCACAATCATCGCATATAAGCGCTTTTTCAGATCAATTTATTGCCGATCCGTTTGCGCAAGTGACCAAGATTTTTATTTTGATTTTGATGTTTTTGGTGTTGATATATTCTCGCGTTTATACGCATAGTCGCAGAATGGCTTATGGTGAATTTCATGCCTTAGCGTTATTTTCAACGTTGGGCATGATGTTTTTAGTGTCTGCAAAAAGCTTATTGTTACTTTATCTTGGCTTAGAATTATTAACCTTACCATTATATGCGCTGATTGCTTTGCAAAAAGATGCCAACAATGCAGTAGAAGCGGGGATCAAATACTTTGTTATGGGAACACTTGCCTCTGGCATGTTGTTGTATGGGATCTCGTTATTGTATGGTTTATCCGGTAGCATTTTACTGAACCAAGTTAGTTTTTTTGTGCAAGCAGCACAAGGTGGAACACTTGCCGTTGCTCTCGTTGCTTTGGTGTTTATTATTGTTGGTCTTGCATTTAAGCTAGGAGCTGTGCCTTTTCATATGTGGATCCCAGATATTTATCAAGGCGCACCTACCAATGTGACCTTATTAATCGGGACTGCACCTAAAGTGGCTGCATTTGGTATGGCGTATCGTTTGTTACACGATATGTTACCCGCGTTAGCCACACAATGGAGTCATTTTTTTATTGTTATTGCTGTTTTTTCTATTGCTTTAGGCAATATTGCAGCATTAGTGCAAACAAATTTTAAAAGGTTATTGGCCTACTCAACCATTGCCCACGTTGGCTTTTTATTCCTTGCGCTGTTAGTGGCGCCTCAAGTGGGTTATGCACCAGCGATGTACTACATTGTTGTTTATACCCTGGTCACGGCTTGTGCGTTTGGCATTATTTTATATTTAAGCCATCAGTCCTATGAATCAGATAAATTAAGTGATTTAAATGGGCTTGCGAGTCGCAGCCCGTTTTTAGCGTTTATTATGTTATTGGTTGCTTTTTCGCTCACCGGGGTTCCCCCGACAGTGGGGTTTTATGCCAAATTCGTTGTCCTAAGTGCTTTGGTGGATGCAGGCTACACTTGGCTTGCAGCTTTAGCAGTTTTCTTCTCGGTGATAGGGGCTTATTACTACTTAAAAATTGTGCGGGCAATGTATTTTGATAAACCTGAAACCACTCACCCCATTAACGGCAAAGCTGATCTACGCATTGCTTTATCGGTAAATGGGTTAGCCATATTAGGGTTTGGTATTTTACCTGCGCCGCTTTATATGATTTGCCAGCGAGTATTGTCTAGTGTGCTTTAAGGTGAAATGAATAACAAAGCGTCAAAAAGTAAGTTAACATCATTAAGTTGATTGTTTTTTTAATACATTCGCTTTTAAGTTTAATTTATGATAGCTTTCTAGCAAATAGGAAATATCAATGAAATTAAAGTCATCAACAGATCTAATTATTAGAAATATCCATAGGATGTTCAATCGGAGCAGAGAAAGAGGTGAGCTACTCGTTTGTTTTCCTCTATATGCGCTCTCCGGGGTTATGATAATCCTAACGGCGGCATATCTCGCAGCCCTTACTTCAATAAGTTTAGCAATAACTTCCGCTATAGGCCTAGCAATTACTTTTTTTGCCAGCGGCGTGGTAGCTTTGTCGTGTTACTGTTATGTTTTAGATAAATTTTCTCCATTAAAAATAGAAGAGCGCTTAATTAATGTTGTAGCGTGTGCAGATCTGGGCATTAGAAAAATAGTGATGAGAAATCGTGAAATAAAAAACATCACTGTGAAAGAACTAATCAGTTTAGCTAGGACTTATTTTAAATTTTATGTGCAGGTGCCTCGACGTAGATCCCTTGGCCGTCAAGCCATTGAAATTGGTTTGAATTCTCATAGAACAAAATCCTACTTTATTGACTTTTTAAAAAGAAGCCATCGGGTCGATCAACTTGCAATTTTGGTTAAGTTAGAAGCAGATCGTGGGGATTGCCATCTAGCCACTTTTGAAGAGGTAGATGCTAAAGCAGTACATCCAGAAGGGAAGTTAAGCTTGCAATGGTTAGCAGCTTTGGCTGTTAATCAGCATCGACATAAAATTTCTATCTCTACGACGTCAAACCAAGTAAAAGCCATTATTGACGCAAGCAAAAATTATGTCCCATTAGCGAGAAAAATTTGATGCAGCCCTCAACAATTCGAGTTATTCAAAATATCCATAAACTTTTTCACCAAAGCAGAAGTCAAATCGGTTTATTTGCTGCTGTGGTTGTTATGGCCCCGTTATATTTATTGATACTACTAAGTTCAGTGTTTCTATTATCTGCTGGAATGGTTCTGAAATTTCATTTAATTATTACACCAGCCTTACTTGTAGGAGGTATCATAGGTTGCTTTGGTAGTATCTATTTTTTGAATGTTTTCCCTAATCTCGATATTAACAGGCAGATACTCAAAGTTATCACATGCTTAGTGCTAGCTATTAGGAAAAAAGTAATCGGCATTCAGGGAACAGAAAATATAACAACAATGGAATTTGTTAGTTTAACTTTTGCATTTTTTCAATTTAATAAAATTTATTCAACAGTTCGTCCGTGGTTACAAGCCACGCAGTGTGGGTTTGATCCTGATCGTTCAAAATCCTACTTTATCGACTTTTTAAAAAGAACTCATAAGGTTGATATACTTGCCATCTTGGTGAAGTTAGGGGCAAATCGAAAAGATTGCTATTTAGACTTTTTTGAAGATCTCGATGCTAAAAGCGTGCATCCAGAAGGAGTGCAAAGCCTGCAATGGTTAGCGGCTTTAGCAGTCAATCGTCATCGCCATCAGATCTCTTTATCTCGGGCAACAAGCGAAGCAAAAGCTATCGTTGAGACAAGCAAAAATTATGTTATGCCTGCAGCCAGAAATATTTAATGATAGTTGAATGTTAAAAAATATTTCTGTACGATATTCAAATGCTAGTCATGGAGTAAGCGCATTGTGGGCAGGTACTTAGATCCAAAAGCGGATATTGTTTTTAAGAAGATATTTGGTCAACATCCACATTTATTAAAAAGTTTTTTAAATGCCGTATTGCCGTTGCCACAAGATGGTCAGATAGTCTCGCTTGAATATTTATCCTCAGAACAAATACCTGAGATCCCAGCGTTTAAACGCACTATTGTCGATGTGAAATGTAAAGATCAACAAGGTCGAATATTTATCGTTGAAATGCAGATTGAATGGACAGATTATTTCATGCAGCGATTATTATTTGGCGCAGCTCAAGCCTATGTAAAACAATTAAAAGCGGGGGAAACCTATCATCTTTTGAACCCAGTTTACGGGTTGGCATTGATTGATAGTATTTTCGATCATAAAACACCGGATTGGTATCATCACTACGGCTTGGTGAAGTTAGATAACCCGCAAGAAGAAATTATTAGAGGATTAACTTTAGTTTTTGTGGAATTGCCAAAATTTCAAGTTACCTCGACTAAAGATAAGAAATTAAAACTGCTTTGGCTGCGCTTTATGCGAGAAATCACGACTGAAACTAAAATAGTCTCTCCTGAATTATTGGCAGTATCAGAGATAAGAGAAGCAATAAATTTAGCTGAAGAGGCAGCCTATTCTGCAGCGGAATTAGACGCTTATGAAACCCATTGGAAAGCAGTGAGTTCTGAAAAAACATTAATGTATGCCAGCGAAGCCAAGGGTAGAGCAGAAGGTAGAGCAGAAGGTAGAGCAGAAGGTAGAGCAGAGGGCAGATTAGAGGGCAGGACTGAAGGTAGGATGGAAGAAAGAAGGGAAATGGCCAAGAAAATGAAGGAGATGGGAGTTACTTGCGCGGTGATTGCCGAGTACACAGGATTGTCAGTAGAGGAAATAGATATTCTTTAATTAAAAAAGACCAATCGTAGTTAGCTATTGAAGTTAATTAATTGTCTTAGCCTTGCGTATCAAGAGGGTTTCGCATATTATACATCGACTTATCGCGGGGTGGAGCAGTCTGGCAGCTCGTCGGGCTCATAACCCGAANNATCCTGCCCCCGCTACCAGCCATAGTTATAGTGAGTTAGAAAGGGCCCCGTTAGGGGTTTTTTTCTAAATGATACAGAAGAAAAAGTGGGCTAATGCCCACTTTTTTGTTTGTTTTAGTGGAAAGAAAACATGCGGTCTCAAGATAAATGGCAGGCCCTTATTGGCCCAGTATTGATAGGGACGGCTTTTGAACTGGTTGGTGTAGAATGCGTTGGTGGTGGTAAACATACGGTTGTCCGGATTTATATTGACAAGCCAGGCGGAATTACCATTGATGAAATAGCACAATTAAGCCGTCAAATTAGTGTTATTTTCGATGTTGAAGAGCCAATTAAAGGTCATTATACCTTAGAAGTGTCATCGCCTGGATTAGAAAGACCTTTGTTTAATCCGTCACATTTTAAGCAGCAACTAGGGCAGAAAGTATTTGTTAAAACGAATTTTGCTATTGAAAATAGGCTGAATTTTAAAGGAATTTTGCGCGTCGCCCACGAGCAAGGCATAGAAATTGAAATTGATGAGCAGATGGTTTCGATTAACTATGAAGATATCGTTAAGGCAAAAGTCTTACCAGATATTAAAATTGCCAGCGGCAAGTAAGAGGCAACACAATGAATAATGAAATCCGTTTGGTAGTAGATGCCGTATCTAATGAGAAAAATGTCTCAAAAGAAATTGTTTTTGAAGCCCTTGAAGCAGCATTAGAATCGGCAAGCAAAAAGCGTTATGGCGCTGACTGGGAATTTAAAGTGATCATAAATCGTAACACAGGTGATTATGAGACTTTTCGTACCTGGACAGTTATTGACGAAAATGCGCTTAATGAAGAGGGTGAAGTTGTAGGTGTTCAAAACCCGAATGCCGAGTTGACCTTACTTCAAGCTCAAGAAAAAGAGAAGAATGTTAAAGTAGGAGATGTGATTAAAGAAGCAATTCCTTCCGTTGAATTTGGCCGTATTGCCGCGCAGACTGCAAAACAAGTAATAATGCAACGATTGCGAGCGGCAAAGCGAGATCAAATTGCTGAAGAGTATCGTGCTCGTATTGGTGAATTGATTGCTGGTACTGTTAAGAAAGTAACACGTGATAATATCATCATTGAACTTGGTAGTAATGCCGAAGCACTGCTTCGTCGTCTAGATATGTTGCCGCGTGAGATTGTTCGCGTGGGCGATAGAGTGCGCGCTTACTTGCAAGATGTACGTACCGATCAGCGTGGACCGCAGTTAGTTGTTAGCCGCACCTGCCCAGAAATGCTTATTGAACTATTTAAGATTGAAGTACCAGAAATTGGAGATGGTTTAATTGAGCTAAAAGGGGCAGCGCGCGATCCAGGTTCACGAGCGAAAATTGCTGTGCTTGCCAAGGACAATAGAATTGACCCCGTGGGTGCTTGTGTTGGTATGCGTGGTGCGCGTGTGCAAGCTGTTTCGAGTGAATTGGGTGGTGAAAGGGTTGATATTGTATTGTGGTCTGATAATCCTGCACAGTTTGTGATCAATTCTATCGCTCCAGCAGAGGTTGTTTCGATAATCATTGATGACGATGCTAAATCTATGGATGTTATTGTTGCCGATGATCAACTTTCTGCTGCTATTGGTCGAAACGGGCAAAATATACGCCTTGCAAGTATGTTAACCGGCTGGGAGCTCAATGTGATTTCACAAAATCAGGCACAAACACGAGATCAGGAAGAGTTTGAAAAATTATCACAATTATTTGTACAACATTTACAGGTAAGCCAAGAAATTGCTGAAAGTTTAATTGAAGCTGGGTTTACCAGCATCGAAGAAATAGCTTATGTTCCCACACAAGAATTAATGGAAGTGGAGGGGATGGATGAGGCATTGCTTGGTACTTTGCGCCAACATGCAAAGGATAGCCTTTTAACCAAAGCGATTGCTGAAGAAGAGCGCCTTGGAGAAAATGCTCCTGCATCAGACTTATTGGATGTTGATGGCATGGACAAGCAATTAGCGTATCAATTGGCACAAAAAGGCATTGTGACGAGAGAGGATTTAGCAGATCAATCTGTTGATGATTTGTTAGATATTGAAGGCATGGATGAAGAACGAGCGGGCAAGTTAATTATGGCTGCGCGTGCCCATTGGTTTATTGAAAATTAATGCAGCGGGAGGGCCAATGGCAGACGTTACCGTTGAAGAATATGCAGAAATACTAAAAATTCCACCGAATTTACTACTCAAACAATTGGTAGGTGCCGGCGTAAAATGTGAGCTTGGTTTAAAGCATTTGGTAACTGATGAGCAAAAGCAAAAGCTTTTGGAAAAACTCAAAAAAGATCACGGGGAAAAAGAAACTTTAAGTAAAGGGGCTGTCACTCAATTTACAGTGACCCGTGAAAAAATCAGTGAATTAAATGTTAAAGTGCCAGGAAGCTCTTCAAAAAAGACGGTTAAAGTTGTTACGAAAAAGCGACGAAAATTTATTAAACGTACAACGCCGCTTGAAGCAGAGGGTAATGAACCAAGCGTTTTGGAAGTATCTGAAGTAGCACCAGAACCCGCAGAAATAATTCCAGAAACTTTAGCGCAAGCGCCTTCGCCAATACAAACGACACAAGCCCCACTTGAAGAATTATCAATACCTAGCGAAGTGGTAGAACAAGTTGAAGCCTCGCCTAAAGAGGAAAAAATAGTTGAGCAAGATGCAGCGCCAAGTGTTGAGGCTACGCAGGAACGCCAAGAAAAAGCGCGTACTGTCCGAGGCAAGCCAGAACCCAGAAGTAATGAAAAAGAAGGGATAAAACGCGATAGAGACAGTGCAGGCGTTAAGAAATCAGCGAAAGCACTGCCCAAAGGCAGTAAGAAAATTCGCGATATTCAAGATGTTGAAAGCGAAGAAACAAGACATCAACGTAAAAGAAGAAAAGGCCCACGCAAATTAGAAGAAACAACGTTAAAAAAACATGCTTTTGAAAAACCAACGGCACCAGTTATTAAGGAAGTTGTTATTCCAGAAACCATTAGCGTTGGTGAATTAGCGTTAAGAATGTCAGTTAAGGCTGTTGAAGTTATTAAAGTGATGATGAAGATGGGAGCAATGGCGACTATTAATCAAGTCATTGATCAAGATACAGCTGCGCTAGTTTGTGAAGAAATGGGGCATAAAGCCATACTTCGTAAACAAGACTCAATTGAAGATACCATTAACATTACTTATGAAGGTGAGCAAAAACCTCGAGCACCGATTGTTACCATTATGGGGCATGTTGATCACGGGAAAACGTCTCTGTTGGATTATATACGTCGTACCAAAGTAGCTGCTGGAGAAGCAGGTGGCATCACTCAACATATCGGGGCCTATCATGTTGAAACTAAGCGAGGCATGATCACATTTTTAGACACGCCTGGGCACGCAGCATTTAGTGCTATGCGAGCAAGAGGTGCTAAGTGTACAGATATTGTCGTGCTCGTGGTTGCCGCAGACGATGGTGTTAAGCCACAAACCATAGAAGCGATACAGCACGCCAAAGCAGCCCAAGTACCATTAGTTGTCGCTATCAATAAAGTTGATAAGCATGGTATTGATTTAGATAGAATAAAAAATGAACTGGTTCAGCATGAAATCGTTCCTGAAGAATGGGGCGGTGACGCTATGTTGGTTCCGGTATCTGCTAAAACAGGTCAAGGCGTTGATGAACTCTTAGAGGCAATTTTATTGCAATCTGAAGTGTTAGAGTTGAAAGCAATAGAAGATTGCCCAGCATCGGGTTTGGTTATTGAATCCAGACTTGATAAAGGGCGAGGTCCAGTTGCAACTATATTGGTTCAAAATGGTACTTTAAATAAAGGCGATATTATTATAACTGGTCTGCAATATGGTCGAGTGCGAACCATGAATGACGAAAGAGGGGATCAAGTAGCGGTTGCTGGTCCATCTATTCCTGTCGAAGTATTTGGTCTTTCTGGCACACCTTTAGCCGGAGATGAAATGACAGTTGTAACGGATGAGCGCAAAGCACGAGAAATTGCTTTATTCCGTCAGGGTAAATATCGCGATGTTAAATTAGCAAGACAGCAAGCCTCTAAATTAGAAGGCTTCATGGATAGAATGCAAGAGGGCGAAACCAGACAATTAAATATTGTGCTTAAAGCCGATGTACAAGGATCTGTTGAAGCATTAACCGAAGTATTGGAGCAGCTTTCAAACAATGATGTCACTGTAAAAATTGTTGGCCGTGGTGTTGGTGGCTTGAATGAGTCCGATGTTAATTTAGCAATGGCATCTAAGGGTATTATTGTTGGTTTTAACGTTCGAGCAGATAGTACGGCTCGTCGTATTGCAGAACAAGAAGGGATTGCAATCCATTACTTTAGTATCATTTATGATGTTATTGATGCAGTTAAATCTGCTATATCTGGCATGGTTGGTCCTAAGTTTAAAGAACAAATTGTAGGACTAGCTGAAGTAAGGGATGTGTTTCGTTCTTCCAAGTTTGGTGCAATTGCAGGGTGCATGGTGGTTGAGGGTATTGTAAAGCGAAATCTTCCTATTCGTGTTCTGAGAAACGAAGTGGTTATTTATGAAGGCGCTTTAGAATCCTTAAGACGATTTAAAGAAGATGCCAAAGAGGTTCGAAATGGTATGGAATGTGGTATTGGCGTTAAAAATTATAATGATATTAAAACTGGCGATATGATAGAAGTTTACGAGAAAGTGGAAGTACTTCCACAGGTGACTTAAATCATGCCCAGAGATTTTAACCGTGCAGATAGAATTGCGGATGTTATTCAAAAAGAATTAGCAAGTATCATCCATCAAGAGATGAAAGATCCTCGTGTAGCGATGCTGACCGTTTTGGATGTAAAGCTTTCAAAGGATCTTGCTTATGCTAAAATTTTTATCAGCGTTATTAAGGAAGAAGAAGCACAAAAAACTTTAGAGACGCTTAATAAAGCGGCAGGGTTTTTACGTGCTTTGCTAGCAAAACGCCTGCAAATCCGCATCATGCCTCAACTGACTTTTGTATATGATGACACCACAATAAAAGCAAATCGATTATCTAAATTGATTGATGAAGTTTGTGCAAAAGATAAGTTGCTTGGCAAAGATAATACAGAGAAATAATGATCCCAAAAGTTACTTTCCCCCTTGATGGTATATTGTTATTAAATAAACCTTATGGGATCTCTTCAAATTTGGCTTTGCAAAAAGCAAAACATTTATTAAAGGCGCAAAAAGCAGGCCATACTGGGAGTTTAGATCCGCTCGCCACAGGCATGCTACCTTTGTGCTTTGGCCAGGCAACAAAATTTTCACGGTTTTTGTTAGAAGAGAAAAAGTGTTACCAAGCCAAATTGAAATTAGGCATCACCACAACTACCGGTGATAGTGAAGGTGAAATACTTCGAATTCAAAATGTGCCAATACTGACAAGTGAATTGACCGCTAAAGTACTATCACATTTTCAAGGAACACAACAACAGATCCCCCCCATGTATTCAGCGATTAAGCATCAAGGTCAACCGCTTTACAAATTGGCAAGGCAAGGAAAAGAAATAAATCGTTCACCTCGAACAATTACGATACATCGCTTGGATCTGGATGGGGTTGATCAGCACGATGGTGATTTTATGACAATGACCATTGTGTGTAGCAAAGGAACTTATATCCGTACGCTCGTTGAAGATATCGGAAATTATTTGGGTTGTGGAGCACACCTTAGTGAGCTGCATCGACTGTGGGTATGGCCATTTGAACAGCAAGAGATGGTCTCTATGCCCCAGCTAGTAGAGTATGGTATTGAGGCACGCAGCTTTGTGCTTCCCATCGAAGCTACATTGGCGCGCTTGCTTCCAGTCATTAAGCTTTGTAAAGACAAAGCGCTTTATTTATCTCAAGGCCAACAAATAGAAGTCGCTACTTCCCATTCTGGCTGGGTCGCATTAATGTCAAGTCATGGAAATTTCTTAGGGGTAGGGGAGTTATTGGAACACGGGCGCTTAGCACCGAGACGTTTATTAAACCAAAATGAACCAATCTGGGGAGAGCTGTGATAGAATGCTTGGCTTTAGCAAGAATAGTAGTTTTTTGTAATCAAAATAGCTTGTTTTAACTAGGAGTAAAATATGTCTCTTTCAGTAGAAGCTAAGGCCCAAATTGTTGATAAGTATCAACGGTTTGCTGGCGACACCGGATCCCCTGAGGTTCAGGTGGCTTTGTTGACGGCACGCATTAATCATTTAACAGAGCATCTAAAAACGCATCCTAAAGACGTTCATTCTCGACAAGGATTGATGCATTTGGTTGCGCGTCGCAGAAAGTTGCTTGATTACTTAAAGCTCGAAAAAATAGAGAGTTATAAAAACTTAATTGAACGCTTAGAATTGCGTCGATAAAGGAATTGCTTGTGAGTACATGTGTAAAATCTTTTCAATATGGTAATCAAACTGTTAGCCTTGAAACTGGTGTTGTAGCTCGTCAAGCCTCAGGCGCTGTGATGGTTAATATGGATGGCACAGTCGTCCTTGTTACAGCGGTAGGTATCAAAGAGGAGGTTAAAGGAAGAGACTTTTTTCCCTTAACGGTTAACTACCAAGAACGTATGTATGCAGCTGGCCGGATCCCGGGGGGCTTTTTTAAACGCGAAGGTCGCCCAACTGAAAATGAGACACTTATTTCACGTTTAATCGACAGACCGCTTCGTCCTTTGTTCCCTGCTGGATTTATGAACGAAGTACAGATCATCGCGACAGTGATGTCTATTAATCCTGAAGTTAATCCTGATATTCCCGCTATGATTGGTGCTTCCGCAGCACTTGCTATTTCAGGGATACCTTTTAATGGGCCGATTGGGGCTGCACGAGTAGGCTATATTAATGGCGAATTGATCCTTAATCCTTCTGCAACGCAAATGCGAAATTCAGATTTGGATTTAGTCGTTGCAGGCACAGCCTCATCCGTGCTCATGGTAGAATCTGAAGCGAATCAGCTGTCAGATACACTCATGTTAGAAGCTGTCATGTTTGGCCATGCTAAAATGCAAATCGTTATTAAAGCTGTGCAAGCTTTGGCTAAGGATGCGGGTAAAGCAACATGGACTTGGCAGCCAAGTACTAACCATGAATTGATTTTAAATAAATTAACACAAGAAATTGGCTCGGAGATAGGCCAAGCGTATTCAATAGCAGATAAATCTCAGCGACAAGAAACACTTAAAAACTTACGTAAAAGCTTGATTGAAAAATTGGTTACGCCTGAAGGTGAGTTTAGTGAAGGAATCGTACTCAATGCCATGAGTGAACTTGAAGAAAAGTTTGTCCGTGGTCGTATTTTAAGTGGCGAACCTCGAATTGATGGCAGAGATACTGAAACTATCCGCCCGATTTCTGTTCAAACCAGCGTGTTACCACGCACCCATGGTTCTGCTTTGTTTACACGAGGAGAAACCCAAGCTATCGTTGTTGCAACGCTAGGTACTGGACGCGATGCACAAGTAATCGATAACGCCACGGGTGAGAAAAAAGAACCCTTTATGTTGCATTACAATTTCCCACCATTTTGCGTGGGTGAAGTTGGCATGATAGGTAGTCCAAAACGTCGCGAGATTGGCCATGGACGCCTTGCACGACGAGCTGTTCAAGGTGTTTTGCCTGAATCAAATCAATTTCCTTATGTGATGCGTGTTGTTTCTGAAATCACAGAATCTAATGGCTCAAGCTCTATGGCAAGCGTGTGTGGCACAAGCTTGGCTTTAATGGACGCAGGTGTTCCCTTAAAATCTCATGTTGCAGGGATCGCCATGGGTTTAATTAAGGAAGAAGATAAATTTGCTATCCTTTCAGATATTATTGGTGATGAAGATCACTTAGGAGATATGGATTTTAAAGTCGCAGGTACAAAACAAGGTATTACCGCCTTGCAAATGGATATCAAAATTGATGGTATTACTCGTGAAATTATGGAAGTTGCCATTGCCCAAGCTCGCAAAGGACTTATCCATATTTTAAATATCATGGAACAAGCAATTAATGCACCACGCACAGAAATGTCTGACTTTGCGCCAAGAGTGTATACCTTAAAAGTTAATCCTGAAAAAATCCGAGATATTATTGGTAAAGGCGGCGCTACGATTCGCAACCTTACTGAAGAAACAGGTACCAGTATTGAAGTTAATGATGATGGTATGGTTAATATTGTCGCTAACGATAGATATTCTGGTGAAGCGGTGATGAAACGTATTCAGGCACTGACTGAAGAGGTAGAAGTAAATAGAATTTATGAAGGTAAAGTTGCCAGAATTGTTGATTTTGGTGCTTTCGTTACTGTATTGCCTGGTAAAGATGGTTTAGTGCACATTTCTCAGATCTCCAGTCAACGAATTTCGGACATCAACCAGGTACTGCAGGTTGGTCAAGTTGTAAAAGTTAAAGTTTTAGAAATTGATAGACAAGGTCGAATTCGTTTGAGCATGAAGGAAGTAGAACCTGAAGGAGAAACAACAATACAAGCGGCACCTGAATCAGTCGATACGGAATAGACATATACTCGCGCCATTTTGATTCCCGTACTTGATACGGGATTCAAAATGGAAAGAGTATAAAGATTATTTTTTAGCAAAAAACTTATAACCTTCAGCATTGTAATAGTTCATTGCAGCGCTAGCGGTAGCGGAAATGAATGAGCCAGCCACAACTCCCATCATTATGCTAGAAGCGAATGCAGTAAGTTCAGCTGCAGCAACAATACCAGCAAATCCAACGCCAAACTTTTGAGCAGCGCTTAGATCGCTAGGATCGAAGAAAGAGATCGCTGCAGTAACATAAGGTGCGTATTCATTAGCGTTAGCACCGGCACCAGCCACAGAATTGATTTCTTTTAAATTAAGTTCTTTCATGATTTACCTTACGAGTTAAGTGAGTTAAAGAATAAGCTTGCCATTGTAACAGTTTAGGTATACTAGTCAAGAAGAATAACTAATATCTATTTTTTTGTTTTCTATTTAACTTATAGATTTGATCATTTAATGAAATTTTTTTTAAAACCTGTAAGGAAAGCTTTGTAAATAGGAATGAGAAATTTAAGTTATTTGCAGATGCACTGGATATATACAATGCATCTGTAGGGGGAGGGTCATACAGCGGTAAGTGTATTAATACAATAAATAATCCCAACCGTAATCGCGCCAAGGCCAAAAGCCCCAGCTTCAAAGAAATCTGTAGTAAAATTAGCCGCAGTAAAATTAGCCGCAGTAAAATTAGCTGCAGTAAAATTAGTTGCAGTAAAATTAGTTGCAGTAAAATTAGCGCTAGCACCAGCCACAAAATTGATTTCTTTTAAATTAAGTTCTTTCATGATTTACCTTACGAGTTAGGTGATTTAATAAAATAAGATTACAATTGTAACAGTTCAGGCATGACAGTCAAGAAGATTAACTAGTATTTATTTTTGTTATTTAAAATACTTATTTGCTTGATTGTTTTATTATAATATGTTAGTTTCTCCACTTCCAATAGAGGCTTCATAAACAGAAACTTGGGATGAGAAGTTTAAGTTATTCATAATTTGCAGATACACTGAAGTACGGTGCATATGTAGGGGGTGCCAAGATGAGAGCTCTAAGCCAGCAAGAAATTGTTTTAGTCTCTGGAGCAAACGATAATAATATCGTTAAGGATGAAGATGGATATTCCCAGATTGATGACTTTATCCTCTTTACTGCTCTTGTTGCTGTTTCATCTGGTTTTGCTGCCTATATGTTGACAGCGGTATACTGTCAAAGCATACCAATTCTGATTGGTATTACAGCAGGAGCTGCATTGTTAGGAGCAGGAATATGCTTAGGGATGGAAATGGGTTTGCCTTAGTTGTTGTTAAAACATGGTAGTAACCCGAACAAGAGCAACATATCTTGGCTGTATCGCAATCATCCTTTGGTCGATAGACACTTTAATTAATCTGCACTTAAATCGCCTTCCTGTTTTTCAAGTCTTAGCCAGCGCATGGATGATTTGTTTTTTAATTTATGCGATGGTGGTTAGTGTTCGTAAAAATTGGCATACCGTGAAATATAAACCCATTGTTTGGGTAATGGGAGCTAGTGGCATCTGTGGCGCGCATGCTGCTTCTGTTGGAGCATTACGGTTTGCCCCGCCAGAGCAAGTCAGTACACTATCTGTTTCCTGGCCAATTTTTGTTGTGGCGATGGGTGGGTGGTTATTGCGACAAGGTCCATGTTGGCGATCATTTTTAAGCAGTCTGATAGGGTTTATTGGTGTCGCTATTGTCCTTACGGATGGAAAACTGTTTTCGGGCTATCATTTTGATTATACCCAAGGTTATCTTCTTGCCATCTTGAGTTTTATCTTATGGTCAAGTTATGTTTTGATAACACATAAGGTAAGCCAAATAAACTCTGCCATGATTGGGATGTATATTGGCTTAGGCAGTATATTTGCCTTTTGCTTTCTCTTTTCAAGTAACGCCTTTATTCAACCTACTTTATTTGAATGGTTGCTTATCATATTGGGGGGCTGCATTTTAGCGGTTTCTTATTTTTGCTGGGATGTTGCCATGAAACATGGACATTTTACTTTATTGAGTGTGCTTTCATATTTTAATCCAATTTTAACTATTTCTTTACTAACTTTATTAGGGTTATCTCATAATGGCTTGTCAATATGGATAGGCGCTTTCTTGGTTATTTTGGCCGCTTTAATGTGTAGTGGCATCTTAAATAGAGCAGTTAAAGCGAAGGTTTGATTTGAACCTTTTGATCGCTAACGATGGGTTTGTTTTCGTGAGTGAAAATGTTTGCACTGATGGCTTCTTGAATTGCATTTGAAAAAGCTTCTCGCAAAAATTGTTGTTTTTCAGGGGAGAGTTCTGTTGAAATCGTCATTTGAGTTTTTTGAGTTGCACTAAAAACAGCCAATCGACAAGCCTCAGTCGCTGCAAGTTTAAATTGTTCTTCACTTAAGCTATTGGTCGTAGCATATTGAACGTTCGTGTCTGATACTGCTTTGGCAAATACTTTCACGGTTGTGTTTTGTTTTTGGTTATTAAAAGTCATTTCTAAAGTATTGGGTTTTTCAAAAGCTCCCAGTTGGATTGATTTAACTTTTTTGAGATGGTGCCTTTGCCATATGGGTGAATTATCCTTTTCTTTCTTTAAGTAATTGCTTAATTGTTCAAGTGTGGTTTGTGCTGTTGCGATTACCTCGATTTTGGGGGAGGGTTGAGTATGAGATGGCGCAACAAACCGTAAGCCTTTTCTTTGTTGAAAAAGATCATCTTCATTTACTAAATCTTCGTTTCCTAAATCTTCACTTACTAAATTTTCATTTGCTAGATCTTCAGGGGGCTTTTTTTGTGAGAGCTCTGGTTTTTTCGGTTTGGTAAAATTATCCATCTTGGCGCGGTTACGGTCAAAATCTTTTAAAACGTTTTTTTGAAATGTTGGGAGTTGTTGAACTTTTGCTGCAAGTTCTTCGGTAACATAGGTATTAAACGTTTTTATTAATTCTGTATCAAAAGGGATTTTGATTTGTGTCATTGAGGTAAATTTGACTTTATTAAATACATCTAACAGTTTCTCTAAATCTTTGGCTTGTGCTAATTTATCTTGAGTTTTTAAGCGAGTAATTTGATTTGCTAAGGAATTTTTCATGCTGTCTATTTTTTGAATTAAAGGCCCTAGCTCAGCTTGATCTAATGGGCCACAAACAAGGTTATCTTTGTCAAATTGCCAAGATATTCTATCTGCATTGTCAATGCGAATATGGTTAAGTATTACCTTGCCATCAGAGGTTAGTCTGTGCGCTTTTCGTGCAGTTAATTTTTCAATCGAATCTAAAACGTCAATTTGAGATGGTAATAATTGCATGCGGTTTGAAAATATCTCTAAAATTTTATCATCGGTATTTTTTGCAAGTTCTTTAATTTCTTCAAGTTTGGTGATGTAATTTTCAAATTCTTTTGCTTTTTTTGGGTTTTCCTGCTTTTTATTTTGAAAATGATTTATCTGTTCTTCAATTATCTCAAGATCAAAATCAATACCTGGTGAACCAGGATAATTACTTAATTTTTGAGCAAAGTCTGGATCAGTTGATTTGTATTCATCGGCAATTTGTGTTTTAAGGGGTTCTAGCAACTTTCCTCTTAGCGCTGCCAACAAATAGATCCCTTTCATCTTTTCGCGCAAAGGGTTATCGTATAACATGGAATAGTTGTGAAATCTTTCGTCAACAAACCAAGATTTAGGGGGAGAGGATTTAGGATTTTCAAAACTAAAATCATCTTTTAATGAACCAATAATTGGGTTGGGTCCTTGATATGCTTTGCCAAAATCGATGCCGAAAAATTGCATTTTGCCGGATTTGCCAGGAATATAGGCTTTATTTTGCCCTTTCTTGCCAATGCCATCTCTATCTCCAAGACTAATGAAGGTGATAAGCGATTCTCCTAAGCCATCTATTTTATTTTCAGATACATAAAATGCTTCGTCATAAGCTTGTTTAATGGTATTAAACTCATTTTTTTGATCTTTGGTAATGATTTGTTGATTTTTATTTTTGTCAATTTTAAAATATTGGTGCTCAATGCCAATTTCTTTTTTGATCAAAATATTCCCTTCTTTGTCTATTTTCAATACTTCGCCTTCTAAGGAATGAGCAACTAATACACCTTGTGCTTTTTTACCTTTGAGTTTGTCTGAAAAGTCAAGACAACCTGGTGTCCAAGTCACCATGGTCACAAATTTAGGACTATCATTTTCATAAGTGCCGTTGAGAATTTCAATATTCTGAGTTTGACATCCTTTGGCTCTGGCGAGTTTTGTTGCTATCGTTTCAATCATGGCATCTGAATTAACTTTGGTAGGCTTATTAGTAAGCAAATAGCCAAGTCTTCTAATACCTAAAACAGCTCCTAAATATAAGCCAGATAGCCCAAGGGTTGGAATGAGCCATTTGGGCGTTGCATATTTTTGTAATGCTTTGCCTGTGGTGGTTTTTAAAATCTTTTGTGGGCCTGGGCCTGTGCCGCCAAATAAACCCAATTTCCCATCTTGTTTTATCATATAAACAGCATTCTTAGGCGCATTTGGGTCATGGCTTCCTCCTTGGATCAGTTTCTGAATTTGCTTGGCAAAATGCTCACCAGATTTTATATCACAATGATTTTTATATTCAGCAAAGAGTAATCCGCCCATACCTTCGTTTTCATATTGTGTCGTTGATATTTCATGCATTTTTTTAGTAAATATTTTTTTGAAGTTATCCTTAAAAGGGACGGGTATCGTTTTATGTAACGGCTGCTCAAGGTCAAGCTTAATAAGTTCAGCGGCCTCATTATTTTGAGAGGAATCAAGTGAATCAAGAAATGGTTTTAAATTTGGATGATGCAAAAAAATATCAATCACAAGATTTTGTTGTGTAGGCGTTAATTCATCAAAAGATGAGTACTTTACGAGTTGATTGTATTTTGTTTGTATTGGAGATGGATTTTGCTGGTTTTTGTTTTGATCCAGCGTCAAGATAAAATCCTTGAGGTATTGGCGATAAGCTTGACTATCAATGCTTATTCCGACCATGCCTTCTTCAATTCCAAGGGGTTTGTCACGGACGTAAATTAAACCTCCAATGACGTCACCTTCTGCCACTTCGAAAGATTTTGGCGGTAACTTTTTCAGATGTCGTTTTTTATCCCCACCATCTAACGCCATATAATATCACCTAACAAATGTAAGTAGGTACACTAAATTTGTAACGATCCTTCTTTACTGTAGGGATCTCTTATTATTCCATTGACTCAAAAGGGTGGAACAAAGTTCAATAACATCCTTTGGTGCAGTATTGGTGAAATTTAGTTTATCACTATGTTTCACCGCAAAAAGGTAAGGAAGTGTGAGTAAAAATTCTTTTTTAACTATTTTTATTGGTATTTTGTTAAGCAGTATTAGTCTGGGGCTGCAAGCGCAGGTTGATGCTTTATCAAAAAAATTGCTTCAGGCTCATGAAGCTGGTAAAGCCATTCCAAATCTTTCTAGTGATGCTACTATTGATATGTCCAGTGCTTACCAGATCCAAACTGCTTATGTCAAAGGGCGTTTGGCGAAAGATGAGATTGCAGGATTTAAAGCAGGCTTAACCAATTATGGTTCTCAGACTCTTTATGGGATTAATCGCCCCATTTTTGGGATCCTTTTTAAAAGTGGTAATTTTTCTGCAAAGCCTGAATTTTCGTTAACAAAATTTAATGCTTTAATGGTAGAAACCGAATTAGGGTTTATCACTAAAAAACCGATCAGACAATCTGTTCCTTCGACAGGTGCTTTAAAGGCTTACATTGAACGCGTGGTTCCTGTGATTGAATTGCCAAATGTTAATTTTGCAAGCATGCCGATGAATGCTGTTGAATTGGTGGCTGCAAACGCATGTTCTACTGGTTATATAATTCACCCGGATGTTAATTGGTATGGTGAAGATATTAATGAAGTCACCGTCAGTTTGTTGCACAATGATATCATTATCAGTCAAGGGCAAGGCTTTGATGCATTGGGAGATCAATGGGAAGCATTACGCTGGTTAGTGAATCAAGTACTAGCGCAGGGCTGGCGCATTGAAAAAGGAAGCTTACTCATAACAGGAGCGCTTGGTGAAATTGTCTATGCTCGGCCCGGTCTATATCGAGCTCAATTTAACGATAATGCTGTGATAGAATTTAAAGTTAATACCTAATTAAATTTAATTAAATCATTCACGTCAATTTTATAGTGTTAGCGTTTTCTTTGCTTATCAAGTTTTTTAAGATATCTATTGCTTTATTGATGGTTAGCCTTTGCGTGCAATCTGGATCAAGCAAATGATTTAGCAAGGTATGATTGTCGATATTATTTTGTGCTTCTGGCAATAAAGGGCGTTCTCCATAAATCATTTCATAGGCGATAATACCAAGTGACCACATATCGTTGTATTGATGCGGTGCGGTGTCATTTATTTTAATATTGTGCTGCCTGGAAAGTGTTTCAAAATCTGGGTTATTATAATATTCATATAAATACGTATAATTTTTATCAAAGGGTTTGGGCTTTCTAAAAGCACAGGAAATTTCAGGCGATTCATACCCTAAGGTGCATAATCCCCAAGCATTAGGTTCATTTTCTGTTGTTGTAATACCATAATCAGTAAGTTTGGCGCTATAGCCTCTGATGGCATCGCCTTCGATTAAGATATTATCAGGTTTAAGATCCTGATGAACATAATTTTTTTCATGTATTAATTTAACACCATTGAAAATATCTAAAAGCAATAAATATTTTTGTTTTAGATAAAAATGCTTATAAGTATCAGTTTTCATAAAAGAACGCAGTGAGCCGCAGTTTGCTTTTTCAGAGTAAACACTAACTTTATTTTGTGTTTTGTTATTTTTAGTTTTAGTAAATTTTTGACCTAATTGTTTAGTATCAATATATCTAGATGAGAACTGTTGCGAAAAAATGACTTCTTGCTTGATTTCAAGGAGATTTTTATCTTTATCTTCATCTTTATCTTTCTCCAAAGGTACCACCAAATTGAAATATGCTACTTCTTTAGAATCTATTCGCCATGCTGGTTTGCCAGATTTTGAGTTACCATCAATTATGTCTAAAGATTGTTTTTTGCCATTGGCTAATTTACTTTTTGTTTCCAAAAGAAGCATAAATTCGCCTTGATGCGTTCTTAACACATTCAAAGTCCGCGGCAAGCCAGTTTTATTTTTATCGAGCCTTAATGATTCGTTCGGGGCTAATTTTGCAATCTTTGGGCCAAAATCATTAACGGTAACGTTTTGTTTCTTGTTTTCAGAGAAGTAATCAAAGATGGTGGACAAATGTTCACGCGAGATAAGCTGACTCAGCTCGTCACTGGGTATACGATTTTCAGATTTTTTGAGTGCTAAGCAAAAATCACGATAAGAAAGGGGAGGCGCTAAGCACTTAAATGACAAATCAAATATTCCATCAAGAGATCGGCTAATGCGTATTGTATAAGGTAAACCGGTTAGCCCTCTATTGAGGATGAGATTGCTGCCAGGGGTTAGCTTTGAAATTTCTTTGCCATAATTTGCAACTGTTTCATTAGATTGTGTATTGTTACTAAAGTAATCTAAAATGCGACTTAACGTGTTTTTATCAGTATATTTAAGAATTTCTGCAGTGGGTGTGCAACTTTCAAATTTAATGAGATTGTTGATAAATTCTTTAAAATTTTTAGAATCGCCCTCTTGATTAAAGGCATTGCTATTAATGCTTACCCATTTAGGTTCAGTGATTTGCATGTCAGTTTGCATCGTTTCGCCGACAGCTTGCTGGGGAGCTACTTTTTGGCGTTTCGCTGGTTTTTGAAACGTATTGTCTTCAGCAACTCGTTTTATTCCTCGCGCATCATCCTTGGCTTCATCTCCATTATTCAATGTGCTCAAATTGTCTAACATGATGGTATACCTGAGGGTTAACTTTAAAATTTCGAAAGCATTATAAGTTAGTTAAAATCCTTTTATCTAGTAGAAAGGTTGATTTTCAGATAAAGTCAGTTGCTAATAAGATAAAAAAGGATGAGATGCACGCAAAGAGGCTACCTTTTCGCAAAAAGAGGCTCTTTGTGCATTAGGTGTATTATTTCCGAAACAGGCTATCAGAGTTGGATCTGCATCTTTAACCAAACTATTGGTTGTTATTTTTTGAAAGCCATGTTTTTCTAACAATAACTTGCCAATCTGAAAGCTTAAAAATTTCCAATTTCGTGCATTTCTTCTGCCACAGAAGCAAACGGCGTTGTAAATGCTATGTGCCAGGTAAGCCATATGATAGGTTTTTTAATCTTCAGCATCATTATCTACTTTTGACATATTTTGTTGTTTTTTTTATGATCGATGGGAAATTCATGGAAGGTTTAGGGGAAAATATGTCTAAAGCAAAGTATATTGAGCATATTGTTGAAAGAGGGCTATTTGCTAGTCGCTGGTTGATGGCACCCATTTACGTTGCCTTAGTCGGGGCTCTCATTATATTGCTTGTTAGTTTCTTTAAGGAGCTTATTCATTTTGCGACTCATATGTTGACAATAGAGCAAAATGAGGTAGTGTTGGGGATTTTGTCATTAATCGATTTGTCTTTGGCGGGCAACCTGCTTTTAATCGTGATTTTTTCAGGCTATGAAAATTTTGTTTCAAAAATGGATACTGGAGATCATGAAGATCAACCAGAATGGAAGGGAACTGTTGATTTCAGTACCCTTAAATTGAAGTTAATTGCTTCAATCGTTGCTATTTCTGGAATTCATCTTTTAAAAGTATTTATGGATGTGGGTAAAGTGTCAGATGCTCAGGTTAAATGGATGGTGATTATTCATTTGGTGTTTGTAATTTCTGGCGTATTACTTGCGTGCATGGATAGAGTTGCGGCAAGTACAAAGCAACTGAAGAAATAGATTTTTAATCAGTGACTATCCGTTGGTGGCTGTGTCGGTTTTTCAGCCATCACTGCTTGCGCATTTTTTCTTAGTTTCCTTTGGTGAATTTTATGTAATTTTTTCAATAGGTACCTCGCTTTTAAAAAAATTGCTTTATTGATTTGAAAAAATCGCCTTGTCAATTCGAAAGCTAATTTTAATCCATCTTTAAAGCCATTTTCAGCTAAGATAAGCTTAGGGTGTTCTTGGTGTTTTGTACGCGCCGTTATCAAATCGATTTCATTGAACATGGCTAAATCTCGATTACTTAAATAGCCAGATTCTTGTTTGAGACAAGGTAGATTGATGTGAGTGATGTCTTCATTTTCTTTTCGCATTAAAATGGCGCGAGATATGACTGCATTGAGATCTTTTAAAAAGGTTTTTTCGTGAATATTAACGCAGGTTAAAATTCTCGAATCTACGTTTTCTTTAAGCCGACTTAATTGTTCAGCAGAACTTTTACCCGAGAGTTTAAATAACTGCAGCTCTTCAAGGGAGGCTGCTTTTAAAAGCGTAAATCGGTGGGCCCTTTGGGCTAAGTCTTCAGGAAGGTTATGTGCAAGATCATCGCTTAAAGCCAAACTTTCTTCAATGATAGAGTGGATATTTAAGTGGTGCAGCACATTCATTTTTCACTTTCCTAATGGTTATAATAAAAAAAGTATAATTCAAGCAAAATCATCTTTGGGTTTTTTAAAAGTCTAATTTTTTAAAAATGAAATATTGAGTTGAAGATCTATACAAGAAAATGTAGTATATACTCGTTTCACTTTGAAATTAGGAGTTTCGTCATTGCAACCCAGAGCAAAGCGAAGGGGAAGCAATCTAGTCTTAGAGCAATGATTTATAAAAATCTTGCCAATCAGGATTGAGACTTTCAAGTAGTGCTAATTTCTTTTTCTAGAACCACCTTTAATTTGCTTTTCTCGCTCAATTGCTCCTACCATACTGGATTGCCGCGTCGCTTCGCTCTTGGCAAAGACGGAAAAGCGAAAACATATTGACATTTAAGATAGATTGCTTCGCTAAAAGCTCGCAATTGTAAAGGCTCCATATTCGTTAATATATTTTATCAACGAATTATGTAACCTTTACAGCAATGACGAAACTTCGAACTTCAAAGTGGGAAGAGTATATACACAAAAATAAAAAAATAGTAATTTTCTCTTAAATTCTGCTGTCATGCAGCTTCTTGCATTCATTATTGATTGACTCTTACTCACTCCAAGAGTACACTTCCTGACTATATTTTCCTAAGGAAATTCTATGGCTTTCTATAAAGAACTGAAACAAAGAATTGAATTTGTAGTGTCATTTTATACTGGCACTTTATTACCAGAATTAAATCCGAATATTCAACACTGGAATGAAATCATCAGCGGCTTATTTCTTGGCGCCATGCCAATCGCGACTTCGTTCTGGGGAATGGGGAATCATGGCGAGAAAATTCGTGCTCAATGCAAAGCACAAGGCCGATCATTAAAGGCAGTGTATTCCGTGGTAAACCTTTGGGAAGCACTGGGGGAAGGGCTTGGTTTGGCGCCTGTTTCACCTAAATACTGGACAGATCATAAGGTTTCTCATCGACTGATCCCTTGTGATGATTTTGGTGGCAATCTTGATATTGATGAGGTCAAACAAATTGTCGATGAGATGAATGACCTTATCAAAAATAACAAATCAGTTTATATCCATTGCAAAGCTGGTAAAGGGCGTAGCTTTGCTTTAGCGGTATGCTATTTATTGGCGCACACGGATAAAGACGTAACTCAAATTTTTGGTTTACTGCGCCATAAAAGACATCAAGTATCACCAAATGAGAATCAGTATGAGCTAATAGAAAAATTTAGAGCTAAGTATTGCCCAATGAAGGCCCCCTTAAATCGAAATAGCCTGCATTTTCAGTCTTATCGAAAAGATTTAATTCACAGGCTTAAAAGTCCCTTGATGCAAGCAGTTTTACTTGGTGTCGCCTTTGGTGTGACGACAGGTCTTTGGTTAATGGCCAGTACTTTAGCAATGGTTAGTGGTATCACGAGTAAAATAGTGCAATCTTTTTATCAAAAGTTTGAAAATAATGCCTATCAATCGCTTAATAATGTTTATAGCTTATCTCACTTATCTGAGAAAGAGCTTAAGGCGGTTCAATGTGGCATCGCATGTACTACATGGCGAGGCTGGGTTTCTAATTTAACGGATGTCAATGCGACTTGGTATTATTCTAAATATCGTGGTGGCCTTCGTTTATCAATTGAAAAAGAAAAGCTTTGTGAGAACATTCCAGAGTTAATAGCAGAAAAACAAAAAACCAAACCAGGTTTATAATTTTTGAAATCGATTCATTGGTCAAATACCCTTATTTTTTGCGAGAAATCTTATGTTATTAATGCAAAAATTACGAGAAAAATTCAATTATATTTTATCTCACAAAGCGATGGATCAGCTTAAAAACCCATTGTTTCATGGGCTTTTGGTCGGAGGGATCTATGGTGTGCTATCTGGTTTTTGGCCTCTGGCTTTGGGAATCATGTTCGCTTCAGGCGCCCTTAGCGCTTCATTGCAATATTTACTTAAAAGATTCGATGACAAAGCCTTTGCTGTTTTTGAGAATCAGCGTCTAATCGATCCTAAAAAAATAGCTGCCTTTACAACGGGAATGGACAGTTTCACCTGGAAAAATTGGTTTAGAAATTTAACCAATTTAAATGCAACCTGGCATTATTCAAGTTATCGCGCAGGCATTCGAAGAGCGCAAATGGTTCAACAGGCATTATCAACCAACAAACAAGATCTCAAATCTAGATGGTATGATAGTAAGATTTTTGATTATTTAGATGAAAATTTCTCAGAACATGTTTTGAATAAATTATATAACCTTATTGGTAGAAATGATCTTATTCAAGCAAGACTCATGAAGTTATGCTTAACCAAATTTGACGATAAACAGACAGTTAAGCTTGTGCCATTTATTAAAAAATATGCAAAAGTGTTGAATTTTAACGTCAAAATCCCCACCGGGCCTTACAAAGATAAATCTATATTTTATGTCATTTTAGAAACAGCGTTTGCAAATAATGATACTTTATTGTTTACGCTTTTAAAAAATGTAGATATCGCAACATTAGACATTAACATTAAAATTGACAAAAGAAATACCCTATTACATTGGGTAATTTTATCAGATAAAAAGCTTTGGGCAACCTCATCAAATAACGCGTTATCAGCGCTTGAAATTATTTCTAATGGAAAAATAATTAAGGGGTGCAATAATATTTTACAAGAACTACTAGCAAAAGGGGCAGATAAAGAAGCTTTATATTTTGGGAAAACCCCATTGCATCTTGCTATTAGTCTTAAAAGTCAAGAAATGGCTGCTACCTTAATTAAAAGCAATGTTAATCTTGAAGCAAACAGAGAAATGGAAGTTGGTTTTACACCATTACATGCAGCCATTGATCTGGGGCTCAATGAAACGGCATTAATGTTAATCAAACATGCCGACATTAATGTAAGGCATGATGGTCTTGCGCCATTAGATTTTAGTATTTTGTTGCATAATAAGGAAATTGCACTGGCATTGATAGCACAAAAGGCACTTTTAAACCTAGAAACAGGGGAGGCAGGGAATACCCCACTACATGCAACTATCGACGACAGCGAAATAAAAATTGATGAAAGTTTACTGCAAAAGAAAGCCGAAATTGCACTTGCGCTTATAGAAGCAGGCGCAGATAAAGAAATTTTATATCAAGGTCAAACCCCTTTATTGCGAGCGATATTTCATGGTCGAGTCGAAATTGCAAAAAAATTGATAGACAGTAATGCAAATATACATACGCCATACTCAATGAAAGTAGGCCTTACACCCCTTAGAATTGCAATTGAAAAAAATCAAACAGAAATAGCTTTGAAATTAATTGAAAAAGGCGCAAAGACTGAAATAAGTTGCGATGGGTTTACGCCGTTGCATGCGAGCATTTCCTTTAAAAATGTTAAGATTGCTACTGCATTACTACAACAGGGTGCAAATAAGGAAGCTATTTTGGGACAACAAGGACGAACGCCTTTACACCATGCTATTGAGCAAAATCAAACAGAAATTGCCAAGGTACTTGTGGCATTTGGCGTAAACATAGAAGTATTATATAGAGATGATACGCCGTTACATAGAGCTATCAGTTCAAGCAGAGTTGATATTGCCAAGGTTTTAATAGATGCAGGTGCTAATAAGGAAACACGAGACAGCCAAGGCCGCACGGCCTTACAACGTGCGATTATCCAAGGCAAAAACGACATCGCTATAATGCTCATCAACGCAAATGCAAATATAGAGGCGGTATTTCAAGAAGAAACCGCATTACATTTGGCTATAACACACCGTAATAAAGAGGTTGCAAAAGCACTAATAGAAGCTGGGGCTAAGTTAGATGTAGTTTTTGGTAATTTTACGCCACTTACACGTGCTGTGCATGATAATCTGCCTCAAGTTGTAACTCTGTTGCTAGCCAAAGGCGTTAATAAATCACTTCCAATATCTGAACTTCGCTATTTAAAGGATCAATCGCTTATCGAAAACTTGTTTGCCGATAGTCTGGTTTATGGATATCCTTTATCCACTTTATTGAAAGATGCTGCTATATTCACCACTCACTTTGCAAGTATTGAGCAAAAATTTGGATTAATCTGTGATTCTTCGCCAATACAATTTTTATATGATAACAACCTATTAGATGAATGCAAGTCAGAGGCTATTTACCTTTTACATACTATAGAAGCAAATGTTAAGCGTTATGAAGCTAATTTGAATCAAGGGGGCGGTGGCACTGAATATACAAGTAAATTTGCTAGAGCGAATTCGCATTTTAATAATACCATCGTTCCTCAGTTTCAAGAGGCAGTGCTAGCCTATTCTCAAATAAAAGATGAAAAAGAAGCAATTAACAAGATCCATGAATGTATTAGAAATACGCTATTAGATGCAATGTTAGTTCAGGCGCAAAGAAAAGGGGCTTCGCAAATGAATGTTATTAATTTCATCAATGCGCATCGAGAAAAATTATTGTTAATGGATGAAGAGATCATGCAAGCCTCAAGCGAGGTTTTTACTTCGATTGAGGTATTAGATACAGCACAATCTGCTTGGCGAGGATTTAATAAACATGCAAAAGTAATAATTAATGGATGGACAAATTTATTAATACCACCCCTTAATCCTGACAGCGAGGTGTCTCATTCTGGGGGCTTAAAAGCAGCGGTAGTCTATGATGATATATATAGACGCCTTGCCTATTATTACGTGGTGGTGATGGATAAAAACGATGGCAGTGATGAGAATCGCGCGACACGGCTAGAAAATTTTATTCTTAAGCTTGCCGAAATTCGAGATGCCCATGGTCCTAACAACCCTTCTTGTTACCCTCGCGTTATAACAAGAATTGCTGATATGGGCTCGTTTCATGAAAAGGCACAATTACCCCCCTCTCTTAAAGATTGGATAGCAGATTTTTGCAAAAGTAAGGTTTTACAAGCCTTTAATGATCAGATACGTTCTTTATTAACTCTTCAAGAAAAGCAAGATTTTTTTAACGCCATAATAGGGATTTCTCGGCACAATGCCGAAGCAATACTAAGAAATACGGTCACCTTTTCCAAAGATTTGCTAACGATACGCAATAATTTTATAAAAAGTTTAGGGGGTATACAAAATTATTTAGAAGAAGTATTTATTCATCCGCAAAATCCTGGGATAGTGCAAGAGGATATTATTTATTTTGAACAAGGTCTGCTGGATGTTGCAGGTAATGATTTGGTGGTTGCTGCCTTAGCAGATCGCATGAATCGCGAAATGGATCGCGCACCCACGCAAGAAGAGATAAACAAAATTAATCCGTTTGCTATAGACAGTCAGCCCATTGAGCATGATTTCTTTGCTGTGTTGCTGAGCTCAATTCAAAATAAAGCTCCCAAATGCGTGGCAAGTTTCAGACAACTAGAAGCTATGCAGACTTATTTCAAAGAAAAGATGCCGCAGTTGTTGCAAGATAAAGCTCAGCTTAAAGCAATTTTGGATGTAATTGATATGCAAGACATTGAAAGGCTCAACCTTATGCAGGCCTTGAATGAGATCTTAGCTACAAAACTTTGGTGGCAAGTGATTCCTGAGCGGATCTGCAATCCGTTTGATAACCAAGTGGAAAGGCTCAAAAAAGCAAAAATGCCACAAACACAAATTGATAGAATGATACAAAAACAAACTTTGTTTGAAAAATATGTTCAGCAAGTACAAACAGCATTTCAGGCTAAAGCAACCAAGGATTTTATTTTGCATCTTACAAGTAGTTTAGTAAATCATAGTTTTTTTAATAAAGGTATAAATTTAACTACTTTCAAACAAGAGATGAAAGACGAGATGACAGATTTAAATCAAGATGAACAACGTTTTCTTGAGCAACATTGGTCTTTGCTATTGGCCTTTGAGGAAAAATCACAACTTGGTGTTTCATATACCCCTGCTTTTGAAAATAAACTGACAACACCAGAACAGAAATCACCGATAGCGGATGCAGAGGAAGTTGGCAAACAGAATGATTCAAAGATGTTGCCGGCCCCTATGTGATTTTAAGGCATTTAGTTAATTAAATAGTGGTAATTCTTATAGAAGGCTTCTCTCAGAATCCAATTTCTGTTAATTACCTCATTAATGCAATCTTAAATATTTTTGTGTTGCAATATGATGAGGTAAGGATTTGATTAAAAGTTCAAGCAATCACCAAAATTTGTCGAGGCAGTTTCCTGAGGTTAGTTTTAAAACGGCTAAAATATCTTCGCGTTATTGGTTTAATCATTCTGCGGTTCAAACCCTTCATGCAAATGCCCTAACGACAAGTATTCCTTATGGAGAACGATTTTTTGTAAGCTGCGTGTTTGCGTCGCTCAAACGACTAAAGAATAAAACACTTAAGAAAAAAGCAATTCATTTTGCCAGACAAGAAATACGGCATAGTAAGGAGCATTTTCGTTTATATATCAAGGCAGTGAAGCCTTTTTATCCTAAATTAAAAGTTAAAAATTATTTTTATCAAAACTTATTTGCATTGGTTGCTTTGGTAGTAGGTCACAAAATTCGACTTGCCATGGTCGCTGCGATGGAGCATTTTACTGCCAAAGCAGGAGAATTTTATCTTAGTCATCCTGAATTTTTTCAAGGGGTTGACGCAACAATTACCTCGCTTTGGCAATGGCACTTTCTTGAGGAAGTAGAACATAAGGCTGTTGTCTTTGATATCTTTTATGCCATTGGTGGCAATTATATTCAACGCATAGCAGGTTATTTTCTGTCAGCTTTCTTTTTAATAACTGGTTTTGTCAGTTATTTTTTTCACATGGTTGCTTACGATAAGCTGTATCAATCTAAACAATTTTATATAGATGCTTTTCATTTCTTTTGGGGAGAGATAGGCATTCTGAGAAAATTGACGCTCCCCTTTCTGAGCTATTTAGCTCCACACTTTCATCCTAATCAGTAATCTTTCTGAAGCTGTTTTGCTGCAAGTATTGTCTTGCATTTTGATGTTAAAGAAAATATAGTAAAACGGCAGTTGCAAGTAGTGGTTTAATATTAAAATGGAGATTTATATGAAAGTACTAGATATCAATTCTGCGCAACAAGTTTCAGGTGGTATAGATGTATCAGTATCTGTAACAGTTGCTGCTCCAGACACACTCGCATTTATTAATTTGTTAAATGCCTACTTGCTAGGTGAAATAACAAATGCAACAACCTTTACAGATCAAATTAATACTGCATCAGCTAACTTTAGCTCAATGTTAGTTGATAAGATTACCATTGGTAATTTTGATATCACACCTCATCAATAAACCAAAATATTTATTTGATCAAAAAGCGCAGATTAAAAACCTGCGCTCTTTTTTTAATCGTTTAAATTTTTTTGACAGCTTGGGTTGGTAACAATAGGCAACTCATAAATTGCATTTCTTAAAGGAATGGCTCGGGCAATGTAACCAAAGGTAGGCCATGCTTTATCTTTAGGCGTTAATTGTGACAAGTGTATTTTGTCTGTCCCACTGCGATTCATCATATACATTGGTACAAAACGAACACCATTAATAATGGTTCCATTCATGGTTCTAGTTAAGCCAATTAATAAAATGATAGTGCTTCGCGTGCGAGTTGAACCTTGAAAACTGACAAAATTTCCAAGCGAATAACTGATTAAGGTGGCTCTACCGTCCTTGGTAAGGTATTTTTCTACTGGTTGTAGCACATGCGGGTGTGAACCAATAATGGCGATTGCTCCAGCATCTAGCATTTGTTTTGCAAAAGTAGTTTGACTTTGGTTAGGTTTTTCTTGGTATTCAACTCCCCAATGAGGTGCGACAATAATAGCATCTACTTTAGATTTTAATGATTGAATGGTATTCAAAATCCATTGTTTATCAGATGGCTTATAGCAATAGCGTATTTGATGATATTCATCAGTCGCGCCGTTGGTGTGCTCTGTACAGGCAATCCAAGCTAATTTGATGCCTCGGCTTTCTATGATTTTTACAAATTCTTGATCAGAATTACTTTTTCGCGATCCCACATGGGCAATGCCAATCTTATCTAAAGTTTCTAAGGTTTTATCCACACCAATCGCTTTTCTATCAAAAGCATGATTATTCGCGGTGGAAAGCAGTGTGAAGCCACTTTGTTTTAAGTCTTGTGCTAATTGAGGGTGGTAATTAAATAAAGGATAATCAGAATAAAGTTTGTAATCCCAACGTAAAGGATCGGCATTACTTTGACTGCCATTTTGGGAAATTCCTGGTGCGATAGGTCCTTCCAAATTAGCATAAGCAATATCAGCGTGCTTAATATAAGGAATTGCCTCTTGCCATAAACTTTTAAATCCTGAGTGAGAAGCTTTTACTTGCAATGGATGGTGTAATAATAAATCTCCCATCGCTGCAATCGTAATTTGTTGACCTTGCGCGCAAGACTGTTCGAATTCAATAAGGTTGTTATTCGCGTAACAAAGCTCTTGGGTGATTGAAAGCAATAGGATAAAAAGTTTAAAGTGGCGCATGTATACCTCAATATGTAATTTAAGTATACAAACATAACCAGATTTAGTCTTGGAAGATTAGCTAAAGAAAACGAAGGTAGGAATTGATTCGATAATGGCAACTAGGAAAGAAATTTCCCAGTTGCCTATTGGTATTAGCAGCAGCCAAACGCCATTTTAGAAAGGAATGCGCCTGCTCTTTGCAGCAAAGTTTCTTCTACGATAACTTCGGGAGCCACTACAGGAACTTCTTCCGTTGCAGGAACGTCATTTTGGTTTTCATCGTTTCCGCCAGCAACGAGTAATAATTGTTCTTGGATTAATGTTTTCATTTTTATTCCTTAATATTGTTATATTTAAAAACAGGAGTTACGAATATTACTTTTTTAGTTTAAGAATTTCAATAATAGTGACATAATTTTTCCCGAACGCTTAGCTGTGACATTGTTTTTATCTTGTGAACGTTACGCAAATTTATTAATGGCAAGTCATTGAAATGATTTAAAAATTGTTATATAGTCTTTTAAATGACACATTTAAAAGATTTTTTGCGAAGATTTACCACCATGTCTTTACTTAGTTTAAAAAATATTTATATTTCAGTTGGTCAATTCCCTTTAATTGATAATCAAAATCTAGAGATCAATGCCAAAGAACGAATTGCGTTGATAGGACGAAACGGAGAAGGTAAATCAACCTTACTCAAGATCATCTCTCAAGAAATATTGCCAGATGTGGGAGATATTATTAAGCCCGCTTTTTTGAAAGTAGCAAGTTTAGCTCAGGCTTTACCTGAACCGACAGCATTGACTGTTTACGAAACTGTTGCTCAGGGCTTGGAGAAATTAAGTCAATTGTTGGTACAATATCATCATCTAATTGCACAAGCCCACAATCATACCGATGCATGGATGAATCAAGTCCAAGTGCTGCAACATGAGATTGAAGTGCAAAATGGTTGGCACATTCAGCAGCGCATTGAAAAGATCATCCAAGATTTAAATTTACCCGCAGATAAGAAAATGTCTGACTTATCAGGTGGCTGGCGCCGTAGAGTGGCACTTGCGACAGCGCTTGTGCAGGAGCCAGATATCTTATTGCTGGATGAACCAACTAACCATTTGGATTTAGCGGCGATTGAATGGTTAGAAAAAATGCTACTAAACTATCCTAAAACCGTTATATTCATTACGCATGATAGGGCGTTGCTTAAAAAATTAGCAACAAGAATTGTGGAGTTAGATAGAGGAAAATTAACTTCTTATCCACCAGACTATGACAATTATCTTATTAAAAAAGAACAGGTGTTGCTTGAAGAAGCAAGACACAATGCCTTGTTTGATAAGAAACTATCCGATGAGGAACAATGGATACGACAAGGTATTAAAGCGAGAAGGACACGCAATGAAGGACGCGTTCGAGCCTTAAAAGCATTGCGAGAAGAAAGAAAGCAACGTCGCACTATCAAAGATAAGCCTAAGTTTGAAGTTAACGATCCTATTGCTGGTGGAAAAATGGTCATTCAAGCTGAAAATATTTCTTTTAGCTATCATGAACATAAATCTATAATTGAAAATTTCTCTTTTAATATTCAGCGGCAAGATAAAATTGCAATCGTAGGTCAAAACGGCACGGGAAAGACTACCTTAGTGAAGTTGTTAATTGGTCAACTGAAACCAACTCAAGGTTCGGTTAAGCAAAGCCCTGTTAATCAAATTGCTTTTTTTGATCAAAATCGCGAAGAAATAAACCCACAAGAAACGGTGATGGCAAATGTTGCCAAAGGGGATGATTCAGTAGAAATACAAGGCAAGAAAAAACATGTTATTGGTTATTTAGGTGATTTTTTATTTTCGCCAAGCAAGTGTCGTACTCTAGCCAATACGCTTTCTGGCGGAGAGCAAAACCGTTTGATGTTAGCAAAATTATTTGCAAAACCAGCAAACGTACTTGTTTTAGATGAACCAACCAATGATTTGGATATAGAGTCGCTCGATGTATTAGAGACTTTGTTATTAAATTATCAAGGTACGGTGATTATCATTAGTCATGATAGAGATTTCATCGATAATATTGCAACGCATTGTATTTTTTTAGATACAGATGGAAAGATATCAATCAATGTTGGTGGATATAGCGATTGGCTACAAAGGCAAAGTTTGACACCTAATAAAAAAGAGATCTCAGAACCTAAAAAGGTTCTCAAGTTAACAGCCCAAAGTAAAACTTCAGAACTGAATGTCAAGCCAAAAAAATTAAGTTATCAAGACCAAAAAGAATTAGCTATGTTGCCAGGACTAATAGAAAAATTAGAATCGCAGATAAGCGAGCTGGAAACCCTAATTTGTGACCCACAGTTTTATAACAAGCCCAAGCACGAGATATTAGAAACAAATGAAAAGGTTGTTCGACTTAAAGAAGAATTAGCCAATGCCTATGAGCGCTGGTCTTTACTAGAACAGCCCTAATTTTTTCATTCAGAAAAGCGAGGATGCTCACTTAGGGTGGGTCTTATAAGGACAAATTGCGTCAAGTTTGATTATAATGGGCTTTCAAGGGATCTTTTGACATCAGGAAAGAAAAATGAGCATTTATAAAAGCATTTTAGTCGCGATAGATTTGCACCCAGCTTATGATGAGTACACTGCACAACGTGCTGTTGAATTTGCAAAAGAACACAATGCTAAACTTTACATGATTCATTGTGTAGAAAATATTCATGCCTATGGCGCTGCGCAAGGTTATCAACTGATTATGGAAGTTGAGCAGCAACTTGAGCAAGAAGCCAGAAAATCTTTAGATCAGCTAGCAACAAATTTAGGCATACCTTCTGAGCAGCAATTTCTTGAAATGGGTGGTGCTGTTCAAACTGTTGTGCTTGAAAAGGCCAAGGAACTCCAGGTGGATTTAATCATTGTTGGTGGGCATGGGCGCCATGGCATCAGTTTACTTCTAGGATCCATTGCAGATGGGATCATACATCATGCGCATTGTGACGTGCTTGCCATTAGAGCGAAAAAGTAGTTACCAAAAAACCATGCCCTAAGATGGATGAATAGGTGACACATTACAAGAAAAATGTAGAAAAATTCATTGAAGACTCTCCATCGTGGTTAAAAGCAGCTTATATTGCTTTTATGCGTTTTGTTAGATGGCTCTTAGCAATGACAGGATTGCTTTTGAAGTTAGATAGGTTAAGCCAAGGATCACAACGCTTTCATTACCTTCGTTCTTTGCTCGCCATTCATCATCTTGATGATATGGTTTTTTTGGATACACCTTGGTGGACTTACGAGGCTATTCAAGCACTACAAATGCATATACATCAATTGGGCTATAAACCGGTTATTTTTGAATATGGCAGCGGCGCAAGTACAATCTGGCTCGCTAAAAGGGCTGCGAAGGTTATTTCAGTTGAACACGACATGGGATGGTATCATCAACTTAAAGATAAAATACCCCAGCAAGTGGAATTATTATTGAAAGAAGCTGAAAACGGCCCATCAACTTCATACGGTTCTCACAAAGCGCCAAATCTGAACTTCAAATCTTACGTACAAGCGATTAAAGAAACCAATCAAATTTTCGACGTCATCATTATCGACGGTCGAAGTAGGGAAGCATGTTTAAAAGCTTGCTTACCTTATCTTAAGCAAGATGGCATTATTATTTTTGATAATTCCAACAGAAAGCGTTACCAGCAGGCACTCTTAACATCGGGCTTAGTAATTGAACGATTTTATGGCTGTGTTCCGGGCTCTCCTTTTAAAAGTGAAACGGCACTGTTAAAAAAAGCCCGCTAATGTTTATGCCACTCCCTCCCCAAGATTGATTTGCATTCAATAGACTAACTACCAATAGTGATAAAGAACAATGGCGTTCTTGGTGCGTTTCCTCGCTTTCCTTGGGAGAAGAGGGCAGGAAGAGAGGACATCCCTTGGGAGCAGGGGAGAGAGGAAGAGCAGGAAGAGAGGACATCCCTTGGGAGCAGGGGGAGAGAGGAAGAGAGGACATCCCATTCATGGAAAGGAGGAGGAAGAGAGGACATCCCTTGGGAGCTGAGAAGAGGAGGAGAGGACATCCCATTCACGCGAGCGGAGATGAGTGGCGCATGGAGATGAGAGGACATCCCATTCACACGAGAGGGATGAGAGACATCCCATTCACACAGATGAGAGGATACGGAGCGCATTCTGAGAGATGAGAGTACATCCCTCAAGAGGAAGAGAGGACATCCCTTGGGAGTTGAGAAGGGAGGAAGAGGAGGAGAGGACATCCCATTCACGCGAGCGGAGATGAGAGATGAGTGGTGAGTGGAGATGAGAGGACATCCCATTCATGGAAAGGAGGGAGGAAGAGAGGACATCCCTTGGGAGCTGAGAAGAGGAGGAGAGGACATCCCATTCACGCGAGCGGAGATGAGAGATGAGTGGCGCATGGAGATGAGAGGACATCCCATTCACACGAGAGGGATGAGCATGGAGATGAGAGGACATCCCATTCACACGAGAGGGATGAGAGACATCCCATTCACACAGATGAGAGGATACGGAGCGCATTCTGAGAGATGAGAGTACATCCCTCACGCATTCTGAGGACATTTCTCACATACGGGCGAAAATATCTACTACATATCCTTGCTCGAGCTTTAGGAGAGAGCACCATACATTTTGGCTCGACAGAGAAGTCACAGGGGATTTTTAGAAATTATTTTGGTCCAGCTGACAATTGGTATTGCAATTAAAATCATTATGCCTACAATCAAATTGTAAATGGTTTGACTCTGGTCACCAATTTAAGGTTCGCTGATGAACACACCAAGGACCCTTTTCTTTTCCTCCCAGCTGCATGGGGCATTAAATTTCCCAGTAAAATTTTTGGCGGGGGTCAAAAAAGTGCGCCCTTTAGCTAGCCATTCTATAAATATAGATGCTGCTTGTTCTTCCTATTCCATGATGACTGCTCAGATTATCTGGTTTGGTATTGGATTGACCCTTGTGGCAGATACCGCAGAAACAATTTTTCATTGTCCTCATCTTCTCGCGGTAGCTTTTTCAGCAATGCTTATGATGGCAAGTGCATGGTTTTCGATGAGGGCGCTGTTGGCATTATGTGCTGTGACTTTGCCCGGCTTGCTGGCTTTAATGTATTTTTCCTGGGCTCTAGCACCCTCTGGCACCGAAGTATTGGCTTTATGGACTCAAATGCTTAGCGTAAAGTCATTGGAATATACCAGCGGCTTTTTTATCATGATGGGAAGTTGTATCAGGCCTCTTAGCGCCACAAAAGCGCATTCCAGAATAAGTTTGGCCACCGTGCTCGCAGGTTTGGGTTTTTTGGTAGGCAATGGGCTTGTAATTATGTCGAGTATGAAGACTTCAATGGCTGCAGACAGCCAGTTAGACTTCGCTAGCTCCTTAGCTGAACAAGGATCGACCATATTAGGATTATGCTTGCTTGGCTTTAGTGCGCGTGCAACTAGCTTAAAGAGGATGAGTCAGCTCGGTACTTATTTGTCTTCTATAACTAAATTACCAGTTCGAGGTGTGTTACTCATGGTGGGGGCGCTAAGCGCAGTCTTCACAGATTGGTACTGTCAGTACCTAGCAGGGTGGTTTTATTACGCGAGCATTCTTTTACCCCCATTAGCGTTAGTCTTGATGAGCAAGTTTTTGTTTCGCCAAGCTGCGCAGGGCGAGGTATGATCTAATGTTTCTTAGCTAAGAAGATTTGACACCAGAACTTAATATAGCGGATAATCCCGCCTTTGATGCGCCCGTAGCTCAGCTGGATAGAGTATCTGGCTTCGAACCAGGTGGTCGGGAGTTCGAGTCTCTCCGGGCGCGCCAAAAAAATCTCAAAAATATCAAACGTTTAGACCACATTATCTTGTCCCTGTCTTGCGATGTAAAATTACCAGTGCCGGAGTTTTGCCGGTCACAGCTGCGCAAACACGCTCAGCTGCTTCCATTAACTCTTCAAGTTCAGGCGCAGAGTAGTGCGTTGTGATGTCTCCATTTCTATGCCCCAGTAACACCTTACGTGTTTCTAAAGCCACACCTGCAGCTCTAAGCCTTCGACCAAAAGTATGTTTCAGATCATGTACCCGAACAGACTTTAGCCCAACTGACTTTCTGGCTCTTTTCCAAGCACTATTATTAATGCTCGTCACGCTTTTGCTTGTAAGTGAAAACGAACTCAGGATCCTTTCCTCGAACTTCTTCAATAACAGAGCGGCTCACCCGGTTTAACACCACAATACGCTCTTCGCGATTTTTAACAAATTCGCGTGGAATTAAAAATACCGAAGCATTCAATTCCGGGATCTTTACTTCCCAATCCCATTTAAGTTTGCAAACCTCTTGTTCGCGACATCCTGTATTTACTTTAAACAAACACATACGAGCAAGATGATCGGGTAATGCTTTAAACAAGCGATGTTGCTCATCCCATGAAAGGGGATGAGGTCGTCTTGCATCTGTAACAGCAAACATTTGGATGAGTGGGGCAGTTCCTAACCACGTGAATCCATTTTCATCTCGCCACAGCCTTGCTGACAGATTTAAAATGCGTCTAACCACGGCTAAAGCAAGATTGATCGATTTAATTTTAATACCCTTTTCTTTTCTGCCATCGATGAATGGTTGAAGGGTTTCCATGTGTACATTGTCAAGTGACAAGTTACCGATAAAAGGATCGAGTTGCTTTAAGTGCATCGCGTAATCGCGAATGCTTGCCAAATGTGTATTTTCTTCAAGAAAACGCGTTGCAGCTTCACGAAATATTCGTTTGGGACGGATCCCAAAAAATTTTGTTTGCCGTATTTCATCAATACGGCGCGCTAAAATTAATTCTGCCGCTTCGAGTTCGCTTTCTCCAGTGCTTTCGCAAATCGTTTTACCGAAGATTTGCTTATCGATGTGCCATATCCCGTTTCGATTGCGAAGTCCTGGGGTTCTTTTGCGTCCCATATTGCTTCTCCTCTTATTTTTGAGGTGGGACGCCCGTTGCGGCTCTTATAATGATCTACCCAGGCATCCAAATCAAGTCTATCAAAGGCAATTCCTTGTGATCCCAGTGGAATTTCAGTCAAAAAAGGTCTGACATCGGCATTGAAGCGGTTTTTATCCATGCCAAGATAGCTTGGGGCATCTTTGTGTCGGATAAGGCGCGGCAAAATTTGGACATTACCAACAGATCGAAATGTCTTCATAAAATCTTTTAAGCTAAAAAAGCGTGTAGATAAAATTAAATTAGACTTAAGAAGGTGTCAACGTTGAGTTTTCTCAACTTAATTTTAAATAAAATTTAGCGTTGATTTAAGTTATTAAGCTGAAATCTTCAATCAGAATAGAGCGGACTACACCATAAAACTTGGTCTTTGAATTTACCGTTTCTTGTTGGAACAAACGATTAAGCGGTTGAAGGTATTGCTTGCCACCATCTTGGACCAATTTGCGTAACATAAGCCCACCATCATGAGAGACAACCACAAAGGAATTCGGTTTTGGTGTCACTTCAGGATCCACGATAATGATAGCGCCTTCCTTAAAGGTAGTTTCGTTCCCGTTTTGAGCAGTCATGCTATTGCCAATAACTTTAAGCGCATAGCTTTTGGGTGAAACAGATAAGGTTGTGCCTAACCGTCTTTTTATCATTGAAGGCCTAACCGGAAGTTGTTTAACATCTTCCCAATCAATCAAGGGAACAGTTTCTGTGATGAGCTCTGCATCGCCTAACCCAAACTGTAACCAAATGGGAGAGACCTCTAAGATTTTGGCAACTTCTAAAAACAACTTTGGATCACGAAAGGTTTTTGCGATCCCCTTTTCTATTGAGGAGATAGCAGGCCCGGTTAAGCCACCCAAGGCTTCGCCCAGTTCATCTTGCGTCAGTCCCTTCTTAAGTCGCGCTTCTTTAACGCGTTCACCAAGGCTCACAGCTTATGTCCTTATTTGTATTTAAGACTTAGTTAAAAGTTATTTTATATTAAACCAATAAGATAATAAACCAACTACGTTGAGAAAACTCAACGTTGATTTCATTGTAAATCTAATTTAACTTTTAGGGAAGGAAGTTTCGGAGACAAAAATGGACAAGATAGAAGTTGTAGCCTCGTATTTTGGTGGTAAGGCAAATCTTGCAAAAGCCTTAGGTGTCACACTGACGGCAGTTTCTAAATGGAAAGATCATTTCCCAAAGGGTCGAGCGTATCAGATTGAAGTGCTCACAGAAGGAAAGTTTAAGGCCAAGAATTTAACCTTGCAATCGGGGAGGGGGAAGCGCAATGGATAGTTATTTAGAAAATATGATTTCACATTGGAACTCCCTTAAAAAGCTAGAAGGGCATTATGAAACCGAACGCCTTAAAGCAGAGGATGCCATTCAACAACATCTTCAACATAATAACCTTTGGAAAGACAAAGGCACAATGAGTTTTGAAAATCTGAAAATTCGAATTAACTATTCTCGCAAATGGGATCAAAAGTATTTAGCAGAAGTTAAAACAAAGCATCATTTAACAGCGACCCAATTTCCCTTTGTGACGGAGTATAAAGAGCTTAAAACGCAAAGTGACTACCTAGAGGTAAAGGAGCCAGAAATTTGGCAAAAAATAAGCCCAGCTCTTCTCATTGTACCAACCAAGCCTTACTTTTTTACGCCCAAGAAAGGGGAATAAAATGGCCTTACCAGATTTAGTGGTAGGTAAACAACAACGCCCTATTCGAGTTGTGCTGTATGGTGTTGAAGGGATCGGGAAATCAGCCTTTGCCTCTAAAGCCCCCGATCCCATTTTTATTGCCACAGAAGATGGTACAAGCCAATTAGATATCACACGTTTTCCCATGGCGAATGATTGGGAAAGCGTGCTTAAGTTTGTAACACTTTTATTAAAAGAAGAGCATGCCTATAAGACGTTAGTGCTTGATTCATTAGATTGGGCAGAGCGCTTATGTATTGATGGCATTTGCCAGCAAAAGAAAATTAATTCTATTGTCGACTTGCCTTATGGTAATGGTTACGTTGAAGTCGCTAAGCAGTTTGAACGATTGGTGAGAGGGTTAGATCTACTTTATAAAAAAGGGATGCATGTTATTCTCATAGCCCATGCGCAAATTAAAACCTTTAATAACCCTGAGTTTGAAAATTACGATCGCTATCAGCTAAAACTTTATGAAAAGGTTGCCTCCATCTTTAAGCAATGGTGCGATTGTTTGCTATTTGCCAACTTTGAAACCTTTGTCAGTGAAGCCGGGGATGGGTTTCATAAACGCCATATTGCCCAATCTTATGGAACAAGGGTTCTTTACACTGAACACAGAGCGGCCTTTGATGCCAAGAACCGCTATCAACTTCCTTTCAAAATGGAACTCGATACTAAAAAATTCTTTCACGCTTGCCAATAAGGAGTCTTTATGTACGGCCAAGATTATGATTTTGGGGTTACTCTATCTGAAATTCAGGATATTGAACCATTTACCCCAATTCCACCCGGTGAATATAACGTTCAAGCAACCGAAGTAACATTAAAGAGTACAAAATTAGGTGATGGAAAGTATTTACAGTTTGAATTTGTGGTTACAAGTGGCGCTTTCACCAACAGAAAGGTCTTTCAGAATGTGATTTTTCAACATGTGAATGAAGAAGCCAGGCGCATTGGGCTGCAATGGTTGAAATCTTGGATCATGGCTTGCCATGGTATGGGGACTGAAAGGTTAACGATGTCACTCATCACGCGTTATTTAAGTCAACACTGCCTTGCTGTTATTGCTGTTGAGAAAGGCAAGGATGGTTATGGTGATAAAAATAAGATCCAGCGCTTTAAAAAGGCGATGGACAAAAGCGTAAGTGATGATGATACGCCATTTTTTTAACAAGGAAGCATCATGCGAGAGTTTTGCAAGTTCTCACCTGAGTTTTGGTCGGGTGCATTAGTAGAGCAGCTAAGAGAAATAGGCTGTAATGCTTTACTTTTGGCAGTTTATCTACAAACAAATCGGCATACCAACATGCTTGGTGTCTATTATTTACCACTTCCTTATGCTGCGCATGACACGGGAATTGCACTTGATGAGATAAAGACCCTTATTGAACGCTTAAGTGAGATAAATTTTTGTCATTATGATCCATCACATGGGTATATTTGGGTGGTTGAGCTGGGATTTATCCAAACGGGAGGCCCTTTGAAGGGGCATGATAAGCGTGTAATCCAGTTGCGAAAAATTTATGAAGCCCTTCCAAGGGTCTTCTTTCTCCCGGAACTCTTTGAAAAATACAAAGAGGCATACCATCTGATGGGATCGCCAAATGAGTTGTATCCCTCATTTTACCCCATCGAAGGCCCTTCGATGCCCCTTCGAAGCAAGAAGAAGAATAAGAAGAAGGAGAACAAGAAGGAGAAGAATAAGGAGAAGGAGAAGGAGAAGAAGAAGGAGAAGAAGAAGGAGAAGAAGAAGGAGAAAAATAACGAGAGCGATGTGGGTGTTTCTTTGGCAGATCCGATTGAGATGATTTTTGGGCATTGGAAAAAAATCATGAACCATCCTAATGCCAAGCTAGATGCAAAGCGAAAGAGAATTATCCAACAAGCGTTAGAGGTGGGATATACGCAAGAAGAACTTATGGACGCCATCACAGGCTGTTCGTTCACGCCATACAACATGGGGAGAATGAGCAAGGACAACGTTATGATGGCTTGCACGTTATTTTGCGTGATGGCGATCAGATCGATCGCTTTATTCGCAATTGCCAAGCCCCACCTAAAAAGCTCAGCTCACAGGAGAAGCAATTACGGCATAACTACCAAGCGCTGCAGTCTTGGATTGATGGTAAGGAGGAAAGCGGTGGAACACCATGAGCGAGAGGTATTTAGCAAAACATTACTCACTGTTGGGCAAATCTATGGCAAGACGGTGCCGCCCATGGTGGTGAAGTTGTATTGGCAAGCATTAGTAACTTATCCGTTGGTTGAAGTGTTGGGGGCGATTGAGTGTCATTTGCAAGATACCGATGTGGGGCAATTTATGCCAAAGCCATCGGATTTGATTAGGATTATCAAGGGGGACAGTCAAAGCCTTGGTTTTCATGCTTGGGATAAGGTTGAGACAGCAATTCGACAAGTAGGGCCATACCAGAGCGTGGCGTTTGATGATGCGATCATTCATGCAGTGATAAGCGAGATGGGAGGGTGGATTAAGATGTGTGAAGTGAAAGAAAAGGAGCTTCCGTTTGTGCAAAAGGAATTTCAAACAAGGTATGGCGCATATCGACATAAGGGGCCTACAAGTTATCCTCGGTATTTTATTGGGATCCAAGAACATCAAAATCAAATTGAGGGGCATGAAGGTACGGGGGTGAAAATGATTGGCGACAAAGAAAAAGCATTGGCAGTGCTAGGTAGTAAGTCCAAAGAGCTGATGTTGCCAGTAGAGAACATTGCTGCAGATGTGATGATATCCTTGGCACAAGCCGAAGTTCATTAACAAGGGTTAAAAAATGCGAGAACCTCAACGATTGTTTGCCCGTTTAAATGCAATTACTGTCAATTGGGAAGATTATATTCGCGTTACTGGGCCTGTTTTAGGTTCGGATGCGATTGCAGCAGGATTGGCAGGGTTAGAGCGAGTGCCTTATTTGCTGTTAAGGTACCTGTGGTGTATGGATGAAACAGTTGTTGAGGAGCTGTATTGTTTATTGCTCAAAGAGATAGTTGAATTGGCTTATAAACGAAAGTGGGGGTGCAGAAAAGATTGTATGAAATTGTTTCGTTTAGTGAAAATGGCATTGTGTGAACTTCAAACGGTTAATCTTTGTAAAACTTGTAAAGGTACTGGGGTTATTAAGCTTGAACCTTGTTCAAGATGTTATGGCAGCGGAATTAAACGAAGAACCCAAGAAGCTTATGCTAAATATTGCGGCGTAAGTGCTTCAAATTGGGAAAGGAGTTGGCAAAGAAAATATCAGGAAGTTCTTTGGCGTATTGTGCGATGGAACGAAAAAGGGATCAAACATCTTTTATCGCGGCTCTGACCTGACTTGACAGGATGATAAGGCTTTGGGTATCATCATTTCTAGCATCTAGAACTATGTCTAAACCCTTTCAATACATTCCAACAGATCTTCTTGAAACATTGCAATTAGATCTCCCTTGGCAACCTCACCAAGGTGTTCAAGCGTTACCAGAAGCACAATTAATTTACAGCCTCATCACGCAAGCTTGGCATGATGCAAGCGCTAAAACAGATTGCCTTGATAGAAGAGAAGCGCGCAGATGGTTCTTTTCAGAGCCGTTTGAGCGTTTTTGCCATTTAACATCTGTTTGTCCTCATCTTATTCAGAAAAAGGTAAGCAACCATTGGAGCATTGAACATGAAAAATCTCGAGCCGAGTAACTGGATTTTAGAGAAAAGGATTAACTTAAGCAATATCATTATGGGTTTAACCATAGCGGTATCCATTATTTGGTGGGCAGCGCAAATTGATAAGCGAATTGCAGTGCTCGAAGCAGAATTTAAAGCTTTTTATGAAACCCAATCACAACTTTTGTCTGTTTTAACACCATAAAGGGTTGCTTATGCCGTGGGAATATTTTTCAGATGATGAAATGAGATGCCATTGTGGGTGTAAAAGAGTTGAAATGGATCCTTATTTTATGTCCAAGCTGCATTCTTTAAGGAAGCTATTAGAGTTTCCATTTCTGGTTACATCAGGGTTTAGATGCCCTGAATACAACGAAAAAATAAGTAGTACTGGCACAAATGGGCCGCATACAACGGGTAGAGCTGTGGATATAGCAATCAGCGGAAAACAGGCTTATTTGCTTGTACAGTACGCAGCAAATTTTCATTTCTTGGGGATTGGTATCAAACAATCAGGCCCTGATGAAAAACGTTATGTACATTTGGATGATTTAAGTGAAAAGGAAGGATTCCCAAGGCCGAGGATTTGGAGTTATTGATTTTTGATCCCCCTTAAGAAATTAGCTTCAGTCATTGATCCTATTGAAACAATAGGGTTAGTCTTAGATAAACTGTTCACTTCTGAAGAAGAAAAAACTCAAGCCAAAGCAGTGATGGAAAAGCTAAGGCAAAATCCATCAGCATTACAGGTTGAATTAAATAAGAATGAATCGCAACATCGGTCATTGATGGTTGCAGGATGGCGCCCTTTTATTGGTTGGGTATGTGGGTTTGGGTTAGCGAATGTATTTGTGTTTAACCCTTGGTTGCAGTGGCTGTGTGGTATTCAAGGGCCGCAATTGCCGCTTGATGTGATGATGGAGTTAGTAATAGCAATGTTGGGGTTGGGAACATTGCGAACATTTGAGAAATTTGGTGGTAGGGCTTAATGGTTGTTGTAACTGTTAGAATTGATGGCTTGAAGCAATTTCAGCGCTCTATGTCGCATATGGAAGGTCAAGTTAATAAGAAATGTCAGCAAGCGCTGAATCGTACTTTGCAACGGTCTCGGACTCAGATGACCAATGCTATTGGTGAGAAACTGAATTTAAGAAAGAAGACGATACGAGAACTGATTAGCCTTCAACAGGCAAATAAGAATACGGGGTTGATAGGCAAGCTGAGTGTAAAGAATAAGCCTGTTCCGTTGATTGAGTACAAGGCAAGGCAGAATAGGAAAGGAGTTAGCGTTAAGATTTTTCATGATAGGCCGCGGCAGTTGGTTAGGCATGCGTTTATTTGTCCTGATAGTAGGGCAAGGTTGACGGTGTTTAAGAGAGAACCGGGTGCTGGTAGATTGCCGATAAAGCCATTGTATGGGACGACGGCGATGTATGTGGCAAAAGATATGCTTGGGAAAGTAGAAAGTTTTGCTAGGATATTTTTTAAGGAAGAGATAAATAGGTTATTAGCATTAAAAACAAGATGAATATTCCTGATAAGTTTTTAGCTTACCAGGGTTTTACAAAGGCATTATTTAGGTTCTAGGACTATTGGTCTTTTTAACCTCAGCATTTTTGCCTCTTTTTATTTCTTCAGCTACACCTTCTCCTCCTCCGTTATTCGGGTGGGTTAGCATGGGTGTATTTAAGACGGAATTCCAGAGGTTTTGTAAAGCAGGTAAGCGATAAATAGTATCAGGTATTTGGTCAAGGGCAGCAGTTGAACGTCTTTCTGTTTCTTCAGCTACTACTTCTCCATTTCCACCATATAGCCATGTTGGAAAGCGTGTTACCGGTGTATGCGTATTTAAAGAATGAGATTGCTTATTAATTTTTGCTTTAATGAAAGAACCACTTAATTGATCCAAGAAGAGTTCTCGTTCTTCGAAAATATTTTGGTTATTGGCAGGGCCATTAATAGCGTACAATTTTGCTTCTGTATCTTCATCTAGTTTAATGTTTTCTACGGTGACTTGCTGTTGGTAGCATCTAATTGCAATCCATTGCAGATTTGCTTCTTCATTAAAATTATTACTTGGGCCAGTGTGTTTCATTGTATATACCTCATTGTTAACTAGGAATCTTCATCTATGCCAGAGCATTATAAATACAGGGATAGTAAGAAAACAATCTATAAATGACGATCGTATGAGGCTTTCCGACAATTTGTGAGAATTTCCATTAAATTGCAATGGGTCCTTCCTCAGGCATTATTCTGCGGGCCGCGGAAGCGCAAAATCGAGCTAGTAATTGGGCTAAAAATTTGATCCAATAACTATATCTGCCTTGAACCATGTTATTATCAGGAAAATTAGATTTCCCATTATTGAGTCCAAAATGAGTAATGCAAAAGCAGCATTGATATGGATAACTGATTTATTAAATGAACTAAATGTCCCATTCCAAATTCAGGGTGGTTTGGCTGCAAAGGCTTATGGGGCAAAAAGAGATCTTGTCGATATTGATATAGACATACCCTATGAGGGCTTTAATAAAATCGTAGATAGAGTTAGGCCTCATATTATTTATGGCCCTTCGCAATATAAAGATGATAATTGGGATCTTTATTTGATGACCTTATCTTATGAAGGACAAGAGATTGATTTGACTGATGGCAAGCATGTTAAGGTATACAATTCAATAACGAACGAGTGGATAGATTTTGCAACGGATTTCTCAAATTCATGCTACCTTGATGCCTTAGGTGTGAAAGTTCCCGTTATCCCCCGCAAAGATCTTATTGCCTATAAAAAAATTGTTGGTAGGCCAGTTGATTTGAGTGATATCCAAGAAATTGATGAAAAATCACAATCTGGTTAACCGAACGGAGCTTTCGTCAATCTTTGGTAAAAATGTTTCAACAATAGATAATTGGATCCGCCAAGGGATGCCTTATATTGAAAAAGGAAGCAAAGGCATTGGCTGGATGTTTGATACCTCTAAATGTATTGCTTGGCGTGAAACTAAATTAAGAGAAGATGCATCATCAAACGAAAAAATAGATTTAGATGAAGCAAAGCGTCGTAAAATAGCTGCTGAGGCAAAGCTTCTTGAAATTGAACTGCAAAAAAAGCAAGAAGAGGTCATTCTTCGTTTAGATGTTGAACAAGGTTTAACACATGCTTATCTTACCATTAAGCAAAGGTTGAGAACGCTTCCTGATCGTATTGTTCCTCAATTAGCACAAAGCGATGAACAATTTGCGCGCGAGTTATTAATAAATGAAATTGATGATATATTGCAAGAACTCAGCCAATTAGATTTTGATGAGAACTATCCTCAGGAAAACCAGATCTAGATTTGCGCCGCCACCAAAATTAACTATTTCGCAGTGGGCTGATCAATATTGCTTTCTTCCTGAAAATAATGCTGAGCCTGGTCGTTGGCGAACATCACGCGCCCCATATCAAAAAGAGATCATGGATGCAATCTGTGATAGGCGAATTGAAAAAGTTACCGTAATGACCAGCGCTCAAGTAGGTAAAACAAGTATCTTGAATAATGCTATTGGTTACTACATCCACCAAAATCCAAAATCGATTATTATTATGCATCCGACCCTTAAAGACGCTAAAGACTGGTCTACATTCAAATTAGCGCCCATCGTGGCAAACACCCCGGTATTAAGAGATAAGGTCGCAAAGCCTAGAGCGCGCGATAAAACCAATACAACATTACGAAAAGAATACCCTGGTGGCTATTTAATGATTTTGGGGTCGAATTCAACTTCTGAAATGAGAGGGCGATCAGCGCCGATAATTCTTTGTGATGAAGTAGACGCATATGAGATAACCAGCGAAGGCGACGCCATCAATTTACTTTGGAAGCGTGCAAACACGTTTAAAGAAAGAAAATTGGTGTTAACGAGCACGCCCACGATTAAAGATATAAGCCGTATTGATCAATCTTGGGAAAATTCGGATAAGCGCCGCTATCATATACCTTGTCCCCATTGTGGAAAATTGCAATGGTTAAAATGGGCGTGTTTAAAGTGGGATAAATCTCCCGACGGAAAGCACTTGCCTGAAACCGCCTATTATGAATGTGAGCACTGTAAGCAGAAAATTTACCATGGGGATAAAAATAAAATAATGTCTCAAGGGAAATGGATATCAGAAAACGCTTTTAAAGCGCATGCAGGCTTTCATTTAAATGAACTCATCAGCCCATGGCGTTCGTGGCAAGAAGTTGTTGAAGACTTCCTTGAAAAGAAAGCACAAAACGATTTGCAAGTGTTCTTCAATGCCGCTATGGGTGAGCCCTGGGAAGAAAAAGGTGAGAAAGTAGATGGTAACAATATTTATCTTCGCCGCGAGTATTATGGTCCTGATTTACCTGAACAAGCCGTAGTCTTAACGGCGGGCGTGGATGTGCAAGATGATCGCTTAGAGTGCGAGATTGTCGCTTGGGGACCAGGGGAAGAATCATGGAGTATGGATTATGTCATTCTAAGAGGCGACCCAAGCCAAAATTTATTATGGTCAAAATTGTCACAAGTGTTAGCAAGAAGCTTTAAACATCCTTCAGGTTCCGCTTTAGGTATTGAAGGAACAGCAATCGATACCGGTGGCCATTATACTCAGGAAGTTTACCGTTATTGTCGCAATCATCCTTACAAGGTATATGCTATTAAGGGAAATAATACGCCTGGTGGCCCACTAGTAAGTAGGCCTTCCAAGAGTAACTTGGGTAAAGTAAATTTATTTGGGGTTAATACTGTAACAGCTAAAGATCTTATTTATTCTAGATTGAACTTAGGTGAGCCAGGTCCGGGATATTGTCATTTTCCTGTTAAGGAAATGTATAGCATTGAGTATTTCCATCAATTAACAGTTGAAAAAAGGGTTCTTCGGTATAAGCAAGGTAGGCCCTATCATACGTACATTAAGCCAAGTGGTGAAAGAAATGAGGCGTTAGATTGTAGGGTTTATGCATTATCTGCGCTTTATATTGTGAATCCTAATATGGGACCATTGAAGAAGAAAAGATTAAAGCAAATTACAAGGGAGAGTAAAGAGGGTTATACAAGAGAGTCTAGGATTAACTTTAAATAAATATCCCTACTTTTGCAATACTCTTTGGTATAATAAAAATAGCGTATATGCACAAGTTTATCGACATAAAAAGACCTGAAAGTTTTATCGGAGTTTTGATTTTTTGTTGATATAGCACTGTAATTAACTTAAACTGATGTCTTGAATTTTAAACAAGGTACGCAGGAGAATTTTAAGGTGAGAGAAGTTAAGATTAACGAAACTTCAAGGGTAACCGGAGGAAATTCGTTGAGCTCATATCTCCCAGATAACCCAAATGAAGTGTTATGCCATTTTGTTGGAAGGACATTCATTTTTGCCTATCTTCTTAGAGCTTTGAATTTTAATCCAACAACGATTTATTTTGCAGCTCCTATCGTTGGTTTATCCGTCTTATGGGATATATCAAATACCCCTGGGACAAAAAATGGTTAATTTAATATAAATATTCTCTTTTTTTGCACCTGCCCCCTTCTGATAAAAAAGTTTACGATCCATTCTGATTTTAGTAAAACAACTAAATTCCTGTCTATCCCACTTAAACAGAATTTTGCAATTGCAGGCTTGGGGCAGAAGTAATTTCTTTGAAAATTCCATTAAATATTGCCTAAGTAAAATATATTACCTACATGTACACTAAATTAGATCTTCAAAATGTAGAAAAAGCACTAATGCAATTAATGCTTGGGGAAAAAATAGTTTCTTTCAGCAGAAGTACAGCAGTTGGCACTCAAACTGTGACTTTTAATCAAACTCAAATTACAGATCTAGAACGCCTTCGCGCACAAATTAAACGCCACCTAAACCGCGGTAAATCGGATTATCTAAGAATTACTACATCTAAAGGGCTATGAATCTCTTTCAAAAATTATTCAACTTGTTCCCTAAAACAAAAGCCAATGCTTATGAAGGAGCAACCACCGGGCGGCGTTTAGGGCGTTGGGGATTAAGCAGTGCAGGTCCAAACACAGCCTTAAGCGATTCACTATCACAGCTTCGTTCTCGCTCTCGCGATCTAACGCGTAATAGCCCTTGGGTTGCAAGTGGCATTCGCTCCTTAGCATCCAATCTCATTGGTTGTGGCATAACACCCAGATGGATTTTAGATAATGACACTGATTTAAAAATTCGCATCGAAGAAAGTTGGACTCAATGGACAAATGAAGCAGATTTCGATAATAACTATGACTTTTATGGTTTACAGTTATTAGTTGCTCAAACGCTCATTCAATCTGGCGAAGCGCTTGTTCGCTTGGTGCCTCAGCCTTATAAGAATAAACAAGCTATCCCATTTCGCATTCAACTAATAGAACCCGATTTATTGGTTGATGATTTTGATAAACCACTTGAAAACGGCAACCGATTACAAATGGGAATAGAACTTAATCCCCAAGGCAAAAAAGTAGCTTATCACTTATATAAATCACACCCCGGTGAAAGTGGCGTTCATCCAGACACCATTCGTATCAATGCAGGTGAAGTTCTGCAAGTTTATCGCGTTGACCGGCCAGGTCAATTGCGCGGCGTGCCTTGGATAGCATCGGTATTACTTAAACTGAGAGAATTAGACCAATACGAAGATGCTGAACTTGTTCGCAAAAAGACAGCGGCTCTCTTTGCAGGCTTTATCACCGAAGCTGCACCAGATTATCGCATCAACGAACCTGAATACCCCGAACTGAATCTTGAACCTGGCATGCTTAAAAGACTTGCACCAGGCGAACACTTAGAATTCTCATCTCCCAGTGATGTGGGTGGAAGTTATGAAGTGTGGATTAAACAGCAATTAAGAGCCGTAGCTGCTGGGATGGGTATCACTTATGAGCAATTAACGGGTGACTTAAGAGGCGTTAACTACAGCTCTATTCGTGCAGGTTTAATTGAGTTTCGCCATCAAATGGAAAGTTATCAGCACCATATTATTATTCATCAAATGTGCCAGCCTATTGCTGAACGTTGGTTACATTACGCTGTCTTAAGTGGTGTGCTTGATATTCCAGACTATCTTGGTAACCCACGAAAATATCATCGTATAACTTGGCAACCACCAGGGTGGGATTGGGTTGATCCCTTAAAAGATGTTCAGGCTGAAATCCTGGCAATGCAACACCACCTTAACGCGCGACAAGATATCATCGCTAAACATGGTTTAAGGTGAGGCTCAAAATTCTCGATAAATTGATTTTTTTCTTGACTCGATAAAGTTTCTAAATTGTTTACCTTATTATAAAGATCAATCAGAGCATATATCGGCACCTTGTAATCATGATCTACCTTCTGATGAATCCAATGTTTAAATGGTTCTATATGCAAGAAATCATATCTAATCTTTTCAAATAGTTCATCCACCCATTTTTGAAATTTTTTAACAACGATTTCTGGCAAAAGAGCGCGGATGATAGTTTCAAATTCTTTGAGATTATTGTAGGCATCTTCGCTGGATATAATAATATATGGGTAGGTAATAATCATTTTACCGACAGTATCAACTTTAGTATTTTCCACTAAATGTGATTTAGAGAGCATGGCTGCCCAAAAAAGTGGAAAGAATTCTTTACTAGTTGAAATGATTTGAGTTTCATCTGTAATGTTCACAGGATAGCAGGCGTCACTTTGAAAAAGGATGACTGATTTAATGGTATCTACAGCAGTATTCAAAACAAAACTCCTAGAGAAAAGCCCTGCTGGGTTATCATAATGCCAGTTGACTCAACCTTATTGTTGTTGATTTTTTGTTTCATACTGCTACACCTATAGCCAGGGGCATTTCACACAATTAATAATTCGGCTGATTAGATTATACTAGGCAGGGGTTTGTTTAAACCAATATTTTACGATGAAAACGCTTATAGAGCAGATTATTGGAAATTTTGGAAAGCTGTGGGTGCAAATCTTTGGCCTTTTGAATATTATTCCCATAAGCCTCCTAATCTAAAAGCGGTATTGGGCAGTATCATTCGTAATTATGGTAACCCTTATTATCTCCGGCTTTATGATCTAGGCTTCATTCATTCGAGTGAATGTGCATATTAATGCGAAGCATTTGTTTTTTGACCACAAGCTTGTGCCAAGATAGTTGCTGCTAACATGTTTAAACTCACACCTTCTGACTTGGCACGTAAAGCGAGGGCAGCATGCAAACTCTTTGGTAAACGGATCCGCCATTGACCACTATATTTTGAGGCAATACTTGGTTCAGGTATCTCATCACCAAATTCTTTCGCTGTAGCCAGCCATGCTTGTAAAGCGTCTTCTGCCTCATGGAGTGCTTCTTCCATCGTCTCACCATCGGCCATGCAGCCAGGCAAGTCTGGAAATTCAATTAAATAACCACCACCTTCTTCTTTGGTCAATGGCCTAATTGTCATTGGATATTGTAAATCACTCATTTTCGTCTCCTAGTCCATCTAGCAATGCAATAAACTGCTTGATATATACAGGCTTAATCGGTTTGTGAGCAGGGATAGTTACCTTTTCCCCTGAGCTTGCTCTAAATGTTACATGGCTGGTACCGGGTTGTCGGTATTCAATACCAAACCGTTCAGCAATAGCTTTAATATCCTCGATTTGCCAATCTCGGGGATTATTTCGCATCTTTGCTATTAATTTTTCTATCCTGCTCATTAGATAATGATACCACATACGGTACCAATTTCAAGTATAAGATGAGTGTAAAGACATCAGTGTATATGATTAAATTAACTGTTCTGACTCATGAGAAATCAAAAGGCCTATGCGGAAAATTCTTGCCGAACTTTTACCGAATACAGTGCTTGCACAGTTATGCAAAGTCTAGCAAATTGCAACGGGCGCCGCGCCATAATTGTTAATAAAATCAATCTCTTAATTTTTCATCACCTAACTTCGAACCAGGTGGTCGGGAGTTCGAGTCTCTCCGGGCGCGCCATAAAAATCTCGAAAATATCAAACACTTAGACTACATTATCTTGTCACTGTCTTACGATGTAAAACTACCAGTGCCGGAGTTTTGGGGCTCTATCCCAATTAAGGGAGCGCATCAGTTTATACACGAAGAGCATAACACTTTAACTCTCAATCTGTAATTTTCAAAATTCCTAAACTCGTATGTACCCCTTTGTATGAGCTTCATCTTTCGATGAATGCCATCCGTAATACCATTGTTCTTGGTAAACCCCCATATCCTAACTATCTCATCCGCCAAAATTAACTATTTCGCAGTGGGTTGATCAATTCTGCTTTCTTCAGCCCTTTAACAGAATTCATGAAGGCACCTATCCTAAAAATATATACGACCATCTTGCGATGATGATTTTTGACATATGCTTTGCAGCGTCTACTATTAAATCCCCTCTGGATACTTGCTGGATGATTCAACACAATATTGTTTGGGCTACGTTATTCTCCAGAATTGGAGGTGATGGCAAAGCTTGGAGAATTGTGCGGTTTAAAGTTCGTCGACTTTTGTATGACGAAATTGCACGGCTTTCAGAATTCCCAAATTATAAAGGCACCAGAATTCTCGGCTATTGTTTAAATATTCTAGGCATGGAGAGAGGATCAGATAAGAAAAAGAATGAAAACTATGCACTAGCTAAGGCAGTTCAGTCTTGGGCGAAAAAACATTTTTTCACAATGTGGCAGAAAAACTCGGATGTTGCTGAATCTACATTAATTGGTGGGCTTTCCTTTGATCAACAAAATAAGAAGCTCATTAGAACATGGGCTAAAGGATTGTCTCGGGAAGCTCCACAGTCAATTCTAGACCTCGAGTAATTTCTATTATATTTTTACAAGCTTTTTAATAGCATCAACACATTCTGGAAAAGTTTTTTTATCATAGTCTCCACCAAAATGTCCCATGTTGGTGAATTCATGATACTGTGAATTCAATTTGTCATGAACATATCGCGGCTCAGAAATAGGGATCCAGGGGTCATCAGTGGAAGCAAATTGTATGATCCAATTTTGATTTTTTGAAATGGTGCCCCAATCCCAGGGTGAGTCAAAATAACCACTATTTTTTTCAGATTCCATACCGAGATCAGTGTAGTAGCTTGCTACGAGCACTGAGCCATAAATGGAATACTTTTCTGCATACCTCATTGCAGCAATAGCACCTGATGAATGACCAATGATGATTGTATTTTTATCTATATTCAACTCATCTTTCATAAAAGGCAACCAAATTGATGCTCTTGCAAGAGTATTATCTGGGAGATCGTTTGCGACTACTTTAATGCCTAATGCCTCGAGCTCAGTTTTGACTGAAGGAAACCAATAATGATTTGATGTGGTACCACTATTCCCATGGATCATAACAATTTTTATATTTTTTGTAATTTGTTCCATATAATTTTTCCTCAAAAAAGTGAATATTTCTCTATGTTGTTCTGGGTTTTCGTTTCTATGCTCCACGAAAACCTAACACCGCCCAGCGTATCATTGCGACATTTGAGGCTTTAAGCCAAAGCGGTATTAAAGAAGTGGAACACTTGGTTACCATTCTCTTTCTATTGCTATTGCTAAGTTAATGTCACTTTCTTCTTGCTGGCATTGTCAGAATACTTTGTTTGCTCATTTACCTCTAGCTCTACAACCTTCACAGCCTCTTCATTATTTTGTTTATCATGTCCTGGTGTATAGGCAGCATTTTTGTCAAGGAGACTAACTATAAGATCGGTTTTGGGCTCAATCCTTTCAGTAATTTTTTCCATTAAGCGCGACAATATTGTTTTTGGTTCCAAAATTTTAGTCGCTACTTGAATATGACAGCTGCTTTCATTACTTACGTCTACTCTTGTTTGGCCTGATTCAAGATCAACAACAAGAGGCATGGACTCATATTCAGCAATTGCTGGTTGTGTGCAGATCATTGCGGCCAGGGGATCCCACAAATAAAAGTGGTTTACAAATATTTCTCGACCAAAACCATCCCAAATATCTTTAAGGAGTAAATAAATGAGATGATGATCAGGGTTTTGTGATAAACCTAGAGATAGATAAAATGCTTCAGTCATGGGGACCTGATTAGTCGCATCCAGTGGCACTAATACAACTGGGATCTTAGATGAAAACACTCTTTGTGCTGCTTCAGGATCGGCTAGGATATTGCACTCTGCAACTTTATTGGTGGACTCTTTATGAAGGGCTTGAATATTCCCTTCTGCTTTTATTGCCCCACCCATAATAACAATTTTTTCAATCTTATTCGTCAATGCAGGATACTGGTCAATGAATTGCGCAATATTCGTTAAAGGCCCTGTTGCCAAAATAGTAACTTTATCGTTGCTTTCTTGCACAATTGTTCTGATGAGTTCTACAGCATTATCTGTGATAATTGGGTTTGGATGTTCCTTAATCGACTTACCTTCTAGAATATTATCGATGATCTGACGTAAGTAATCTGGAAAGGGGAGAAAACTTTTGCTAATCGGTTTCTCTGTTCCATAGGCTATGGGGATTCCACCAATACCTAGCTGGAAGCAAAAGGCAGCCATATTTTTAGCGCCCAGCAAACCATGAGCTTCACCGGTAGCAGCCATTGTGATGCCCTTAATAGTGACATTAGGATCACTGGCTAAATAGATGAGCGCTGTAATATCATCTGAAGAACCATCATTGTCAAAAATAACCACATGTGACATAAAAATTTCCCTTTTTGTATAAATCCAATTGGTGACCACAATAAACAAGAAGCAAAGTTCTGTCTACTTAGGGGAAATAGGAGGAATTATTTTTTACCACACCTACTGAGATAAATAAATTACTTATGAAATCCTTTAGATTTTACATGGGTGTCCCATAGGAAGCACCATAGGAAGCATTTCTGCTTTAAGTGCGTTATATATTGTTAATCCATAGATGACGTCATTGTCAAAGAAACAACAACAATCGAAATTACATAAAAAAGACTCTTATGAATAAGTGAACTTATTGTGGTGATGGGTAAAGAGCATCATAACCTGCTTTCGCAACACTATATGTTAAATGACCTGCTGACGCTCCAAGCAATATTCCACAAGCTAAAACCCAGCCTAATGGTGTATAGACCTCTACCAAACCAGTAGCCAAAGTTGCTTGGGATTTCATGAGCGGCTTTATGTAGGCTAGGTAGGAACCAAAATAGCCGCCTATAGCCATGAAAGATAAGTTTAGGTTTGTTAATTCATGGTTTGCACCTGAGATAAATTTTGCTTCTGTATTATGTAGTACTCTCATCCAAGTAATCTCATTATTTAAAGGTTGGTAGATTAACATAAAAAAAAAAGCGATTTCAATAGAAGAACAAGTAAGAAACCTTGTATTTACACTAGTAGGGCCTGTCGGCGTTTGGTACCTCTACTCTACGTGCCGCAGATGCCTGGCTTTGTTGCAGATTTTGGGGAAGTCTACGTACCGTGCGCATGTCAAGTTAAATTATTTCAATCATAGGTAAACCCAAAGAATTAATTCTATTTTGTATGGAAGCAGTTATGAGTTAATTAGCACTTTATTGAATGAAGCTTTACAACAATTAATGCATGATGCTTGTCTTTTTTCTTTACCTCGAGATGAATGGGATCTTAAAATCTGGCGAAAACTGAGTGCTAAATTTTTAAAGGAAAGTTCCTTTAGAGAACAAATTTTGCCCCAAGCTGCTGAGATTGAAACTCTTATCAAATTTATATTATCGATAGTGTCCCGTGTAAATCATCTCTTCTCATTTGCCTGTGGCTAAGTATCAACAGTCTCTAAAATTGTGGTGCTATAAATAATGGAGTCGTATATTTTTACAGTTTAGTGCCACGATTATTGATTGCTGATGAATTTGCCGATAAACTTGCATGACCGAAGAAATCAATTCAAACGAAGAAACAATGACAGATCCACTCCTGGATTGTTTGGTCATTCTTACTCATATTTATCATAATCCTTTTTCTCGAGAAGCGTTAAGGGCAGGCTTGCCCTTGAAAGATAATCGATTAACTCCTGAAGTTTTTATGCGAGCAGCAGAGCGTGCAGGATTATCAACTCGAATATTAAAACGATCGTTAGCTCATTTATCGAATTTGGTATTACCGGCAGTTGTTATTCTAAAAGAGGGCAAAGCTTGTGTTTTGCAATCTATTAACAGTGATGAGACAGTGGATGTTATTTTGCCTGAAAGTGCAGGGGGTGTTGTTAAAAAAACAATTAAAGAACTTGAGGAAGTATATACAGGATTAATTATTTTTGTTAATCCTGTGATTAAATTTGAAGAACGAAGCGATATTAAAGTAAAAGAAATATCTCAAAAATCTTGGTTTTGGGGAACGTTATGGCAATATCGTGCCATTTATGTGCAAGTCATATTGGGTGCTTTATTTATTAATGTTGTATCTTTACTTGGCCCGTTATTCGCAATGAATGTTTATGATAGGGTCATTCCTAATTATGCCATAACTACCTTATGGGTGTTGTTAATAGGATTAATAACCGTTTATGTTTTTGACTTTATCCTGCGCACATTGCGAAGTTATATGATTGATCTTTGTGGCAAAAAAGCCGATATTGTTTTAGCAAGTGTCATATTTCAACATGTGTTGGGTATACAATTAGCAAATAAACCAACATCAGTTGGGGCTTTTGTTAATAACTTGCGCGAATTTGAAGTGCTACGAGATTTTTTTACATCTTCCACCTTGACCACCTTGATAGATCTTCCTTTTGTGATTCTTTATTTTGTATTAATTAATTATATCGGTGGGAATTTAATCTGGGTTCCATTAATCATCGTGCCTATCGTTTTTATTTTTTCTTTGATTTTAGAAAGGCCCATGCGAAAAGCGGTTATGCAAACTTTAAAAGGAGCCGCACAAAAACATGCTATTTTGGTTGAATCTGTCACTGGGCTTGAAACAATAAAATGCCTTTCTTTTGAAGGAAAAATGCAATACCGATGGGAACAATTTGTTAGCAATACTGCCAAACATGGTTTACAGGCTCGTTTATATTCATCATTAGTGATAAATATTGCTAATTTTTCACAACAATTAATTTACATTTTAATGATAGCTTTAGGTGTGTATGAAATTCATAAAGGCAATTTAACTTTAGGTGGGTTAATTGCTTGCAGTATTTTAGCAAGCCGTATTATTGCGCCTTTGAGTCAACTGGCAAGTATCTTAACAAGACTACAACAAGCACGCATGTCATTAGAATGTTTAAATAATATTATGAAAATGCCACAAGAACGCCCGCTTGAGAAAAAATATTTGTATCGACCAACCTTACAGGGAAATATAGAATTTGAAAATGTAACCTTTTCATATCCTGATCAAGAGATTAAAGCGCTAGATAATGTTTCCTTCAAGTTTAAACATTTAGAACGTATTGCTATTTTAGGACAAATTGGATCTGGAAAAAGTACTATTCAAAAATTGTTACTTGGGTTATATCAACCAAACAGTGGCAGCATTAGAATTGATGGCATTGATTTAAACCAAATCGATCCTGTCGATTTGCGCCGAAATATAGGTTATGTGCCACAGGAAAGTTTACTTTTTTTTGGAACAGTCCGAGACAATATTACCATGACAGCACCTTGGGTAAGCGATAGAATGATTGCTCAAGCTGCCTACTTATCAGGCGCGGATTCCTTTATTAATCGTCACCCTTTAGGGTATGCACTTCCCATTGGTGAGCGAGGTGAAGGTATTTCAGGTGGTCAAAGACAATCTATTGCTATTGCAAGAGCATTGCTTAGCAACCCTTCGATTTGGCTTTTTGACGAGCCTACCAGCGCCATGGATATAAGAACAGAGCAAGAACTTATCCAGCGTATTGCGAATTATTTACGAAAAAAAACCTTACTATTGGTGACGCATCGCCAATCCTTATTAGCACTAGTAGACAGAGTGATTATCATGGAGCAAGGTCGTCTTATTAAGGACGGTTCAAAAGAGTCAATATTAAAATCAAATCCTGGAAGTTGATAGATGAAGTTTTTTAAAAAGCAAAACGCTAAAAAAGCAAACCAATCTTATTACCATGAAGAGGAAAACTATATATCTGATAGTAAATCGGCACTTCTTGGTAAACCGACTTTGCTTTTTAGTGGTATTTTGTATGTGTTATTGATGCTTTTTGCTGTTTTATTGGTTTGGGCTTATTTTGGCGAAATAGATCAAAGTACGACCGCTTCAGGCGTTGTTATTCCATCTGGCGAAAATAAAATCATTCAAAGTTTAGATGGAGGAGTTATTTCTCAAATATTGGTCAGCGAAGGTGAAATTGTTAAACCAGGACAGATCTTAATTCGATTAGATGATACCCGTTATAAATCAGATTATGAGACAAATTATGAAAAATACTTAGCTTTAAGTGCTATGGTTGCAAGGCTTTCAGCAGAAGCGAATGGAAAAAATGAAATTGAATTTCCAAAAGAAGTTCAGGAAAATAAACCAGAACTCATTACGCTTGAAAAAAATCTTTTTAACACTCGTCGAGATGCACTTGCAAAAGAAATGGAAACGCTCAATGAGCAATTGACTATCGCAGAAAAAGAGGCTGGCATGTATTTACCGTTAATTAAGCAAGGATCAGTTTCTGAAGTTGAATATTTAAACCTACTAAGGATATCTGCTTCCATTAAGCAACAAGTGTTGGAGAAAAACCATAAATTTCAAGAAAGCGTTTTAACGGATCTTAATCAAAGCAAAGCAGAATTAGCAAGCCGTAGTGAAAATTTAATAGCGCTTAAAGATAAAATGGAAGACACAGCCATTCGATCACCTGTGCATGGTATTGTTAATAAATTAAATGCCAAAACCATTGGCGGCGTTATTACGCCGGGCATGGTTATTATGGAAATTGTACCACTTTCTGATTCACTCGTGATACAAGCTCGTATTAAGCCCAGTGATATTGCTTTTATCGAAATAGGTCAATCTGCATCAGTCAAAATCACTGCCTACGATTACACTATTTATGGCTCCTTAATAGGAAAAGTGATCTACATAAGCAAAGGTGCAATTACAGAGACGCAAAGAAGCAAAGAGAATTCAACAACGCCAGATACTGAGCCCATGGAGAGTTTTTATCTTGTAAAAATCCAAACTAATAAAAGTTATTTTGGCGGTGAGCATCATAAGTTATACATTACACCTGGTATGAACGCAGTCGTTCAAATTAAAACTGGCAAAAAAACAGTCCTCACTTATCTTTTAAAACCACTTATTAAAGCAAAGGAAGAAGCATTAAGAGAGCGTTAAATTGTGCTTAGAAAAAGTTCATACTTTTTTTTTTACTATTTTTTATGACCTAAGACGAACAGGTTATTTTATTTTAATTTATCCTGTGCTGTAATTTATAGTGCACTGCACTAAATGTCAGTAGAGGAGTGGTGATATGGCTACCTTTAACGGCAATAATAATGATAATACAATAAACGGCTCAACCAGTTCTGATGTCATCAATGGGCATGGGGGGAATGACACCTTACTTGGCAAAAGCGGCTCAGATCTCATCGCCGGTGGTGAAGGAAACGACACTATCGATGGTGGTGATGATGATGATTTCATATCAGGTGATGCAGATTCAATCAAGAGTTTTTTTCTGGGAACAAAATCGAGCTTGACCCAAAGCAATTATGCGAATGTCTGGGGGGTAAATCAAGGAATCGAGATCCTTGCGCGTAACGTAGTCAACGGTGTGCTATCTAGTGCATCTTCTGCTAATGTTGGAATTAATTCCTCCGGCATAGGAGCAAGCGGCACAACGGCTTCACGTGCTACGGTTAAACAAGAAACCGGATATGATCCTATTAATAAAGTTTCCGAAGAACTTATCTTTAAATTCCATCAAGACATCATGCAGGCCAAGGTTGGTCTTTCCTTATTTTACAGCTCCGACAGTAGTGCAGATTCACGTCAAAATGAAGTTGGAAAATGGGTTGCTTATCATGATGGTGTAAAAGTGGGTGAAGGCGTATTTGTTGCCAATAGCAGCTCTGGTTCTTATGAAATGACAATTTTGCCTGGCGTGATATTCGATGAATTAGTATTTTCTGCTTTGCCTTACGATAATCCACAGACGGCTGGGTTAGATACGACTCAAACCATTACCACCGATAGCAGTGATTTCTTGGTCAGATATATGGATCTCATTGGTGTTACAATGCCTGCTGGCTCTGGCAATGATGTTATTAACGGGGGCAATGGTAATGACACCATTTTTGGTAATGGTGGTGATGATACCTTAAAAGGTGGCAGTGGTGATGATATTATTGCAGGCGGCACAGGCAATGATGCTATCAGTGGTGAAGGGGGCAATGACACGCTTTATGGTAATGAAGGTGATGATGTCATCAATGGTGGTGCAGGCAATAATACCTTATATGATGGCTCAGGCAATGATAATGTCACCGGCGGCACAGGTAAAGATACTTTTTATCATAACATCAATGAAAATAATAACAATGTTGACATTTTTAATGGTGGCGATGGGAGTGACACACTCATAGAATATGTGACTCAGGCACAGCGTGATGCATTACAAACTGCCATGATAGCATTTCAATCATATAATAAATCTACCCCTTTTGATTTTAGTAAATATGTTCCTTGGTCGCAGTTAACAATTGTTAATATTGAAAATTTACAATTCACTATTATCGACAATACCGCTCCGGTTTCAGTTAATGATAGCAACTCTGTTGCAGAGAATGGCACGATATCGGTATCCTCGCCAGGTTTATTAAGTAACGATTCTGATGTCGACTTAGGCGATACTTTAAGTATTGCTAAAGTAAACAATATGAGTGCGAATGTTGGTCAACAGATTGCGCTTGCTTCTGGTGCATTAGTGAAGGTGGAGAGTAACGGTAGTTATGCTTACAACCCAAATGGAAAATTTGATTATTTAGATACGGGGCAAACAGCAACAGATAGTTTTACCTATACCGCTACGGATGGTCATGGTGGCTTTAGCACCGCAACAGCGACTATCACAATCACAGGTATAGCTAATAATCATCCACCTGTTTCAGTAGATGATAGCAATACTGTTGCAGAGAATGGCACGATATCGGTATCCTCGCCAGGTTTATTAAACAATGATTCTGATATCGACTCAGGCGATAAATTAAGTGTTGCTAAAGTAAACAATGTGAGCGCGAATGTTGGTCAACAAATTGCGCTTGCTTCGGGTGCACTCGTCAAGGTGGAAAGTGACGGCAGTTATACTTACAATCCAAATGGAAAATTTGATTATTTAGATACGGGGCAAACAGCAACAGATAGTTTTACCTATACCGCTACAGATGGTCATGGTGGCTTTAGCACCGCAACCGCGACCATCACAATCACAGGTATAGCTAATAATCACCCACCTGTAGCTGAGGATGATGCATATAGTATCACTCAAAACAATGTGCTTATATTTGGAGATACGATATTACTAAATGATTCCGATCCAGATGGGGACCAATTAACACTCGCATATATAAATAATACTCCAATAAGTGAGATACTTACGAAAGGTAGTATTACCCTAAGTTCTGGAGCATTGATAGTTTTAAAAGGTTTTCTTTTTTATGATTCTAGTGTCGTATTTCATCCTTTGCAGGTAGGTCAATTTGGAACTGATAGTTTTACATATACCATTACAGATTCTCATGGCTTAAGTGATACAGCTACAGTCACGCTTACTATTGCAGGTTTAAATGATGCGCCTGTTTCAGTCAATGATAGCAATACTGTTGCAGAAAATAGCACGATATCAGTATCCGCGCTGGGTTTATTAAGTAATGATTCTGATATCGATTTAGGCGATATGTTAAGTGTTGCCAAAGTAAACAATGTGAGTGCGAATGTTGGTCAAGAAATTGCGATTGCTTCTGGTGCACTCGTCAAAGTTGAAAGTGATGGCAGTTACACTTACAATCCAAATGGAAAATTTGATTATTTGGATAAAGGGCAAACAGCATCAGATAGTTTTACCTATACCGCAACAGATGGTCATGGTGCCTTTAGCACAGCCACAGCGACCATATTGATCACAGGTGTAGCGAATAATCACCCGCCGGTGGCAGGAGATGATACATATCAAACCAATCAAAACACAACAGTTAGTATTGAAGAAGAGATATTGCTAAATGATTTTGATCCTGACGCTGGTGATACGATCTCAGTTACGCATGTAAACGGCATCCCACTTGAGGATATTATTACAAATAATTTAACTTTGAGTTCTGGCGCAGAGCTTCAGATCAGTAAAGGATTTGAATATAACCCAAACCATGTATTTGATTACTTGAAGGCAGGCAGTTCAGCAACGGATAGCTTTACTTATACCATTACAGATAGTCACGGTGCTACTGACACCGCCACAATATTCATCGACATTTTAGGGTTAAATGATACACCAATTGCTACGGCTGATAATTATTCAACAGACGAAGAAACTCCAATACAAATAAACATTCCAGATTTAATGAGTAATGACTTTGATATTGATACTGGTGATATTATTTTTCTAAATGCTATAAATGGTATTGACTTAAACAACTTGTCAGGTCCCATTAATTTAAGCTCAGGGGCTACATTGAATATCGTTAATCAAACAATTCTTTATGATCCTAATCACGCCTTTGATTCTTTAACACAAGGCACAGAAGCTACAGATACTTTTACATATAGCATTATGGACAGTCTCGGTGCAACGAGTACCGCAACGGTGTCTGTTAAAATTTCGGGACTAGGTACTGCTGGCGGTGGTATTGGTGATGGAGGAGGAGGCGGTGGCCCCGGTCCTGGTGGCGGAGGAGATCCAATTGGAGGCCTAAGCCAAAGCCTAAGTGTAAGCAGCGATAAATTAATTTACGATTTAGCGGTGAATGAGGGTAATAATCAAATTTCGGACTTTACAAGTGAAGATAAACTTGTATTTAATAACGTTGTAGATGGCGTTGGAAATGATATTGCTGATGTTGATGCGCAGATAGCCAGTATTGTTTCAGAATCTGGAAATACAAAAGTGAACTTTAAAGATCCTTCTAATCCAAATGCTGTTGCTACTTCTGTTGTCTTTAATGATGTTGCTTTTGTAGGTCAAACATCGATTGCAGATGTGATCCCAGAACAACAAATTGTTGTTAATCATTAATTAGCAAGCGGTTACTTATTTAGTAAATTTTAGGGGCTGTTGTACAGCCCTATTTTGTTTTTAATTTTTCTAGTTGATGAAAATGTACAATTAAAGCGAAACTAAAAATGCCGTACTATTGACAGTAGTAAAAACGATGGAAATGTTGGAGCTTAAAAAAGTGTAAATGCGCGCTACACACGAAAACCCTAAAAAAACCTTGCAATTTAAGTTATAAGGCTTATCGGGGCAACAATGATTTTAAAGCTCTTTGTTACAAAGTCGAAATCTAGGGATAGAGCACCTATAAGGAAAATTTCAGATGTTTAACAAGGCAAGTAGCGAAACAAAAGGCATAAATATCCTCAAGAATGAATTCTTAAATAAAAACACAGCTTTTACCTTGGAGGAACGTGAGAAACTTGGCTTAACAGGATTGTTGCCTGATGCAGTAAATACCATTGAACAACAATGTCAGCGCGTTTTAGGGCATTTAAGCGATAAAGACAACGATCTTGAGCGTTATATCTATCTGACTGGGTTGCTCGATAGAAACGAAACCCTTTTTTATAAAGTGATAATGTCAGATCCAGCTAGATTTATTCCAATTTTATATGATCCCACCGTAGGTGATGCCTGCTTAAAATTTGACGCTATCTATCGACGTCCACGCGGCATGTATGTTTCACTACGCCACCAAGGGAAAATTGAAGCTGTGTTGCGCAATTGGCCACATAAAGATGTTCGTTTTATTTGTGTTAGCACTGGTGAACGTATTCTTGGTTTAGGAGATTTAGGGGCAAACGGTATGGGGATCCCAATAGGGAAATTGCAACTTTATACAGCATGTGCAGCAATCCCTCCCATCAATTTATTGCCAGTATTATTAGATTGTGGCACCAATAACAAAACCTTATTGCAAGATCCTTTATATTTAGGGGTTAGGGAAAATCGCCCACAGGCTCCACAAATGGATGCCTTTGTGGATGAATTTGTTTATGCCGTTCAAAAGGTCTTTCCAGATTGTTGCATTCATTTTGAAGATTGGAAAGGATTAGATGCAATTAAGTATCTTGCAAAATATCGAAATAAAGTATGCTGTTATAATGATGATATTCAAGGTACTGCTAGTATTGTATTATCGGGCCTTATCACGGCATTAAGAATTAAAAAAGAAAAACTTAAAGATCAAAAAATCCTTTTTTTGGGAGCAGGTTCAGCAGGCATTGGTATTGCAAACTTGCTTGAATCGGCGATGAAATTAGAGGGTTTATCTGAAAAAGAAGCAAGAGAAAGAATCACCTTATTTGATATTAATGGTTTAATAGAGGTTTCTCGAAAAGATCTGACAGATTCACAAAAAATATATGCAAAAACCCTTGCTTCATCAAAAGATTTGGTGCAAGTGATTAAGTCAATTAAACCCAGTGTTTTAATTGGTGTTAGCACACAAGGAAAAGCATTTACGCAAGATGTCGTTCAAACGATGAGTGCACTTAACGAACGTCCTATTATTTTTGCGTTGTCTAATCCAACCGATAAGGCAGAATGTAGTGCCGAAGATGCCTATACTTGGTCACAAGGTAAAGCACTTTATGCCGCAGGTGTGCAATTTCCGACTTTTAATTTAAATGGTAAAACCTTTTATCCAGGCCAGGCAAATAATTTTTACATATTTCCAGCCGTGAGCTTGGCTGTTTTTGCGACTAAGCCTAAAACAATTCCTGACGCTTTATTTATCAGGGCAGCACAAGCTACTTCAGATCAAATTAGTGAAGAAGATAGCACTAAAGGCAGGTTATTTCCATTGCAAAGCAATATTTTGCAAACTGAAATTACCACCGCCATTCAGGTGGCGCAGTTGATATTTGATCAAAACCTTGCCACCGTTGAACGACCAAAAGATATTAAAGCCTGGCTTGAACAAATGCTGTACCAACCTGAATACACAAGCATTCAAAAAATGTTAAGTTAAAGGATTTTTTGATATACTCCTGGAAAACATATATGGAACTGAATGCAAATAAGGAACAATAATGCGAGATGAAATTAAAAGTAAGATAAAGCAATCACCTACCTCTCAAGTCGATTTAGGTGAGATGGCAATTAAAGATGATGAAATCGAAGAAATCATGCTTTTGATTATTCAAACCAGACCTAATATCTCAGAAATATTCTTAAACAATAATTTAATTACGGATATTGGCGCTAAAATACTTGCTCAAAAACTTGCTGGGCTTTCTCAGTTAAGCGTTTTGGATTTGCAATTTAATCAAATTGATAGAAACGGTGCTTTGGCTATATTTGCATTGCGAGCACATCAACCAAATCTTATGATCCCTTTTCATGGCAATAAAATTCAAGACGTGCTTGAAATGGAAGAAATTGTCAAAATAGCGACGCAAAAATAACCGCCTTTAATAGTTAATTAACTTGCAAATGACTTGTTCAGCCTGTAGGATACCACTTAATTTGTATACGCTATTGTTTTGGTTAAATAGCTTTCTAAGGGGTTCTGTCTATGCTACAAACCACACATCCTACTGTAGATTTCAAGCCTAATGGATCTGATTTAGAAAAAATGGAAGCTTTTGGTAAATTACCTATCGAGGTTTTTAATCTGATTTGCGATCAATTAATCAGTACACACTGCAAAGATGTTGCGGCCTTAGCCATTGTTAATAAACCTATGCAAAAAACAATACAGCAAACTGCGCAATTTTTGTTGCAGAAATATTTTCCCTACATTATAAAACATCCACTATATTTGAATAACCCTTTAAAACTGCTAGGTTTTGAATTTAAACGATACCAACAAGAATTACCGCACGTGTTTTCAACTTTGTCAGTACCTAGCATCCCAACATGGTATTCTGTCGATTTTTCTCTTTTAAGGGAGTTTATTGCTGGAAATCATCAAATAATTTCAAAGATCCAAGCCGCAGATGCCTACGATGGTAGATTTATAAGATCAGTTTTGTATGGTCTTTTACAAAACCATAATCCTGATCTTGTTGCCACAACCGAAAGTATCATAAAGCAAGAAAATGATATATTTTTAAGCTCTCATACTGTTGTAAAAGCTGCTGCATTTGCTGCAGCTAACGGGCAACTTGATATTTTAAAAGCATTATTACTAAAATTACCTTCATTTGTGAACCATAATTATCTTTGTGCTATTGCGATAAATCAAGGTCAATTAGCCATTGTGAAAGAAATTTTTAATACTTTTTCAATTCACCCTCAAGGCAATGACATCAAAGAAGCATCGGAAGTTGCATTACATAGGGGCTATTTTGATGTAGTGCAATATATAGTTTCTCTTGATAAAGCTAAAGCATTACCTCCACAACCTACTCTAGGTTGGACGTGTGGGTTGCTTCCAGAATTGAGTCTGAGAGATTTTTTAGTTGATCGACTTCAATATCTTCCAACTAAAATTGTTAATCGTTTAAGTGCTTTTGATGATTTCACGCCAGAGCAAAAACAAATTATCAAATATGAAAAATTGTTAAGAGAAACAGAAGGCACGGACAGGGATGAAAAAATATTAGTTCAACTATTTGATGAAGATGATGACGACGTTCTTAATAAAAATGATATAGCAGAACAAAATCGACTATTCCAAGAAAAACAAAAACTTGAAAAACAAGAAAAAGAAAAAAAATTGCTTGAAGAACAGCAAAAACTTGAAAAAAAAGAGAAAGAAAAACAACTGCGCTTAAATAAGTTTTTTGAGAATTTGAAACGTCGCTACTCACCAACAGTCAAAGCACTAATAACTGGCCTTGGGGTTTTTTGTTTAACCTATTTTTGTGTAGCAACTTGGTTAAGTGTTTTTTGTTTTACTACGATTGCAGTTGGCAGTACTTATTTGCTTGCGCTTAAATATCAACAAGCACTTATAAAAACTTTTACAAAATACGCTGATTTAAATGAAATTGCTAACATATCAGATAATCCCAGCATTGATGCGTTAGATTTCGGTGTTAAAGCAAAAACACGTCGAGGTTATTTTACCAGTTTTGGTAAATTACCAGCTTATTCCAGAATGACTCTTTTTGATTGTGGCTTAACTTATGTTATTGAAAATGATAATGAAGCTGTAGCCCAGATTGAAACACTAAAAAAATCTGCTTGTTGAGTTAGTCTGAGCAGATCCTTCTGCTCAGTAACTTGTTATACTCTTTCCACTTTGAATTTATGAGTTCCGTCATTGCGACCCAG
>JAFECR010000010.1:38243-91318 GCA_018242045.1 Pseudomonadota bacterium | reverse complement strand
ACTCCTCGCAATGACGGACTTGAAACTCCTAGTTTCAAAGTGGAGCGAATATATCATGGTCTATTATTATTCCTTTGCGGTGGTTGATTGGCATTATCTGCTTGCTTGGGTTTTTGCTGATGAAGCTTTTCTTGCCAATACAATTGCGCTGGTGAAGATGATGGCAGCAAATCTAAGGGGAGCGGATTGCCGCAAACATAGACAACAGATTTTTTTTCATGCCAAGGCTGCGTTTCTTTGTATTCTTCAAGAATTTGCTTTTCCTTTGTATTTCGAAGCTTGCTAAGTAAATAAGCATTTAAGCTTAGTACCGCTGTTGCTGCAGGCAATATGGCCTTACCGTTTTTAATCACTTGTTTAATACCGTATAACATAGTAAACCTCACTTTAATTTGAAATAAAAAATACTTTTGAGTGGGCTATGTGTAAGGCTTCTCCCTACCTTAACTCACACAGCCTGTTAATTGATTAAAGTAGGGCAAATAAAGTAATGGTTAAAGTAAAAAAAGAAGAGATAAGAGGTTGAGCCAGCTTTTGCTGAGGAGAAGTGATGTTGAGAAGCCCAGGCTCGAATTGACATAATAACTACTAAATCTTAATTGGTATTTCTCAAACTTATGATAAGTTCATGTTAATGTCAATAGCTCAAAAGCAAAAATAAAAAACTATTGACTAACGGTATTATTTTTTACGACCAATGGCAATGTGGTCTAAATCAATAATGTAGGGATTATTTTTAATTTTGATAGGATCTTGTTCGCCATTTAAATTTATTAAAATTAGTCGGCCATGCCCGTGGCCAAAATCATCTCTAAAATCATAAACTGCCCCGATAACAACCAATTCTTTTTTGTCTATTTTATCTTTAAACTGTTCAAGAGCGTAATTAACTTGGTAATTGACATTTTCTATTACGCCGCTATCTACATCAATATCTTTAGGCAAATGTATATGATCAAGCTCATTGACGATGGCCGGTAATTCTTTACTATAATCGCCAAGACTTGCTTTGACAGCACCACATTGAGAATGCCCAATGATTAAAAGTACTGGTGTCTTTAAGTGATAGATGCCATATTCCACTGAACCCAAGGTAGTTTGCACTTGATTGCCAATATTTCTAATAAAAAACAGATCATTAATCGGACTGCGGTGAAAAGCATTGGCTTGAACTCTGGAATCTGAGCAAGCTACAATGGTTGCTCTTGGTGATTGTTGTTCTGAATAACTTATCATGTCTCTGTGTGATAATATCGATACATGAATTGCGTTATCGTCGAAGATGTGATTTAAAAAATTTCGCACTTCTTGATGGGTAGTCTGTTCTTTATTTTTTTCTAGCGCAAGAAGATAGCAAGGCGTCCAGGTTAATAAAATAACAAAAAGAGAAATGATCTTTTTCATAGTATGACCTGTGTTTATGATATTAAGTAAGTGTAGCTGATAAAATATAGTCAAAACTTGATCTTTATTATAGGAAGGATTATTGTAGGTTTTTGTTGTTTTAAACGAGCAATTCGATGCAAGTACAACAAGTCATTATTATTGGCGCTGGTTTTGGCGGGCTCAATGCTGCCAAAATATTAGCTAATTGTTCTGAATTTAATGTACTTATTATCGACAAAACCAATCATCATTTATTCCAACCTTTACTTTATCAAGTTGCAACAGCTGCTCTATCGCCTGGTGACATTGCCATACCAATTCGAGAAGTATTTAGAAATCATAGTAATATTAAAACGCTGATGGCGACTGTCACGGCAATCGATAGAAACGAAAAAGTTGTCATATTAGAAAATCAACAGAGAATAGCTTACGATTTTTTAATAGTTGCGCCTGGTTCTCGTCATGCTTATTTTGGGCAAGATCAATGGGAACCATTTGCACCAGGGTTAAAAACGTTAAAAGATGCTTTGCATGTTCGAGAAATGATTTTGACGTCTTTTGAACTTGCTGAAAGAGCCCAAGCTCCCGCACTTATCGACAGTTTACTTACCTTTGTTGTGATTGGTGCAGGTCCTACAGGGGTAGAAATGGCTGGCGCTATTGCTGAAATTGCCCATCAAAGCTTAAAAAAGAATTTTAGATCAATCGATCCTAGCAAAACAAAAATTTACCTTATTGAAGGGGGTAGCCAAGTTTTATCGAGCTATCCGCCCAAGCTTGGGCATTATGCACAGCAAGATTTAGAAAAAAAGAAAGTCACGGTTTTGTTAAACACCCGTGTGACAGAGATTACACAACAAGGTGTTACTATTGGTGATAAATTTATTGCTGCGCATAATATTATTTGGGCAGCGGGTAATAAGGCTTCAGCTTTATTGCAAACACTCAAGGCCAATTATGACAATCAAGGTAGAGTAAAGGTACATACAGATTTAAGCCTAGCAGAAGATCCAACTGTTTTTGTTATTGGGGATAGTGCTTGTTATCAAGAAAAAAATCAGACATTGCCTGCCATTGCGCCCGTTGCGGTTCAAGAAGGTAAATTTGTCGGTAAAATAATTCGTAAAAAGATCCCAAAAGAAAAAAGACCAACGTTTCATTATGTCGATAGAGGAATGATGGCAAATATTGGAAAATTCGATGCCCTTGTCCTCTCAGGCCCACTACAATCAAGTGGCTTGTTTGCCTGGTTAGCATGGTGCTTTGTTCATATTTACTTTTTAATAGGGTTTAGAACAAAATTATTTGTTTTTATTCAATGGGTATTTTACTTCTTTAGAGGTCAAAGGAATGTGCGCCTCATAGAAAGGCCTATCAAAAAAGAAAATACAAATAGTGATAATTAAATAAAATTAGCGTCTAGTTAACTCAAATTTTGCAATGGTATTATACCTTGCGCCTTTCGGAAGCGTTTCACTTTTCATTAAAGCAAATTCACGGATATGAATGATTTGATTAAGGTTAATAATCACTGGCATGGAAGGTAAACGTATTGTTTTAAAGCGTGCTAAAGAGACATGGCTAATAAAAGGAAGTGTTTCAGGATACCCCATCGTTAAGGCCATTTGATGAATTGAATTGACTAATATCTGAAATGGTTGCGGAAAATCAGTCATTAACGCTAAAACCCGAGGCTTTCTTGCACAAGGAAAATAGATAATTTGACCTAATGAAAGTGAAAAGGGTGTTGCAGCATGAGCAATAGGTTGTAATTTTTGTACAACTTCGTTTACTTGATAGGGTGTTGTTTTTCCAAGAAAGCGTAAGGTAATGTGGATTTGAGACAAAGGTATCCAGCGGATTTTATTTGCAGAAAATACTTTATATAATGGTAAGATAGCTTTTTCTATGCTGGTTAAAGTTTGTTGATCAAAAAAGATCCCAATAAAACATCTTAGATCTTTTTCTTGCGTTGCTATTTGCACGATTTAATCCTGTTTATATTTCCAGTCTATTTTCCCATGTGATAAATCATACTTGTCTATACTTCACAATATATTTATACGTGAATATTTAAGAGGTCTCTATGAAAAATAGGATATTATTTTCTTTTAGTGCGGCAATTGCATTAAGCATGGCAAGCGCTCAGGCTGATCAAGGCGTTGAAAAATGTAGCATTGTCAAAGATGGCAAAGGATTAATAAAAGAAAGCAAAGGAGATTGCAAAACCATGGCACATTCTTGTGCTGGGCAAAATCCAGCTGGTGAAATTGACGCATTTATTATTGTACCTGCAGGAGAATGTGTCAAGATAAATAAAGGCGATTTTAGTGGGGTTAAACCCAAAGTCATGGAAAAGATAGAAGTGAAAAGTTAACAATGATTGGCGTTGGTCTTCGTGCACCCCATTTTAGCCATGTACTAGAAAACAAGACGCGCATCGATTGGTTTGAGGTGCATAGTGAGAATTTTTTTGTACCAATGTCATTATCTTATTTGATGAAGGTTAGAGAAAAATATCCTATCAGTTTGCACGGTATTGGATTGTCGTTGGGTTCTAAAGTTGATACAACGCATCTTGCTCGGTTAAAAGCACTTCAAAATAATGTCGATCCCTTTCTTATATCAGAGCATCTTTCCTGGAGCAAAATTAATCAGACGGTATATCCGGATCTATTCCCTGTGCCTTATAACAAAGAAAGCATGCAACGTTTTTGCGACAATATTGATATGGTTCAATCTTTTTTGCAAAGAACGCTATTAATAGAAAATCCATCATCTTATATTGAGTACACTGCTTCAGATAATACAGAAGAAGCATTTTTAGTGACAATTGCCACTAAGACAGGTTGTAAAATCTTGCTTGATATTAATAATGTTTATGTCTCTTGCGCAAATCATGGGTGGGATCCTGAGCAATATATTATGAACATACCCTCAGATTTGGTAGGAGAAATCCATCTTGCAGGCCATACCATAAATAAAGCAGGTCTATTGATTGACACACATGATAACGCTATTTGCGCACAAGTCTGGCAACTATTTAATAAGGCAGTAAAACGCTTTAAACATTGTCCAACCCTTATAGAATGGGATGCGAATATTCCAGCATTTTGTGTGTTAGAAGAAGAAGCACTTAAAATGAACCAATACCTATAGAGGAACAGGTTATGCTTGAGAATATCCAAGCAAAATTTGAATTAGCCTTGCTTAAGGAAGATGTAAACTTAAATTTTATTTGCTCACAGAATAAGGAAAACCGCGTCGAAATTTATCGGCACACAGTGAGAGAAAATTTGATGAAAGCATTGTCATTAACTTATCCGGGCATCTGGCGATTGTTAGGCGAAACCTGTGCGAACCAAGTTGCCAGTTTGTTTTGCAATGATAAAGCGAATTTACCAATATCGGGCTGTCTTGAAGATTGGGGACAATCTTTTCCCGCTTTTTTAAGTGCGGTGCCTGAACTTAAAGCATTATGCTATTTAGAAGATTTTGCAAACTATGAATGGCACAAGCAATTAGCTTTTGTTGCCAAGGAAAGTAGCTTTATAGCAATTTCACAATTAAAGTCGTTTTCAGAAAATCAGTTAGTCAATCTTAAATTTGAATTTAACCCTTGTGTTATTTTATTTCGTTCTCGTTATCCGTTGGATAAGATAATGGAGCTGCTTTCCAGCCATGATATTACATACCAGATTAACTTAGATAAGCGTGCTGCTTGCGCCTTGATTACCCGTTTAGAAAGAAAAGTTGTTACTTTTTGGCTAAGTGGCATGGACTGGTATTTTATAAAACAACTTAAATCTGGAAAGAAATTAATTAATGCATTGAATAAAACCTTAAGAAAATATCCGGATTTTGACTTAACCAAAGCTTTGCACTTTATGTTAGAAAAAAAAATAATCGGTAAAATCTAGAGGATAAAATATGCCTTTTGAAAAGTGGTATTTTAAATTTACCTATTTTTCTCAAGCTTATGGCATGCCCATTTTGCTATTTTTAATACGTCTTTGGATGGCTAAAGTATTTTTTTACTCTGGTTTAACCAAAATTTCGGATTGGAGCAATACTCTGTTTTTGTTTAAAGAAGAATATGCTGTGCCTTTGTTATCTCCGGAATTATCAGCAATGCTTGCTACTGCCTGCGAACTGAGTATGCCTGTATTATTAGTTGTGGGTTTTGCTTCTCGCCTCGCCTGCATCCCGCTGCTTATTATGGTCGTGGTGATTGAATTTACCTATACGAGTAATGTTGAACATGTGTATTGGGTCTTTTTATTGTTGATCATTCTACTTTACGGGCCAGGATGTTTATCTATCGATCATTGGATTAGAAAAAAATGGCTTTCATAAATGAATTGATAGTTTAAGTGTTATCCTGATAGAATCCCCTCTTATTTTTAAAGATCAAAACGCACTCAAGTAAGAACCCTGAACAAAAATTAAAATAAAAGGTGTTGCATGTTATTAGGTACAGAAAAGCAGCGAATTCACTGGGCGCAAATGGTAGAAGATATTCTTGGTAAAATTATTATCAAAGGAATGCGGGGTATTGAATGGACAATACTGGCTTTAAATACCATCGTTTTAAAAAAAGAACAAACAAATGACAACATTATCCCTTTAGAATTTTTAGTGAAAGCAAAAAGTTTGCGATCGCTCATAGATGAACAAGCTGATTTAATCCCAGCAGATCCTTCACAAGCAAATGATGCTGAATATGCTGCAATACTCGCTGAAGATCGAAAAAATTTTGAAAATTTGGTTTTATTCATGGTTGAGGACAAAGTGGCAACACTACAAAGAATGCCTCTGGCAGAACGTAAACAATTGATTCAAGATGGACATCAAAAGTGGATTAAAGAGCAAGCACAACGTCGACAAGTAAAGTTGTTAAATCAAAAAAGGGTACAAGGAAATAAATCTTCCGTGGAAACAGAAGAACAAGTCATGTTGTATGATCAATGGCGTTTGAATTTAATGCAACCATTTGATGAGCAAGAAATAGGACTTAATCAAGATGAGATGACGAGGCTTTCAGTTTTAATAAACCAAAATTTATATAATTGGGAAGAGGCACAATTATTGACATCGAATCTTACTTTAGCGCATTGGTTAGCCACACAACAGATCCACGATTTAATTTGTGAAGGTTTTTTAAAGAGAGATGCACATCCACAATTACTAACGCAGCCCTCTCAGGATGAAATGGATAATCTCAAATTATTACATCACTTTGTTAGGCATAAGATCTTAACGGTTTATCAAGCAACGCACTGGGATAATTTAAATTATGATTTATTGGAGAGTGTTGAATTTCAAGAAAGACTTAAAGCTAAAAATTTAACTGCTTCTGATGAAACCGGAATAAAAGCGATGGGGATAATAATGCCTCAATCTCACAGTTCCAACAGCAGTATGAATTATGGTTATAAAAAGAAACGCTATTAGGATCCCACCATTTTAAATTTAGGCATTGTTGCTATGCTTACTCACCCTGGGGATCCGTTCGTTTGGCACCTTGTCTAAATTCTAAAACTGATCCGAGCATAAGATTTCGTCAGTAAATTTTCACACTCTATCTATTTTTGTTACTTATTTTTAATGTCTTTAGATAAAATTAAGGTATTTGAGATAAGAGCAATTTTATGAAACGAGGTCCTATTGATCAAGATGATCATCCTGCGGTTAAATTGAGAAATAATGACCAAGAAGATAGTTTAGTCTTTGAAAACGGTGATCTTCAACAGATAGAGCTCCTCATCAAGCGGCGGAAAAACACACCTGGCATGCTTGATAAATTTCTTGAGCTTGTTTTAGGAAATGTTCTTGATGAATATTATTTAGGTAAATTTACCCTTGATACAAGTGTCTACGAGAAATACAGTAAAATTGCTGCGATATTGTTACTAGAAGGCGCTTCACTTGTACGATCCCTTAAAAATATATGCCCCGTAGAATTAATGCATTCTGCTGTCTCATTCAATGATCTGAATTTTCTTCAAGTATTACTCAATGCCGGTATAAACATTAACCAAAAAGGAAAGAGTCATGCAAGTTTACTGCATATTACAGTGCGAAATGAACTTGAGAAAGACTCAAACATAGTAGGTAGTCTTCTTAAATTTGGCGCAGATCCTTCAATCGAAGATGAGTCGGGGATGACGCCGTTGCATTTAGTGAAACGTCGTTCAGATGCAAGTGATTTATTGAAGGGAGGTGCCGATATTGAAGCTTTAGATAAAGAAGGGGCTACGCCACTTTTTTCCGCGGCAATGCGTCACAAGTTATCCATATTTAATTTTTTAATAAATAATGGAGCAAATCCTTATTATGTAAATGCAGATCATCTTAACGTAATGGATTTTGCTAAAATTAATAAACAAGGTGATTTTGCAAGAAAAATAAAAAAATCGGTTGGGTATGATGCTTCTTTTTTATTGCAAGCAAAACAATTTTTTAGCAACTTATTTACGAAGTGCATGCAATTGGCTATTGCGCAAGGGAAAAAATTGTTAGTGATGTTGGGAGAAGCTCATGGTTATTACCGTTGCCAACAGATTGAGAAATTAATTCTTCTTATTGTTAAAGAGCTAAATATAAGTCATTTAATGCTAGAACTTTTACCTCAAGATATTTTAAATAAAGATTTAATCAATGATACGGCTATTTTAAGATATAACAAAAAACATTTTGGCCTTAAATTGGTGGGTATGGATAAATACAAGAATACGGTTGACAATAAATGGAATATTTCTAGAGAGGGCATTGAAAGAAGAAATGTAGGGATAGTAGAAACTATCAAAGACACCAATGAACACGCTGTTTCAATTAACGGCGTTTGCCATCTTTTGGGAATTTTGAATCAATTCTCTCAGGTTAATACTTCACAATTTTTTATAATACCAATTAATTTGGCGACGAACTTTAGAACTGAGGGTGAATTCAAAAAGGAATCTGACTTTAGCCGTGATCCTGCCAAAGTCATTCAATTTAGTAAAGAGCTTTTTGATGGCAAAGCGGCGCAAGAAGTCATTTGCAAGCAAAATAAACTATCACATTTTTAATTACAGGCAGCAAAAAGACTGGATTGCCCTATTGCTAATTCTTTGCAAGGGGGCTCCAAAATTTTTGCTTTTCTAGTGCTTACTTCCCATATGAGGGCAGTTATGATAAATAACCAATTTGTGGATTAAATATTTGCTCTAGTTCCTCATCATTATAAGCATTGTTTTTAGGACTATAATCGAAATTATAAATAATAGCAGGATTTTTATCAGTTTGTGATACCTCAACAATTTCTTGCGCTGGTGGTGTAATTTCGATTTCGTTTTTGGTTTTATCAAGACGCTCTAATAATGAATCAGCAGTTTGCTCTTTTTCTGCTATTTTAGCCACAGCTGTTTTTTGTTTGCTTTCTTTTGCATTTTTTTCGAGTTGTGCAATTTTCGCCTCTAATTTAGCTGTTTTTTGTTCACTTTCTTTTGCATTTTTTTCGAGTTGTGCAATTTTTAATTGTAATTGATTAACTTCAAGCTCGGCTTGTTTTTTACCTTCTTCGTAACCAGCACAATACTGTTCTAACGACTTAATATACTCTGCCAGTGGTAAAGTATTATCAAACATTTGTGCTGTTTTAAATGCGATTAAGGCAGCTTTAAAATTTTGCGGTACTGCGGCGAGATGTAAAATACCAGCTTGATACCATTTCTTGGCCGCTTCAATACGAGATTGTGGATCCTCAGCTATTTGCTGAAGTGGTTGTTCTGGGAGTTGTTGTAGCGGTATTTGCTGAAGCGGTTGTACGGGTATTTGCTGAAGCGGTTGTACGGGTATTTGCTGAAGCGGTTGTACCGGTATTTGCTGAACTGGCCTTAGTGATTGAGTGGATATTTGCTGAAGTAATTGTACTGGAAATTGCTGCACTGGCTGAGGAGGTGGTTGCCTGAATACTTGCACTTGCCGAAGAGGTGGCTGAGTTAGATTAATTTGTGCTTGCTGCTGAATAATTTGTGATCGCATACTAGCTTGTGCTTGTGAAAGCAGTGCTCTTGTTTGCGTTTCAAGTATTTGTTTCTGATGGCTATCTATAGCTGTCTCAGTCACATGCGTTTTTTGACATATTTTGGGGCGTATTTTGTCATCATTAGAGCCAGTGGTACTCATTTACTTATCTTCCAAAAAAATTAAAATTCATTTTACTTTTTTTAAGTTTGAAAGCCAAGTTTTATTAAAGGATCTATTAAAGAGAATTTAATTGATGATGGGTGCAATTGCACGAAGATCTGTAAGTGTTTTATGGGGATTATGCAGCAATCCCCGCTTGTTAGCCTATATCACTCTGCAAAGAATAACTATAATCTTCAGTACGTTTAGCAAATTGATCTAGAAAGCTTTGCATAAGTTTGCGTGTGCTTTCCTGCGTAAATTCAAATTGATCATTAATCAGATCGTCTTTATAAACCAGATAAATTTCTGGCAAGCCAAACATCACGGCATCAATCGCAACCATAATGCTGCGCAAATGTGATTGCGCAACGGCTGTACCAATGACGCCCGGGCTTGTGCCAAGCGCTGCTAAAGGTTTTCTTGCCCATACATTTTGGCCATAAGGTCTGGTGCCCCAATCGATAAGGTTTTTTAAAAAGCCAGGGATAGATCGATTATATTCAGGAGTGACAATCAGGACCCCGTCGGCATCCGCTATCTCTTTTTTGAATCGAACCACTTCATTCGGTAAATTATTATCGAATTCTTGGTTATAAAGCGGAATATCGTCGACCTTTGGATAAAAAAGCGTTAACGTGGGATGGCTGAGTTTGTCTAATGCCATCGCCAATTTTCGGTTGAATGACTCTTTTCTTAAACTGCCAATGATAACGGCGATTTTTAACATGCTATTTCCTTATGCAATCGCAAATGATCCCTTTAATTTTTTAGCCACAGTTTCAAGAGACAAGGTGATGTATTGTGGCAATCCTTTATCGTAAGGTGGGTAAGCTTCTCCGCTGATTAATGGTTCAAGATAGGCGCGACAAGCTGGTGTGATCCCATAACCATCTTCGCTAATATAATGTCGTGGCAGCGTTTTTTCCACGTTGGCCACTTTGGATAAAGCCACTTCTTCAATGTGCCAGCGATAAGGGCTGTCACTATCACGAACCACAATCGGCATGACGGCATTTTTACCGCTTAAGGCAAATTCAACGGCACTCTTTCCAAGTGCATAGGCTTGATCCACATCGGTTTGAGAAGCAATATGTCGCGCGGCTCTTTGTAAGTAATCTGCAACAGCCCAATGGTTTTTCAGGCCTAATTCTGTTTTTAACATTTGAGCAAGATAAGGAGCGACTCCGCCTAGTTGGGCATGACCAAAAGCATCTTTTAAGCCAGATTGGGCTAAAAATTTGCCATCAGGGTGTTGCGCACCTTCAGAAACAACAATGACACAGTAGCCTTGTGTTTTTACAGTAGTTTGTACTTTTTGCAAGAAGTTGGCTTGTTGAAAAGGAATTTCAGGAAACAGAATAATATGAGGTGCGCCGTTGGCACGTTCTTGCGCTAAGGCGCCTGCTGCAGCTATCCAGCCGGCATGACGTCCCATCACTTCTAAAATAAATACTTTGGTGGAAGTTGCTGCCATGGACGCCACATCTAAGCTTGCTTCTAAAGTTGAGATAGCGACATATTTAGCTACTGAACCAAATCCAGGGCAATTGTCTGTAAATGGGAGATCGTTATCAACTGTTTTGGGGATCCCGATGCACGTGATAGGATAACCGATTTCTTGACTTATTTGAGACACTTTGTTGGCTGTATCTTGAGAGTCTCCGCCGCCATTATAGAAAAAATAGCCAATATTGTGGGCTTCAAAAACCGCGATAAGTCTTTCATATTCAGCGCGGTTTTCATGAAGACCTTTTAGTTTATAGCGACAAGAGCCAAATGCACCTGCAGGTGTGTGGCGTAATTGGGCGATGGATGCCCCAGAGAGAAGCGAGGTATCAATGAGTTCTTCATTTAATGCGCCAAGAATGCCATTTTTACCGGCAAAGACTTTTCCAATTTTGTGGGGATGTAAGCGCGCTGTTTCCAGAACGCCGCAAGCAGAAGCATTAATAACGGCTGTCACACCGCCAGATTGGGCGTAAAATGCATTTTTGGGAGCCATGTATTCACCTATGTCTAGAATTTATGCGTTAGCAGGTTACAATTTTTGATTAAGAAATGCTAGTACCAATTAGTTAATGGGCTAAATTTTTAAAATGATATATCAAGTCTTAAGAAATCTTTTTAATTTATGTTTGCTGCGCGCCAGCCCAGCAGAATTACCCTACTCTCTCGTGATATTGGTTATTTTGGTGAGTATTGGTACGGGGCTTAACGTCTTTACCCTGCTTCAGTTAAAGGGTATTCCCTTAAGTGAAGTCTTGCTAGCAACAAGTTTATCGTTGGTTTTACTTGTTACCCTTATTTATTTTCTTTTAGCACGACGCAAAATGGTTTCCCGTTTGCCAAAAGTATTGATGGCATGGTTTGGTACAGAAATTTTGCTAGCTGCTTTGCTAAAAATTATATTAATCATTACACCAGAAAGCATTCAAGCGATGAAAGGGGTTCAAATTATTTTACAACTTGGCTTTTTTACCTGGAATGTGGTTATTAAAGCTTTTATTGTACGACATTCCTGTGAAATAAAAATGGTGAGTGCGCTGCTTCTCACATTTGGTATTTTGGTTCTTTCTTCTTTGCCTATCCAATTTATTTTGGGCCCTTATTTAGCTGAAGCGATACCATCATCTTAAGGAGATAGAAATGCATCTACATATATTAGGGATCTGTGGCACTTTTATGGGCGGCATTGCTTGTCTTGCGGCCGAACGCGGTTTTAAAGTCTCAGGTTCTGATGAAAATGTTTACCCCCCGATGAGTACGCAACTAGAAAGTTTAGGGATCACACTTCAAGAAGGATATAAACGAGAACATTTAAAACCTGCACCAGATGTGGTTGTGATAGGTAATGCTTTAAGAAGAGGGATTGATGCCGTTGAATATACATTAGATGAAGGTCTGAACTACCAGTCCGGCCCTCAGTGGTTAGCCGAAAACCTATTAAGAGACAGATGGGTAATTGCTATTGCAGGGACTCATGGTAAAACCACGACTTCAGCGATGGTGGCTTGGATTTTAACCTATGCCGGATTTAATCCAGGGTTTTTGATTGGCGGCGTGCCAACCAATTTTGGTGTTTCAGCAAAGTGGGGACAAGATCCTTACTTTGTGGTAGAAGCAGATGAATATGACTGTGCATTTTTCGATAAGCGCTCAAAATTTGTGCATTATCATCCTAAAACCTGTGTTTTAAATAATCTTGAATTCGATCATGCCGATATTTTCAATAACTTGGATGAGATCAAAAGGCAATTTCATCACTTGGTCCGCACCATCCCCAGTAAAGGTGGCTTGATTGTTCCTAAACAAGATCATGCTTTACAAGAAGTGCTAAAAATGGGGTGCTGGAGCCAAATCATCTCCTTTGGTACCCAAGGTGAATGGCAAGCTATTTTAAAAGAAAATGATGGCAGTGAATTTGATGTGGTTTATCAAGGGAAGATACAAGGAACCGTTGCTTGGGAATTGATTGGTGAGCACAATGTTAATAATGCGCTTGCGGCAATCGCAGCTTGTGTGCATGCAGGCATCGTGCCGAGTCTTGCCATCGAGGCCCTTGGTGAATTTAAGTCGGTTAAAAGGCGTTTAGAAGTAAAAGGGCAAGTGAATGGCGTGACAGTCTATGATGATTTTGCGCATCATCCTACCGCTATATCGACCACCATTGCTGGTTTAAGAGCCAATATCGGCAATAAGCGTCTTATCGCCGTTATCGATATACGTTCCAATACAATGTGCATGGGATCTCATAAACATGAATTACCGGCGGCATTGCTTGAAGCAGATGCTGTATATGTTTATCAATCTCCTAAAGTTATTTGGAATGTAAAAGAAACACTTTCTCCGTTGCAGGATCTCTTTGTTGCCCAAGATACCCAACAGATTATCGATAACTTGGTTACCAAGGTGGGCAATCAAGATCATGTTTTAGTGATGAGCAATGGCGGATTTGATAATTTCCATCAACGCTTACTCAAGGCCTTAGGCCAGACCGAAATGGCATTATGAAGCAGGAGGTTACTTTAGCTTTCTCAGGGGCTTCAGGAGCGGCTTATGGGATACGGCTGCTTGAGTTGTTAGTGCATGCGAAGGTTGAAGTTTCTTTAGTTTTTTCGACGGCGGGGCTGATGGTTATAAGCGATGAAACTGACATAAAACTGCCAGCCAATCCTCAAAAAATAGCGCAGTTCTTCACAACGCGCTTTGCTTCTTCTCCAGATCAAATCAAGGTATATAGCAAAGATAATTGGTATTCCCCCTTAGCCAGTGGTAGCGGGGCGCCTAAAACCATGATTGTTTGCCCTTGTAGCACAGGATGTCTTTCTGCCATTGCCCTTGGGGCAAGTGATAATCTTTTGGAACGTGCCGCTGATGTGGTGCTTAAAGAGCAAGGTAAGCTTATTTTGGTGATCCGCGAGATGCCGCTGAGCGCCATTCATATTGAGCATATGCTGAGTCTTGCGAGGCTTGGCGTGTGCATTATGCCAGCCAGTCCTGGGTTTTATTTTAACCCTCAGTCCAAAGAAGACCTAATAGACTTTGTGGTGGCGCGCATTTTAGATCAAATAGGCGTAGCGCATAATCTTAGCCATAAATGGGGTAAAGAATAGGCCTTTAGCTTCGCTAAATACGCGGATAAGTTATTGGCTTTAGCAGGATTCGGTGGGAATTGGCTTTGTATTTTGATGTGTAAAATCAGGGGCATTGACTAAGCGCTTATTTTTTAATAATTGGCTTAAGCAATGAAACATGGCATACCGATACCCAGCAAAGGGATTTGGCATAAACCGTGAGGTAGCGAAAAAGGAATGTGGTGTTCTTAACATCTTGGTCACTACTATAAGTAACTAGGTTGCCACTCAATATATATGAGGGTTATTGCAATGTAAACAACCATTGGGCGGCAACTTAGGTTAGTTTGTCTTTCAATGTAGATTTTCAGGAATGCTCATATAGGCAGTTTTTTTCAGATCTCTTATCTCTTTTGCGGCGCAGAATTTGGCAGACATGCCAGTTTCCATAGATTCAATTTGAGTCCTATTTGAATTTTGGATCATGGCTTGGAGTTTGGCATTAATTTTCTGCATTGTGTCATCCAAAGAGGGTTCGACACTGAGCAAGGCAATAATTTCAATGGTCCTTTCTGCAAATGCTTCTGAATCAAGAAATTCACCTTCTTCAAGGAGCGTTGCAAACTTCTCAATGAGATTGTCTGAACTGAGTGCCATAATTTTTCCTCTTGCTTGTTGATTAATGATGTAAGTGGATTTTAGCCAAAAATTTTTAGCATGCTATGGCTTAGACACTGAATTACGATAAATGGATGGGAAGTTGTGATAAAAGGCTATGATTTAGGCAACTAAGAGAAAAAATTAAAAATAAATGCGCAAGTTAACTTTACAAAACTTGCGCATTAAAAAAGACTATTCTTCGATTAATGCTTTCAATGTTTTCATTGCAGAAACTTTAACCGATTTTCTAGCAGGCTTTGCTGGAATTTGAATTTCTTCGCCGGTGAAGGGGTTGCGGCCCATTCTGGCTTTTGTCGCTTTTTTCTGTACTCGACGAACTTTAATGCCAAGATCAGGGATAACGATTTCACCAGATCCTTTTGTTTTTACATGACGTTCAACAAGATTTCTGATCGCAGCAAGGATATTTTTTGCATCGTGCTTGCTAACTTTGGCAATTTCTGCAATTTCAGCATAAATTTGCGATTTTGTTTGTTTTTGGCTGATTGCTTTGTTTGGTAAAGCAGGAGCTGCTTTAATAGCGGCTTTTAGTACTTTAGCTGATGCTCTAGCTTTTTTGGCTACCGTTTCTTTTTGAGCTCGTTTAGAAGCGCTTTTTACTGCCATTTTTGATTTAAGCATCGTTTTTTTCTTCATTGACATGTAATTTTCCTTTTGAGGTTAAAAAACGAAGCTAAGTTATCACATGGAAAAATAAAATGAAACATCATTTATACTCTTTCCATTTTGAATCCCGTACTTGATGTGGGATTCAAAATGGCGCGAGTATATACTTGAACCCAGAAAAAAGACTGGATTGGCGCGTTGCTTCGTTTCTCGCAAAGGTGGATTATTAGTTGGCTGTTCCTAAATTCAAACTGGCGCGAGTATATTACTCTTTTCCAAGGTGTCGCGATCTTAGAATGTTATTGAGATCGCTCGCTATTATTAGCCCAATAACAATATCTTTCTGATGAATCGCGGTGAAGTTTAAAAATGAATTTTAATTTTTTTAACGTCACCAAATTTAGTAAGTTTAAAAATAAAGACAACAATGCTTGGTTGGTTAAATAGTTTATGAATAAATCCTGATGTTTGCTTGGCAATCGGTATTTTAATTTCTTTTTGTTTATGGTTTTTTTGTCTAACCAAATTATTTTTTAGTAAAAATGTTCATTGTTTTTTTTTTGCAAAGATAATTTCTAAGTAGTGCGAATACACTATTTTTTGCTCTTGAAATATCAAAAACGACCCCCATCTTAAGTAATGGATAGATTGAAAAAAACGCAAGTGGAGGAAATTATATGAGTTACCGATATCATCAACCTTTATCTATATTCCGTGAATTGCAAAATGAGCTTTTACCTTTGATGGGGTGGAATGCTGATGCGGCGTTGGTGCCTGAAAAGGCATGGGCGCCTAAAGTGGATATCAAAGAAGAAACAACCGAATTTATAGTGTTTGCTGATATTCCAGGCGTTGATCCTAAGGAGATTGAAATTGACATGGACGGTAATACTTTAACCGTAAAAGGGGAAAGAACGACTATCAAGGAAACCAAAGAAAAAGAGAAAAACTACTACCGTATCGAACGTACAAGTGGTAAGTTTTATCGACAATTTACTTTGCCAGAATCAGTGGATGCAAGCAAAATCACTGCTAAAGTAAAACAAGGTGTTTTAGCAATTCATCTACCAAAAGCCATTGAAGGCAAACACCAACGAAAAATTACGGTTGTGGAAGAAGACTGAACAGAGGGTAGCAATACCCTCTATTTTAGCACCCTTATTTCATCTATTATAATATTATAACATTAAGTTAAATTGCGAATTCACTTAGGTGAATATGATTAAACATTTGTTATTCACATTCTTGGCAACATGGTTTAGCACTTCAGCTTATTCAAGTGTTGTTGAAATCGATCTTGTTGGAAAATTAGAGATGATCCAGGAATATGAATCAGATCCGGTCAAGCGTTTAACTGCAAAATATAATATTATTCGGTTAATGACCCAATGTGAATTTGATGAAGCATGTGAGTTAAACACGCAAGACGCACTTGAAGGATTTTATAATCAAGAAAAAAATATAATGTATAAAGCCTTTCTTAAATATTTAACCTGGGAAAAAAAGAATCTCGAATATAATATCCAAAATTGTCAACTTGATGAAAAAAAGCTAGTAAGAAAGTTTTATGCTCAATGTTATGAAAATTGGATAGAAACACAGATGCGCCATCAAATGGATCGCCAGGCTATGGATATTAATGACGATAATCGCTATCGATGCATCAAAGAAAAGGGTGAATCATTGGCGCTTCAAGGCAATATTTTTGCGCAAGCTGCTTTGGTCAATGTTGCAGAACATTTTAATGAGCTGCAAGAAATGTCCCAATGGGTTAACAAAATTGAAAATGCCAAAGGGACATCAAGCTATGAGCACTATATGAAGTGCTCAGAGTTACCATAAAATAAAAATGAAAATGAAAATAAAAGTTAATAGCTAGGGCTTTGTCTTTTATCAGAGCCATTCTCTTTCCCATTTGCATTAGCGCTAGCATTTGAGCTATTGACCTTTGTATTAGCGCTAAAGCTATTATCATTTCTATTAGATCTTGAACTGGTATTATTATTAGATGGTAAGATATTTGTGCTATTATCTTCAAGTTTTAATTTTTTCTCATCTGGTTGTTCTGCACCAAAATCAAATTCTGCAGGACGAGCGCTTTTGCTACCCACTTTTCGTTTGTCCTGGGAAAAATGAATACCTTGACCATGGGTGAGTGGCTCATCAACAAGATTGGGATAAATATCAAAGGTGTGAGAAGAGGGTTGCATATTTGCAGACTGAGTACTTTTTGCTGGCATCAGTTTTAGAGGTGATTTTACTCTAGGTATGAGTAAATTAGCTTTAAAATTCTCAGCATTGTCTAACAAGGCTTTCATTGAAATAAGTTTTTCTAGCTTATCGGACAATATTTGCTCTTCCTTTTTTAGGAGCTTAACAGCATCATTCAATGCTTGAGAAAGCTCTATCTTTGCCTGCGTGGCATTTCGAAGATGGTTGCTAAATTTCTCAAGCAAAATATTTTTTAATTGCCTGGTACTAGCAATTTCAAGAGAAATGAGATCGCTTGCCGTTTGACCCGCTACGTTGCTTTCACTTAGATCCATATAACTATTAACTAAATTTTTAAAAGTATCTAAATGTAAACCTTTGATACTAAGATGTAGCACGTTATTACCATCAATATCATGCGCATCAAGTTTTGCGCCGGCTTGTAAGAGTGTTTTAAGCAAATCAGTATAGCCTTTTTGAGCTGCAAACAAGAGCGGTGATGATTCATTATTTGCACATGCGCCATTTAGCAAAAGTACTTTAGCAACGTCATTTTTATTGATAATGACAGAAGTATTAAGCAGTTTATTTAATTGAGATTCTGTTAGGTTGAAGTGTTCAAACAAGGCTGCGACAGCATTAGGATCGCCAAGTTTAACCGCAGCTTCAAACCATTGAGACTTATTGATTTCAATATTACGTGATGCTTGTTTGATAAGTCCTAAAGCCAGATCTATTCTTTTTAATTCGATAGCCTGCAAAATGACGTTGTTATAGTGGGCAATTGAAATATCATTTAATTGAACGTACTTAATAATGATATCAAGTTTACCCTTCATGATTAACAATGCTAACGGTGTAAAGCCATCTTTATTGGGAATATTTAATGAGGTTTCATTGGCTAATAATAAAACGATATCTGCGTGATTATGCTCAACTGCCTTGTGCAGCGGTGTTTCTAGATTTATATTTTGCTGGTCTAGCTTTATCCCTTGATTTTCCAAAAGAAGCTTAACTATTTCGATATGACCATTTTCTGCTCCTTGATGTAGGGCGGTATCCTTATTGGGTCCCTTATCATAATTTATCTCTATTTTGCCGTTGTTAAGTGCACTTTTTGCCTTTTCAGTATCGCCAGTTGCTGCTGCACTCAGCAGTATTTTTTCGTAATAATTTGAAGATAAGCCAAATGCTGTCGTTATTCCATTGTATATTGCTGCTATTCCATCTTTCATAAAAACCTCATCAATTTAGTGTATTTTGAATAAGGTCGGATTATATTCCACGAGAGTTAGAAAGCTAAAGTGTATTAGATAATTGGTAGTATTAAAACGATAAAAGCAAAGTCGCCTTTGCCCTAAGAAACCACATCGCCGGCAGCTTGCTTATCAGCATGATACGATGAGCGGACTAAAGGGCCACTGGCAACATTAACAAATCCTAAAGCAAAAGCATCTTTGGCAAGCAGATCAAACTCTTGCGGGGAGACGTAACGTGCAACAGGCATATGAAAACGACTGGGTTGTAGATATTGCCCTAATGTGAGCATATCACAGTCATGAGCGCGTAAGTCTTTTAAGGTTTCAATGACTTCTTCATTGGTTTCCCCTAATCCAAGCATGATGCCAGATTTAGTGGGGATCTGAGGAAATCTTGCCTTAAAGGTTTTAATGAGTTTAAGCGATTCATGATAGTCTGAGCCTGGCCGAACTTGTTTGTACAATCTTGGCACGGTTTCAAGATTGTGGTTAAAGACATCTGGCAGTGCCAAGGCAAGTTGTGCTAAGGCCTTTTCCATCCGCCCCCGAAAATCTGGTACCAGTATTTCAATTTTAGTATTAGGGCAATGTTCGCGGGCAGCCTGAATACAAGCTGCAAAATGACTGCCTCCACCATCTCTGAGATCATCTCTATCTACCGAAGTGATCACCACATATTTTAAACCCATTTTTCCAAGGGCTTTGGCTAAATTTAAAGGTTCATTAGGATTTAAGGGATCAGGCCGACCATGGGCGACATCACAAAATGTACAACGTCTCGTGCATTTATCTCCCATAATCATGAAAGTGGCTGTGCCATGACTAAAACATTCGCTTAAGTTTGGGCAAGCAGCCTCTTCACATACAGTAACTAATTGATGTTCACGTAGTAGTTTTTTAAGATTACCAACTGCGGGACTAACAGATGCTTTAATGCGGATCCATTCGGGTAACCGTTTTCGCAGAGCAACGGGTGTTGGGACAATTTTGATTGGGATCCGTGCAAATTTTTCTTCACCGCGTTGCTTTGTCATAACTTCTCCACACTGCTTTTGGATCTGCAGTTAAACTGATTAATAAATAGGGGAGGGATCTCATTAGCGACTTCATTTACGCTAATTTTGGGGACAAAATCGCTTATTTGTGTCATTTTTAAATTAGCAAACCCACAAGGGTTGATGCCAGAGAAGGGCTTAAGATCCATATTAATGTTTAAGCTCAATCCATGATAAGTACGTTGATGTCTCACACGTAATCCTAAGGAGCAAATTTTAGCACCATTGACATAGACGCCTGGGGCATTGCATAGCGTATGCGCTTTGATATTATATTTTTTGAGTAACAAGATAATGATTTGTTCTAATTGCTGCACAAAAGCTTTAATGCCAAGCCCTAAGCGCTTTAAATCAAAGAGTGTATAAATCATAAGTTGCCCTGGGCCATGGTAAGTGATTTGCCCACCACGATCACTTTGGACAACAGGAATATTACCAGGATCTAATAGGTGTTCATGTTTGCCTGCTTGCCCTTGGGTAAAAACAGGGCAATGTTCTAGCAACCAAAGCATATCCTGTGTATCGGCTGTTCTCGTTAAAGTATAGTCACGCATTTTTTGATAAATAACTTCATAAGGTTGAAGTTCAGGCGTATGCTTAAAGGAAAGCGGGATCATTATAAGACAAACAACACAAGCGGGTGGGCGCTGAGATCAAGATAAGTTGCATCAAGTTGAGCTTGGCTAACCACCTGCACTGTCGCCGAATAGGCTAAGTATTTGCCATTTTTGCTCAACTTAGTTGAAATGGCACTTTCGCCTAATTTAGGGAAGTGATGATGAAGGATCTTTAAAACTGCCATTTCAAACTCATTATTCGCCATTCCCACAATTTTAAGGGTAAACTCACAAGGAAAAGTGAGTTTACCCCTTTGTTGTGTATTCATTAAGTGCCTTGGGTTGATGCTTCATTGGTTGATGAATTTAGCATCTTTTGAAAACCAAGACTAATATAATCCGAGAAACGATCCCAAACTGTGCCTTTGTCTACGTTTTCCAAAGCCACCAAGGGCATTTCTGCAATTAACTCATCACCCAGCTTAACAATAAGTTTGCCATGATTTTCGCCTTTATTAATCGGTGCAGTGAGGCCTTTATCAATATTCATTTTCGCATCCAAGCTTTTATATTGGCCTTGAGGGATAGTGATGTATAAGTCCCGGTTAATGCCAAGAGCCAGTTTTTTGCGATCGCCCATCCAAACTCGAGGTTCATTTAAAGTAGTGTTAGCTTGGAAAAGATGATGGGTCTCAAAGAATCGAAATCCAAAGCGTAATAATTGTAATGTTTGCTCGGTTCTATCGCTTTCAGATTTAGCGCCAACAAGCACAGAAATTAACCGCATATTATCTTTTTGACCTGAAGCTGCTAAGCAATACCCTGCGGTGCTTGAGTGTCCTGTTTTAATACCATCGATATAGGGTTCACGCCACAATAAACGATTGCGATTGGGTTGCTTAATGCCATTAAAGGTAAACCATTTTTCCGAATAAATTTTGTAAGTTTCAGGAAACTGGGAAATAAGGGCGTTTGCTAATATGCTTAAATCATGTGCAGTGGTGTAATGTTCTGGATCTGGGATCCCAGTTGAATTTGCAAAATGGGTATCCTTCATACCAAGTCGTTGCGCGTACTGATTCATCACATCGGTAAATGCTTTTTCGCTACCCGCAACATACTCTGCTAGTGCGACAGTGGCATCGTTCCCTGATTGAATAATGATCCCGCGTAGCAGATCTTTGGCTTTGATTTTCTTGTTAACAGGAACAAACATTCTTGATCCTTCTGTCTTCCAAGCATTTTCACTGACGGCGATTTCGTCTTCTAAAGTGAAATGACCATTTTGAAGTTCGTGATCAAACACGTAAACAGTCATCATTTTGGTTAAACTAGCGGGATCTATTCGCTTGTTAGGTTCTTTTTCAGCTAATATTTTGCCGCTGCGGTAATCGACAAGGATATAAGCCTCAGCTTCAATTTGAGGGGGGGTAGGCACTGCCGTGATGGGGGTTGCTGCTAAAACACACAATGGTGTCAGCAAAAGCATGAAAAGGAAACTCATCCACAGCGATAATAGTCGATACATGTTAGTTACCCCACAATGTTATATGATAACGGCGCTTTGCGCTTAGTTTACCATGTCATTGGCTGGAGTTCCCGGTCAATTTTCGTAAATTAGTTTTGCTTGATCTCCTGCATTTAAAGCAACCAATTTTTTCTTAAGATTTTCTGCCTGTTGTTCATTTTTAAGCGGTCCAATACGGACTCTAAACGATTCTTTGTTTGCCAACTTTCCGGTTACTACTTTAACGCCAACTTGATCAAGGGCTTGGGTCAGCGTAGTGGCGCGTTTAGCTAATTGTTGAGCGTTGGTTTCTTTGCTAAATGAACCTAGTTGCAAATATAACTGCTTGTTAGCTTTGGCAAGTTGCGTATTCTTTTTATCGGATGCCTGTCCTTTAGTATTCGTGGGTGGCTTCTTGCTTTCAGTAGAGGCGAGTTTGGCTTTTGCCTTCTGCGACTTTGGCGTGTTTGCTTGAGCTAGCTGAGTTGATTTCTTGTTTTGTGTTGGTTGTTCCTTTGATTTGTTTTTTGCTTGGGTAGCTTTGGTGGTTGTGGTCGTTGATTTTTGTTGTTTAGTTGAACCAGCATTAGACTTTTGAGCAAGCTTGAGATGCTCTTTTTGTTGCTTATGCCATGCCGCAGGATCGATGGCAGTAATAAGTACTTTGCCAGTTCCCTTGGCATGAATGCCCAGTTTTTTGGCAGCAGCATAGGAAAGATCTATCAGTCTATCTTTAACAAAAGGGCCTCTATCGTTAATTTTGACAATGACTTCTTTGCCATTGACAAGATTTTTAACTTTAGCATAAGTGGGTAAGGGTAATGAGCGATGAGCAGCAGTCATCCCAAACATATCATAAGGTTCGCCACTGGACGTGCGTTGACCGTGAAATTTACGTCCATACCAAGAAGCGGTACCTTCAGCTGAATAACCATGACTATGTGGCATGGTGTGATAATGTACTCCAAAGACTTCATATTTCGCAGGATTACCATAGCGACTTAAAGGCTCTATCATAGGAATGGCATTTGGGATATGTGAGACATCCATATCCATTTCAGGTGGTCCATCTGGGGTTTCTTTGTTTTCTTTTTTGGCCCGTTTCCAAACAGTAGGTTTATGTGGCCCATGAGAACCACAACCACTCAGTATCAAAGCGATTGACACCAATGAAACTGTCAATAATTGGTTTAATTTGAGCATGATTCCTTTCGCTTCCTTGGCGTTTTATGGATTAGAAGTCATAAAGCTTTGTTTAAATAGGCTGCTTTAATTTTTTCGCTTAAATCATAAACGGCCATAGCATAGAGGCTGCTATGATTGTATCTGGTAATCACATAAAAATTATTGGCTCCCAGCCAATATTCAGGGCCCGATTTTCCTTCTAGCGAAATTAATGAAAAAGGATCTTGTTTTTGTTTGTAGGGGATAGATTGTTTTAGACTAATGCCCAGTTGAGATATATTTTCGAATTTAAAAGAAGGCTTGGGGTTATTATTACTTGCTAGAACTTTTTGGAATTTATCGCCGCTAACGCTAGCAGGGATCACAATTAAGGCATCTTTTTGCCAGCCATGTACTTTAAAGTAGTTAGCAACGCTGCCTATCGCATCATCAACGTTGTTAATCAGATCGCGATGGCCATTTTGATTAAAATCTATTCCATAACGTCTATAACTGCTGGCAATAAATTGAGCTTTACCCATTGCACCGGCATAAGAACCTTTTACTTGTGTCGGGTCCCATTTTTCTTCTCTGGCCAAAAGCAAAAATTCAGCAAGTTCTGAAAGAAAAAATTGTGATCGCGGCGGATATTCAAATCCTAAGGTGACTAGGGAATCGAGTACGGAATATTGGCCAGTTTGTTTACCATAAAAGGTTTCAACGCCGATGATGGCAATAATAATTTCAGGTGGTACGCCATATTTTTTTTGAGCTTGCAAAAGGGCCGTTTGGTTTTGTTCCCAAAAAGCAACCCCACCATCTATTCTTTGTTGGGTCAGAAAAATGGGTTGGTAACGATGCCAGGGTAATTTTTCTGCAGGTTTGGCAATTGCTTTTAGAATACTGGGTTGGATTGTTGCTTTATTCAACCAACTTTTTAATTGAGAGGATTCAAAGTGATGTTTTTGTACCATCATTTGAATAAAAGTTTTTACATCGTCTCTATCTGTAAATTGTTTTTCTTGTGCACTTAAAGTAAAGATTGAAAAAAAACATAAGCAGCAAAGCATAAATTTAAGTACATAGCGTCTTTGCATGTGAAGGGCCCCTACCTTGGTGATTTTTGTTGTGATTGAATGGCTACTAGCATACCGAATGCTGTCATCCACGTCACCAGTGCTGTTCCACCATAGCTGATTAATGGTAAAGGACAGCCGACAACAGGAAGTAAACCACTCACCATGCCAATATTAATAAAGAAACAAATAAAGAAACCAAACACAATACCGCCGGCTACTAAGCGGCTAAAGCAATCATAAGATTGTGTCATGATCTTAATGCCGCGCAGAATAACTGCAAAATAAAGTAAACAAAGTAAGCATACGCCAATAAAACCAAATTCTTCTGCAAGTACGCTAAATATAAAATCAGTTGTGCGTTCTGGCAAAAAGTTGAGCCTTACTTGTGTTCCAAGCCCCCAACCCTTGCCATACAGTCCACCTGAACCAATTGCAATTTTAGATTGAATGATATGGTAACCACTGCCGAGGGGATCGTTTTCAGGCGATAAAAAAGTGAGAACTCGTTGTCGTTGATAATCATGTAAGCAGTACCATAATAAGGGTAGTGCTGAAACGGCAATGGCTGCCATGCTAAAAATAAGGCGCCATCTGATCCCGGCAAAAAATAACACGCCAAAGCCTGTGCCAATAACTTGTATACCCGTTCCGAGATCGGGTTGCTTTGCAATCAGTAGCCCTGGCACAAAAATAATTGCAAGACTAACCAACAAAGATTTTCCTTGCACTGGCAGAGGTTTATTAGATAAGTAATAGGCTAACATAATAGGAGAAACTAATTTCATAAATTCTGAAGGCTGAAAACGAATAGGGCCAAGAAAAATCCAGCGTTGCGCTCCTTTACTGGCTGTTCCTACCACTAAAACCCCAATTAAAAGCAAGATCCCAATACCATAAAGAAAAGGAGCCCATTGTTTAAATTGACGGGGAGAAATTTGAGCCATCACCAAAAAGGCAACAAAACTAATGGCTACATGGATACTATGACGCAATAAGATGGTTGTCTTTTGTCCACTTGCGCTATAGATGAGTCCAAAACTGATAGCCAGTAATATTGAAATGAAAATAAATAACCAACCATCCCAATTTAGGTTCGCAAGGATCCGCACGCCTGGGATTTGTTGCCACATCGGTGGGTTAAGATGTCTTGGGTATTTGGTCCGCAACATGTTGAGGTTCCGTTAAATATTTTTCTAAAATTTGTCTTGCAACCAATGCGCTGGCGCGTTGATTTTCTAATACCACGGCAATGGCTATTTTAGGTTGATGAATAGGGGTAAAACCAATAAATAAAGAATGATCGCGCAAATGTTGTGCTATCTCATCATGATGATATTTTTCATTTGCTTTCAAACCAAACACTTGCGCAGTACCTGTTTTCCCAGCAACATCCAAAGTAAAGCCTGTAAAATGTCGAAAGGCGGTGCCATGGGGGTGTTGCGTTACTTGGTGCATTGGTTCAATCACCGCATCCCAATTTTTTTCTTCAGGGATCTTTAATGGTGGTAATTTTTTGGGCGCTTGTGTTTTATTAAGGTGTAAAGTATAAGCTTGACCACGTGTTGCAATATAGGAAGCTAAGGTGGCCAGTTGTAAAGGGGTTACTGAAATATAGCCCTGACCAATACCAGTAATAAGTGTTTCGCCAGGATACCATACCGTGCCAAGCGCTTTTTTCTTCCATGCCTGAGAAGGAACAATGCCTTTTTGTTCTCCAGGAAGATCGATACCCGTTACTTTGCCAAAACCAACTTCGGAAAACCATTGTGCAAGAATAGAGATCCCCAGTTTTTCTGCAAGCATGTAATAGTAGATGTCGCAAGATTCTCGAATTGATTTTTCTAAATCTGTCCAACCATGTCCATGTTCCTGCCAGTCACGATAATATCGGCCAACGCCGTTGAGTTGATACCAGCCCGGATCAAATACTCTTTGATGTGCGGTGATCTTTTGGGCGCTCAAGCCAGCAAGTGCAACAATCGGTTTAACCGTTGATGCAGGAGGGTAAAGGCCTTGGGTGGTGCGATTAAAAAGCGGACGCATCGGATCAAGCCTTAAAGATGAATAGCTGCGCTTATCGATGCCGCGAACAAATTGATTCGGATCAAAGCTGGGGGTGCTTGCAAGCGCTAATACCTCGCCATTGTTAGGATCAACCACCACGACGGCTCCTTTATTTTCACCGAGCGCCTCAGTAACAATTTTTTGCAATTCAACATCAATGGTTAAATGAAGATCAGTGCCAGAGATGGCAGGAAAGGTGGATAAAGCACGGACTTCACGCCCTCTAACATCGGTTTCCATTTGTTGGTAGCCCGGAGTACCTTGAAGCTTTTCTTCATAAAATTTTTCAAGGCCCGTTTTTCCTAATTGATAAGTGCCTGCATAGCGCTTTTTATCCATTTTAATTAAATCTTCTTTACTTGCTTCACTCACATAGCCAAGCACATGGGCAAGCAAAGTGCCATAAGGATAATCTCGGATCAGATCGACAATTAAAAATACACCCGGGATCCGATATTGGTTAACGGCGAATCGACTCACTTCTTCTTCGGTGAGTTTGAGTTTGATAAATTGGCGTTGATGAGACGGGCTTTGTTCAACTTTATCTAAAAAAGTCTCTTGTTGTTCTTTGTCGATAGGAATGATTTTGTTAAGTGCGGTTAAGGTTTGTACCATGTCTTCCACTTGATCAGGAATGATCGCTAAGTGAAATGCAGGAATGTTTTTAGCTAGAATTTTGCCATTACGATCGTAGATAAGCCCTCTTGGAGGAGGGATAGGTACAAGACGAAGTTGGTTATTATTGGATAACGTAGCGTATTTTTGATGATCGGTAATTTGTAAATAAGCAATGCGTACCAACAGACCGGCAATCATGATACCAATAAGAATGGTGCCAATAATAGCACGTTGGCTAGTTAGCCGTTTTTCATGTAATTGGGCATGGAGATGCTGGTGCTTATACATAGTGCCCAGTATCGCGCGTTGCTAACATCAGCTCAAGTTTTTTGCCTTCTTAGCCACAGGCCAAAGGAGGTTATTCTGGAAATGGTGCTGGGCGGTGTGTTAACTTTGTTTGATGACTCGGGCTTTAGTTCGGGTGCAATAGCGTTGAAATTAATCTGTTTATCAAATTGTTCTAATCTTTGTTTCAAACCAGGGACGATGGCAGGTGATGTTTTTGGATTAATATTGTTTAGATTTATCTGAGGAGATGGTGTTCTGCTGGTATTTTCTTTTTCGGCTAACTCAGTTCTTATTTTAACTGTTTCAGCAATGATAATGCTTGCAAAAATAAAACTAGTTGCAAAAACAAGTGCAAAAGATAGCTGGATATAAGGTGATAAGACGAATCCAACTAAAAGCAAGCAGATAGCAAAAGTCCTTATAGGGTAGTTTATCTTTGATAAAAAAGTCATTGGCTGCTCATTTTAAGATTGTACCAAAGCATGATTTAGCTTATTTTTTAGAATGGAAGATATATTTATTTAAGTTGTAATATTAACATACTATAAATGTTAAAACCATCCTGGCATGAGGAATTGATGAGGAAAAAATCAGCTAGTCAATTGATTAAATTTATTATCCCTACCTTATGGCTCTTGATGGGGGGGATAAGCCATGGCTTTGCCGCAGATCCCAATTCAGCCCAAGCGGATGAGATAGGAGAAGATCCTGGTCCTGTTTATACACAAGTGGTCATGCAATGGGCTAAAGTAACCAACTTTGCGCAAAATGCAGCACAAACCATTGTTGGGAAATTTAAAATCGAAATTGAGGATGATCCCAAAATTAAACATGCCTTTACGCCAGAGCTAAAATCAGACCTAGAACAATTTTTTTATGAATTATTTTTATCACCTGAGACAATAAAAGAGCTTGCCAAGCTTTATGCACAATATTTCACTATCGATGATATGCAAGATATGATCAAATTTTACCAAAGCCCTGTTGGTAAAAAGCTCATTAAAGCCGAATCCGAACTGCAAGTTAAAACCCAACAAATTGGCACAATATTACTAAAAGAGCATAAAAATGATTATATGCGAATTATTGGCAAGCATGTGACAGCGCAAGGGAAAAAATAATCGCTCCCCTACGAATGAATCACCAGGCGTGTAGGTTGTACATGACTGGGTGAGAGAGGGGTGGCAACAACGCCTAAACTGTCCCATTCTTGAACGGGATTCAAAGTGGAAAAGGCATACTCAAACCAGTTAAATTTAGGCGAGGCGCCAAGCGAACGAATCCCCAGGAGTGTACGCTTTGGTACATGACTGGGGTGAGAGAGAGCAGGCAACAAAGCCTAATTTAAACTGGGAAGAGTATAATTATTCTCGATGATAGGGGTGATGATTCAATATACTAAAACCTCTATAAAGTTGTTCCAACAACACCACTCTTGCCAAGGCATGAGGGAAAGTCAAAGCCGAAAGAGACCAACTTTGATTTGCACGCGTCAAACATCTTTCAGACAATCCATCCGGACCACCTATGATAAAAACAAGCGCTTTACCCTGTTGCTGCCAAAGGGAAACAGTTTGCGATAATAAAGGTGTAGACCAGGAAGCCCCTTTCACATCAAGCGCAATGACATGACTGTTTGCTGAAATTTTTTGAAGGATTTTATCGGCTTCTTCATTTTTGTAGCTTGAGACTTCACCAGTTTTATGACGTTTGGCCGCGGGAATTTCAATAAGAGAACATTTGATAAACCTTCCAAGTCGAGATAGATAATCTTCGCATGCCAGTTTGCACCAAACTGGCATTTTATGCCCTATGGCCAAGATTTGACAATGCATCTTACGCCATCGCCACCTGTGGTTGATTATGCAATGTCCACAATTTTTCTAGATTGTAGAACGCTCTTATTGTTGGCTGCATAATATGAACAACGATATCACCCAAATCAACAATGATCCATTCATCATTTATATCCCCTTGAACGCTATAAGGTAGCACAAAGCGGGTTTTCATTTTGTGTATTAAATTATCGGCTATAGCGTGTACATGCCGGCTAGAGGTCCCGGAAGCGATAACCATATAATCGGTGATTGATGTGATTTGGCGAACATCGAGTGGCTTAACATTTATTGCTTTTATATCGTTCAGATCATTGAGTACATTAATAAGTAACTCGGTTGTCTGCATAGGTTTCCTTCTCTTCAATTGCTGTGTCTATCAGCGGATTGAACCATTTGTTGCACATTCCCCCTATTTTTACCTCTTCCCTATTTTTAATATATACCCAGTTTAAAAGAGTTAATAGAGGGCAGATAAAAAATTGTGTCCTGTCATTTGCAAGCAGATGTTCAACACCGTTTGCCAAGCTTTGGTAACATCGCCAGATTTTACTTGATTATCTGCTTGGGATAAATATGAAAGCAATTGAGTACAGCAAAAGCACAATGGAGTTTGCAAGACTTGGTGGTATAAAGTTTGCATTTGAGAGCGGATCCCGGCTTTTTGTAGTAATTTGGCTATGTCAGCCGTTCCACTAGAACCGCGAAGTAAAATATTCAGCGTTTGGTGTAATGCCCAGATCACTAATTGCGGTGCTTCGTTTTGTGCTAAGTAGCTTATGATTTTAACAACGCTTTTGGAGTTTTTACTTAGCACAGCTTCACAAAGTTCAGATACCTCAAATTGGCTTTGTTCGCTGATATAATTTGTAGTTGCGTTAAGTCGAAGTATATCGAGCTCTTGTGCCCCTGCGAGGCAATTGCCTTGTGTTTTTGCAAGTAAATTTTGCCGTAAAACAGGGCTAAGCACTAAGCCCAGTTTTGTTGCACGTTCATTAATCCAACGGTTAAATTGCGCGCTGTTTAATCCCCAGTGAGGTATCACTATCCCTTTTTGCTCGATGAGCTTAAACCAGGGAGCTTGTTGTTGTTGACGTGACAACTGTCCTGCTTGGATCAAAAAATAGGCGTGAGGATAATTTGTTTGTAATATTTCGGTAAATATTTGTGAGCTTCCTGGACTGAGCTTAACTAATCTACAATCTAGCAGCAAAGTAGCTGCAAAAAGAGAGGGCTGATCTAAAATAAAACGTAGTTCTTCGAGATCAGTTTCTAATGAAAGGCTAGCTTGGTGAATTTCGTATTCAGGTAAGTGTTGTCGAATAAGTTTAGCGCTTTCTTCAATCAGAAAGGTTTCTTGGCCATAAAGTAAGTAAAAGGGCGCTAGGCTTTTTTTAAGATGTTCTTGCAACAAGGATGGTGTTAATCTCATGGCATCGGGGGGCGCGTTGCTAAAAAGTGTAACAATTGACTAATAATATCAGCTTGCATTTCTCGTTCAATAACCACTTTTTCGGCATTATCTCCTAGGTGTTGATTTGGATTTAGCTGCCGGTCGCGTTCTGTATAAAGTTCAAATTGCTGGGTTTTGCTGCTTTCAAAAGAGAAAGCAACGGACATTTTTAGTCGTTCGCGCCGTAACTCGCCATCTGGACCATAAACAAGCGGAAGTGCGCTAATGTTTTGCCCGGTGACGCGCAATAGTGGGCTGATAAGCCCAGCAGGAGCTTGTTCTACAACAAAGACATCTGACGCAACAAGCGCACGATGAAGACCTTGATGTAGTGAGTTGGAACCAGAAGGGGGCAAAATAATAGTTGGATATTTCATGCTAAGATCGGCGGTGTTGCGAAGATGAAAGCCGCAACCCGATAAAAGCACGATGAAAAAAAAGAATACGTACTTCTTTATCATTTTCAATTTGCAACAATATTAACTAATTTTTGACCAACCACAATAATTTTGCGAACTGTTTTTCCTTCAAGGTGGCGTTGAATATTTTCATGATTTAAGGCAGTTTCTTTAATGAGTTCTTCAGAGGCAAGTGCGCTAAGCGCGATATTGGCGCGGACCTTGCCATTAATTTGTACGACGATTTGTACCTCTTCCTTGACAAGGGCTTCATGGCTAGGGGTTGGCCAGGGGGCGTCCATGATAGCGCCGTGTTTTCCTAAAGCTTGCCATAATGCCTGTGTGATATGTGGAACAATAGGTGAAAGCATCAGCGTTATTACCTCGATGGCCTCTTGCTTTACTGCTTTATCGGTATCATCATCAACCGTAAATTGAGAAACTGCATTAACAAGTTCCATCAACGCTGCAATTGCGGTATTAAAAGTATAGCGACGTTTAAGATCGTCAGTGACTTTAACAATGGTTTCGTGGGTTTGACGGTGTAGATTTTTTTGTTTTGAATTGAGCGTCTGGTTGCTGAGTTCGATGTTTACAAGACCACATTCATTGATATAGTTGGCAATGATTCGCCATAGACGTTTTAAGAAACGAAACGCGCCTTCAACACCAGTATCTGACCATTCCAAAGATTGCTCGGGTGGTGCTGCAAACATAATAAACAATCTGACAGTATCTGCGCCATAGTTATCGATAAGCAGCTGAGGATCAACAGTATTTCCTTTAGATTTAGACATTTTACTGCCATCTTTTAATACCATACCTTGTGTTAAAAGATTAATAAAAGGCTCATCACTTTGCACTAATTTTAAATCGCGTAAAACTTTATGAAAAAAACGAGCGTAAAGTAAATGTAAAATAGCATGCTCAATACCACCAATATATTGATCAACCGGTGCCCAGTAATTAACCCTATCATCAAAGATCTTGTTATGCTGATCAGGGCATGCAAATCTTAAGTAATACCAGGAAGATTCCATGAAGGTATCGAAAGTATCGGTTTCTCTTCTTGCTTGGTTACCACAGCATGGGCAAGTCACTTCATAAAAAGCAGGCAATTGATGCAAAATGGATGTGGCACCAGTGAGGGTGACATCTTCTGGAAGTTTAACGGGCAAATCTTTTTCAGGTACTGGGACAGTGCCACAGTGAGTACATTCAATCATGGGGATAGGAGTACCCCAATAACGTTGTCTAGAAACGCCCCAGTCTCGCAAACGATAATGCACCTCTCGTCTTCCTAAACCTTTGCTTTCTAAATATTCAGCTATTTTAATTAAGGCTTGGGTTGATGTGAGGTTGTCAAAGCCCCCCGAATTAAATAGCACGCCATTGGCAGTGTACGCCGTTGTTGCCAAGGGAGGGGCATCGGCATCTTCAGGACGAATAACGGCTTTAATGGGTAAGTGAAATTTATGAGCAAATTCATAGTCTCGTTGATCATGAGCAGGTACGGCCATGACAGCACCCGTACCATATTCCATGAGAACATAATTGGCTACCCAAATGGGGATCTCTTCTTGTGTGATAGGGTGTAATGCAAATAAACCAGTGGCTTTGCCTTCTTTTTCAAGGGTAGCAAGATCTGCTTCGGCTACTTTAATATTACGACAAGCATCAATGAATTCTTGTAAAGCGGGATTTTTTTGTAATGCCAGTGCCACAAGCGGGTGTTGGGGTGCTATAGCAAGATATGTGACACCCATTAAAGTATCAATCCGAGTGGTGTAAACCTTTAATGGAACAGCATTTTCGTGTGCAATTTTAAATTGAAAGGTAACGCCTTCAGAACGACCAATCCAATTACGTTGCATAGTACGCACTTGTTCTGGCCAACCCGTGAGCGTATCCAGTGATGTTAACAATTCTTCAGCATAGTCGGTTATTTTTAAAAACCATTGTGGAATATCTCGTCGTTCTACTTTTGCGCCTGAGCGCCAACCACGGCCATCGATAACTTGTTCATTGGCAAGCACGGTTTGATCAACCGGATCCCAATTAACCACCGAATTTTTTTTGTAGATTAAGCCTTTTTCATACATTTTTAGGAATAGCCATTGCTCCCAACGATAATAATCTGATGAACAGGTGGCAAGCTCTCTTGACCAATCAAAACAAAACCCTAGGCTCTTAAGTTGCTGACGCATATGGGCAATGTTGGCGTAGGTCCATTGACTAGGAGGAACTTGATGTTTGAGTGCTGCATTTTCAGCAGGCAAACCAAATGCATCCCATCCAATAGGGTGCAAGACATTTTTACCTTGCATACGAGCGAAGCGAGCAATAACATCGCCTATGGTATAATTGCGCACATGCCCTACATGCAGATGACCGCTTGGGTAAGGAAACATACTTAGACAGTAAAATTTTTCCTTTTGCGGATTTTCAGTCACAGTAAAACTTTGATGGTCTTCCCAAAAAGTTTGAGTTTGCTTTTCAATGAGTTGAGGTTGATATTGCTCTTGCATGCTTTTTTGTTTAGTAGTTAGCCGATAAAGCACCTAGCATATCATTCTAATAATCTTTAAGGAAATAACATGCGTAAAAGGGTAATTTGTGTTTTATTGGTAGCATTCATCCTGCTAGGTGGTTGTTCTAAGACAACATCTTCAGGTATTAACAATGCTAATCTTAATTTAGTTTTAGCGGTTATTACCTTACCTATAAAAATTGTAGGTGCTGCGGTTGCTGCTGCTGTAGGTGCTGCTGTTGGCATGGGTATAATGGGTACTGATCTTGTTAATTAAAATTTAGTTATCTGTATTTTTATACTTAGAGAAGTAACAAGTCATTAATTTGCTATTTAAATGACACTTACATCTGCACCCCTCTCGTGAATGACCACGGAAAATAAAACAATAAACCGGAACTTTTTGAGTCTTGCCTGACTCCTACCCATCATAAACAACACGATTACCCTGTCCACCACCCAAGAAATTCCTGTTTTGATCTCTACTGCTGAAAAAATTATGGATAATTGGAGTTCAAATATAGCCGTTGAAGCAGGTGGTGGCGGCAAACAGATCCATGTCAATCAAAAAGAAAATAAAGCCATTGAGTCTGATCTTTACCAAAGTTGGAAAAAAGATATCGAGCGGATCTGTTCCAATAAATCATTGAGCGCTAATGTAGTAAAAGAGATCAGAGACAGGATAAATACGCAAGCCATGGTTTTTTATAATAGAGCTTCATTTCACAATCAATGGGTTAAGCCTGATTATATGCCCATCGTGAATGCAATTATTAGCTTAGAAAATCGTTTTCAAAATGTATCTGCAAATAAAAATTTGCAAAATGAAGTATTAGAGATCACCAAAACCGCGCTTTCCACTGCCATTAAAGTGGGAGATGAATTGGGGAATACAAAAGAGGCTGGGGTAAAAGCAAACCAAAAGGCAAATCAATTAATTGACAGCCAAGAACCCCAATGCTCGTCCAAAGTCAGGGAAGAACCCCTAGAAATAAAAGAAAAATGCATGTTTTAGGAAGCGGTTATTTCTTCTTTTTTCTGGTTTGCCATAAATAGCCACTTAACATTGCAAGACAAAGTGCCAACGCCAAAGGCCAATAGCCAAAGCGTATCCAAAAGGTATCTCCTGTCGAAGGGGAAACATGCCCTCTTAAAATATTAGCTTCAAATGCTCTGGCAATGGTTTGCAATTTTCCATCGGGTTCTATAATCGCTGTAAAACCAGTATTGGTTGCCCTAATGACATACTTCCCAGTTTCTAACGCGCGAAATTGCGCTATTTGCAAGTGCTGGGCTGGGCCAATTGAAGTACCAAACCAAGTGTCATTACTGACGGTTAAAATAAAATCTGCATTTTGGCTGAGTTTTTGCACGTAGAATGGATAAGCAATTTCATAACAAATTGCAGGCGCAAAGCGATATCCTAGCGCAAGCAAAGGTGATTGATTATCAGGGCCCGACACAAAACTTGACATGGGTAAGTTAAAAAAAGCAATAAGACCCCTTAAAATTTTGTCAAGGGGCACGTATTCACCAAACGGAACAAGGTGTTCTTTGTAATAGATGCATCCAGGTTGGTCGTAAGTTTCACAACCGTTACTACCAGCTTGCCCTACAGCAATTAGAGAATTGTAGTAATGAATTTTATCTTTCAGTTGGCTTGGTACACCGCTAATTAAAGCAAAATGATTAGCCACCCCAAGTGCCCCCATTTCTTTAAATAAAGGTTGTGATAAAGGCAGCGGTACAGGAATGGCGCCTTCTGGCCAAACAATAAGATCAGCATTTAAAACGCGTTGCGTCAGTTCTTGATAGGTATGAATAATAGAGGCAACGTAAATAGGATCCCAACGCATTAATTGAGCAATGTTGCCTTGGACTAAGGCAATGTTTAAGGTTTGATCGGTTATTTTTGTCCATTTGATCTGACTGGCGCCAAAAGCTCCAACCCATATTATTATCATGGAAGCAAATAAGCTGTTACGAAGTTTCGTATTGCTTTTATGTTCATAATAATAAGTAATGATGGCATAAAGAATGCTGCTTATTAAAACGGTTACCCAAGAAACTAAAAATACGCCGCCAATAGGCGCAAACATCCTTAATTGGCTTCCCATTTGAGAATATCCAACAAATAACCAGGGAAAACCGGTAAAAACCCAACCTCTTAAGATCTCAAATATTGTCCATAGCGCAGGGTAAATAATAAGACTACGTGCTATCTCATGTTTATTAAAAAATTTATTTAGGAGATAACTCATGAAAGCAGGGTATAATCCCATTAAAGCAACAAACAGACCCGTAATGATGGTTGCAAGAAATTCGGAGGTATAGCCATAATCATGTATACTGACATAAACCCAATTAACGCCAAAACCAAACATGCCAAGTCCGTAGCACCATCCAATTAAAAAAGCGCTAGCAGGTGATTGCTTTGTTAAGCACCAAAGCAAAAGGCCCGGAGAAATAATGGCAGTAATAAGGTAATTATAAGGAGCAAAAGCATAAGGAAGAATTGCGCCACCAATAAAGGCAAAGATAAAAACCAAGAAGGGTTTTATTTTTTTGAATAGATCCTTCATCCAGATCCCCTTTGAATAATTAATCTTTTTTAATGACTAAAGTTGTTTGTAAGACTTGTATGCGACGGTTGTTGGCACGCAATACTTTAAAAGGAATGTCTTCAATCGTAATGGTTTCTCCACGCTTGGGCAAATGTCCAAACCCTTGCAGTACTAAGCCACCAATGGTATCAAATTCATCGTCTAGGAGTTCGGTGCCAAAAAATTGATTAAAATCTTCGATAGGGGTAATTGCTTTTACTGAAAAAGTATTGTCTTTGTGTTTGCGGATGTAAACGTCTTTTTCGACATCATGTTCATCTTCGATATCACCCACAATTTGCTCTAAAACATCTTCGATAGAAACAAGGCCTGTTACGCCACCATATTCATCAACCACAATGGCAATATGATTGCGGTTTTTGCGAAACTCATTTAATAAAATGCCAAGGCGTTTGTTTTCTGGAATAAAAACGACCGGTCTTAAAATTTCTTTGATTGAAAACTTTTCATAATCCTCATCTAAAGAGTAGTTGAGCAGATCTTTGGCTAATAAAATACCGATCACCTCATCTTTATTTTCCCCAATCACAGGAAAGCGAGAATGTCCTGATTTAATGGCAATAGGTAAAATTTCTTTTAGTGGTGCATCTTTGGGAACAACGATTATTTCTGAGCGAGGTAACATAATTTCATTTACCATCATTTCAGAAACTTGTAATACACCTTCTATCATTCGCAGAGAATCAGGATCAAGCAGGCCTAAGTGTTGGGAATCACGTAGCAATTCGGTTAATTGCTCACGGGTTTTTGGTAAAGGGCTAAACGTTTTAAAGAGACCTTTTAACCAAGAAGTTTTTTCACTTGTTTTATTGTTCATGGACCTCATCAACTCTGTAGGGATCAGTAAAACCTAATGAATTTAAAATTTTAATTTCATGACTTTCCATTATATTGGCCTCGATGTCATGCTCATGATCATAGCCCAAAAGATGCAAAACACCATGAACGACCATATGTGCCCAATGTGCACAGAGGTTTTTATTTTGTAAATGTGCTTCTTTGATAACAACAGGGGCGCAAATAACAATATCACCTAGCATATTGCCTTTCAATGGTGATGGTATTTGAGATGGAAAAGACAATACATTGGTTGATTTTTGTTTTTTTCTGAATTGAGAATTTAAGTTAATCATTTCAACTTCATCAACAATTCTAACGACAACCTCGCCAGCTTTTTTTTGTTCTGTGAATACAGCTTCTATCCAAGTTTGAATTTCATGATGAGTAGGAAATGGTTCTTGAGTCGCACATTGAATTTCGATGCCTTTCATTTTTTTTCATCTTTATTGGTGGTATTTTCATAGTGTTCATAAGCTTGTACAACCCGTTGTACTAAAGGATGTCTTACGACATCTTTTACATCAAAATAGGTAAAGCCAATTTCAGGGATCTCATTTAAGACACTCATGGCATGTTTAAGGCCAGATTTAATGCCATTAGGAAGATCTATCTGGGTGATATCTCCGGTAATCACAGCCCTTGATCCAAAACCTAAACGAGTCAAAAACATTTTCATTTGTTCGCGCGTGGTATTTTGGCTTTCATCTAATATAATAAAAGCATCATTTAGCGTCCGTCCACGCATATAGGCAAGCGGTGCAAGCTCAATGATGTTGCGTTCAATTAATTTGCTGACGCGCTCAAACCCTAACATTTCGTATAATGCATCATATAAAGGTCTTAAATAGGGATCGATTTTCTGGCTGAGATCGCCAGGCAAGAATCCCAGTCTTTCGCCAGCTTCTACTGCAGGACGTACCAGCAAGATCCGTCTAACTTGCTCAGTTTCAAGCGCATTGACTGCCAGTGCAACTGCAAGATAAGTTTTGCCGGTTCCTGCAGGGCCAATACCAAAGTTAAGATCATGTTTTAGGATCCTATCTATATAGAGGCGCTGATTTTTGCTATGTGCTTTGATAACGCGGTTTTTAGTTTTAATGGTGAAATCTGTATTTAAAGCGGAATTATCTTGCAAGATGGGCTTGATGTTTTGAGAATTATTTTTTTCGAGCATTTGGTAGCTTTCTTGCAAGGAAAGGTGTACCAGCGCTGGGGTGAGTTCTTGCCCTTGCGCTGTTTGGGCGTAAAGCTTGTTAATTAAGTTATGTGTTATATGTACAGCTTCTTTACTACCAGTGATTTGAAACGAATTCCCCCGATTACTAATTTCAACGCCAAGCCTTTGTTCTATTTGTCTTAAATGCTCATCAACACGCCCACATAGACTCATTAATCTGCGATTATCGATAGGTGTTAATACAATTTCACAAATGCTAACTTTGTCGTTCAATTCAGATCCTGAAGACCTTATTATAAGGGGTTCATCTTTAAGCATAACGCGTAATAGGTTTGCAGCAAAGCATAAAAGATCCTAAATGTAATATGATACAAAAAATCATATAGTTACGCTTATATCCTCCTGATATTCGCCTCTAAGAGAATTTGGTCTGGCTTGTATAATGCGCACATACACAAATTCACCAATTTGTGATGGGTTGCCTGGAAAATGAACAGCGCGGTTATTTTCTGTTCTTCCAAATAAATCTAAAGGGTTTTTCTTTGAACGACCGGTAACCAAAACACGTTGTAATGTCCCTACCATTTTTTCACCAATTTCATTTGCTTGTATGGCTAATCTATTTTGTAGGATGCTTAAACGTTGTTTTTTTATTTCTAAAGGCACTTGCTCGGGTAAGCTGGCAGCTGGTGTTCCTGGTCGTTGGCTATACATAAAGGAATAAGAGAGATCAAAACCGACTTCATGTACTAAATTTAAGGTTGCCGCAAAATCTTCATCACTTTCGCCAGGATAACCAACGATAATATCGGTTGAAATGGAAATGTTAGGACGGTGTTTGCGAAGTTGGCGAATTTTGGACTTATATTCTATTGCCGTGTGACCACGCCCCATTAATGCTAAAATTCGATCACTACCACTTTGCACTGGTAGATGTAAATGGTTCGCTAATTCAGGAATATCTCGGTACGCTTCTATTAAACTAGTTGAAAATTTATTGGGATGCGAGGTAGTAAAACGTATGCGTTTTATTCCTTCTACTTTAGCAAGGAAGCGAATTAATAAAGCTAAGTCGACATATTGCCCTTGATGTGTTTTACCGTGATAAGCGTTCACATTCTGACCAAGCAAGGTTACTTCCCTTACACCTTGAGAGGCAAGGTGAGCTATTTCACCGATAATATCATCTAACGGACGATTAATTTCTTCACCTCTGGTATAAGGAACAATACAGTAAGAACAATATTGGCTGCAACCTTCTTGAATAGAAACAAAAGCTGTTGGACCATCGGCCTTAGGCGCTGGAAGACAATCAAATTTTTCTATTAAAGGAAAAGTAATGTCAATGGCAGGTTTCCCATTTCTTTTGACGTTGTTAATGAGCGAGGGTAATCGGTGCAAGGTTTGTGGTCCAAACACAACATCCACATAAGGTGCTCTTTGACGAATGATCTCACCTTCTTGGCTGGCAACACAGCCACCAACCCCAATAATAATATCGGGTCTGGATTCTTTTAAGGTGCGCCATTGGCCCAGTCTTGAAAATACTTTTTCTTGTGCTTTTTCTCGAACAGAGCAAGTGTTCATTAGTAAGACATCAGCATTTTCGGGTGATTGGCTAAGAGTTAAGCCATGACTTGCCTCAAGTAATTCTGCCATACGTTTTGAATCGTATTCATTCATTTGGCAGCCCCAGGTTTCAATGTATAGTAACTTACTCACTTCTGTGGCCAGATCCATAACCGCTAAAAACGAAGGGGAAATTCTAGCGATTTTTGTAAGGGGAATCTATAAAAGGATAATGAGATAGTTTAATATAAATAAATAATTTTAATCTGCTGACTCTCTTATTCTAACGCAATTGGTGCTGGCTCGATTAACGACACACCAAAATTTAAGTTTGTTAAATTTGTAATTTTATTACGAGTAACGTTGTTTTATGCTTCAAAACAGATTTTCTTTTTGGTTTCCATTTTCCGTGGTCTTTTTTGAGATAGCTACTTATCTTGCCAATGATATGTACTTGCCGGGGCTTCCTCAATTAATGCAAGCATTTAAAATATCTCAGGAAAGTGCGCAAGACACCATTTTGTATTTTTTCCTAGGCTCAGCTTCCATGCAGCTGTTAATTGGTCCGCTCTCTGATAGATTTGGCAGGAATATTATTCTTGTTATGGGTGCTATTTTATATACCGCTTCAAGTTTTCTTTGCGTGTACACTAATGATATCGTGATCTTTTTTATTTTAAGATTTATTCAAGGCTCAACTGTTTGTGCTGTTGTTGTTGCAGGTTATTCGGCCATTCATGAAGCTTTTGAGGCAAAAATCGCCATCAAAATAGTCTCTATCATGGGATCAGTGACAATTTTGGCGCCGGCCTTTGGCCCTGTTTTAGGGGCCTTAGTGATTAAACTTTCTGATTGGCAAATGATTTTTATCTTATTAGGTATTTGCGGTTTACTGAGTATCGCTTTGCTTGGAATATTTGTTCCACAAACGCAAAAAGAAAGACATACGCTCAATATTAAATCTATTCTTAAGGATTATGCCAAGATAACAACAAACAGAAATTTTGTATTTTATACGCTTTGTTTTTGCTTTTTATTCTTAGCATTAATTTGCTGGGTTGTTGAGAGTCCATTTTTGATTATGGATGGATACCATAAAACGACCATGGAATACGGGTTAATTCAGTTTTATGTTTTTGGTTTTTTTGCTATTGGTGCTCAAATAACCGCTTTTTTAGTTAATCGAACCTCCAGTAACTTATTAATTAAAATTGGCTTAGGGGTAGCGTTATTAGGAGCCATTATTTTTGTAATGTTGAGCCAGCTATCAATGCCGTTTTACTGCAACATTGCGGCTATGATGGTGTTAGCCCTGGGCAGCGCAATGGCGTTTGGACCTTTAAGTCGTGCCGCCATCGAATCTTCTCTTGAACCGATGGGGAGAAGAATGGCTATGTTTTCATCTTATATGAGTTTATTTGGTGTTTTTGCTACAGTACTTGTCAGAGTGCTTCATTCAGATTCAATGCGCAATCTTGCTTTAGTGATGGTTTTTGCCATATTCACCGCCTTTGTCTGCTTGATGATAGTAAAGGTGGTTGTTAAACACAATCCCTAATTTGATACTCTTGCCAGTTTAAATTTATCCTTAAAGCTTACGCTCACTCACCCCAGACATGCACTCAATGTGCACTCCTGGGGATTCGTTCATGCACTCAATTTGTTCCTGGGGATTCGTTCCTTGAGTATTTCTTGAGAGTTGCTTTTGTGAGTCGATATAGTAAACAGAGAAAGATCCTTAAGGCATTACTATGTCCATTGAGTTTGAAAAACATGTTTTAAATTCTGATGGTAAAACCAGTGAACTGTATAAAATATATTTATTAAGCCTTTTGTTAAGTATTTTAACGCTGGGTATATATCATTTTTGGGGAAAGACGCGAAAACGGCGGTACATTACTTCGTCACTTAGTTTAGATAAAGATAGATTTGAATATACAGGCTATGGCGGTGAGCTTTTATTAGGGCTGATTGTTGGTATTATCTTGCTTGGTGTTGTTTCGCTCCCTTTTATATGGGCAACCTACGAGATTGAAGAGGCCAATCAATATTATAAAGAACATCGAACAGAATTACCCAAAGAACAAAAAGGCAAGCCAGTGCTTTATCATTTCGAACAACAGGATCCTTTCAAGAAAAATAAATTGGTTGGTGAGTTTAGTTCTTTCACTGATTTTTGGATACAATATAACTACCAAGGATTTTTTATTAAATACCAAGGAGATTTATTAGATATTAAATGGAACATCTCAAATTCGTTGGCCACTTTTGATTTAGATGTGCAATTTGCTCCCTTGGAAAATCTTTTATTATTGACAGCCATTATATTAACGCCACTTTATTTAATTTTTTACTTTATTTATTTGCCTTTTGTCATTGTATACGGTTCATTAAGATATCGTGCCACAAGACTGCGTTGGCGCGGTATTCGTGGTGATTTAGCAGGGTCCAGTTTGCTGTATGGGTTAATTGGATTGGTGTATTTTTTTCTAAAGATAGTTACGCTTGGCCTTTGGATCCCCATTAGCGATGTGCGAATGTTAAAATATAAAATTCAAAAATTATATTTTGGTAATCAACAAGCAAATTTCACACCCAATATGCAAACCATTTTCATTGCACATCTTGCCTCAATGGGTGCTTGCCTTTATATGATTGTATTGATGATAGCACTCGGATACTGGTTGTTACCTTTTATCGTAAGTTTTGCTTCGAAAGAAGAACATTTAATAGCTCAATTTATCAACTCTTTATTAAAAGAGGGATATTTTATTAGCATTATTTTTCTCATTTGGATTTGTTATGTTCCACGCTATTGGTATAGAGCAGCGTTACTAAGAGAAAAGTACAATAGCTTGCAATTTGGTGACATTCAATTTCGATGCAATGCTTCAGGTTATGAATATTTCAAGTTATTTATAGGTAACGACTTTATTTTTATTTTTACCTTAAGCTTTGGATTGCCCATTATTTGGCAAAGAAGAATGAAGTTCTTTTGTAAACACATCAAAGTTATTGGTGATATAGACAAGCTTTGCATCGCACAAGCCCTTGGGAAGAAAACAAAATTTGGTGGTGGGTTTGCCTCAGTCATGAATTTAGAAATTGGTCTTATTTAGGGGCGCGCTATGGCATACCAGTTTGACGCTCGATTCTTTGATGGTAAAAGTATTCAGAGTATTCAGGCAAACATTGAAATAACCAAAGAGAGTCTAAAAATATGCTTAGATGATCCAAATAGAAAGCTTGAATGGCCAAAACAAAGTTTACAATTATTAGAACGACCTTATCAAGGAAAGCCTGCAGTGATAGGTTGCAAACTCATGCTGGGTGCTCGATTAATTGTTGAAAGTAGTGAAGCTTTTGCTCAAATCCTACCCTTAATTCCATCGCGTAATATTAAGCTGTCGCACGTACATCACCCTTGGCGAATTACTTGGTTGTTATTAGTTGCATTGATTGTTGTTATATTTTCACCTATCTGGCATTTACCTTTGGTGTCAATGTGGATAGCCAACGTGATACCTTATAGTTGGGAAGAAGATATTTGGAATACAGAAGTTAAAGATAGATTCGTTGGCGCGCCTGAATGTGTTAGTCCCCAAGGCAAAAATGCCTTAAATAAACTTGTTACTCAATTATCTAAAGTATCGAATACCAAGCATAAGTTTGATATTAGGGTGATAGAATCTCCCAACTTTGTTAATGCGGAGTCAACACCAGGGTTTCATATATTTCTTTATAGTGGATTGTTTAAAATGGGCTCACCTGATAGCGTTGCCGGTGTCATTGCTCATGAAATGGGGCATTCTCTTAAACATCATGTGATTGCAAGTTTTATAAATCAAATGGGTATCCGAACTTTTTATAAAACAATTTTTGGCGTATCTAGAGAGAATATTGCTTTTGATTTTCTAAATCTTAAGTTTCATCGCGAGTATGAATTACAAGCAGATAAAATTGCCATTGATTTATTAACTAAGGCACACATTAACCCAATAGGTTATCGCCAAGCGATGGAATATCTTGCAAAAAATGCTAAAGAATATAAAGGATTAGAGCCTTATTTGCTTGATCATCCTACCCATCAAGAACGAATGGAACTAGTGCCAAAAGATAAAAATAATAAAAAAATGGCACCTAGCTTAACCAAAGAAGAATGGCAAGCGCTAAAATCAATCTGTGATACAACGGTTCCTATCGTTTATAAATAGGTTCTTGGATTAAGAAATCTCACTTTGTTGGGAACCAGATCCTTTCAAATGATCATAATAAGTTATCATTAATGCTGCACTAAAGGGAGTAATAATTAATCGGACCAATTCGATGATATGGTTGCTTATCATTAAGCATAAAGATTGTAGAAAGAATGACATTAAAATGAGTGAAAGGATAAGCATAAAAGTTCTAAACCAATGTCCCCGAATTAGCATATAACTTTTTTTTAAGCCTTGAATCGGGTTTGCTTCTTTAACAACGATGATATACATAGAAAGGTTAAAATAAAGTATTATCACCATCCATGTAATCATGCCAATAAATAAAAGTAATATCAAAAACGTCTTTATCATGTTTGAATCTGCCGCTGAAGACAAAGCCCAATTGATTGCAAATTTTGAAATCAAGCCAATGAAGATTGCAGGCAGTAGCATCAGTGCGATAGCAACGAGTGTTGGAAAGAATCGCTTTATTGCTCTTTTACAAATATTCAAATAGCTAAAGTTAAGGTGATGATGGCGCAAATCGATGGCATATAAGATACAGCTGAAGAAAAATAGGGTTGAAAAAAGATCAAGGCCTATATTTAAAAATGTTTTTGGTGCTAAGGTTCTATTTATGAGATAGATACAAATTACATAAAGTAAGACAAAAGGCAAAACATCCCGATAAGTTCTAATAAAAAGCTTAAAAGAACGCTTTAGAATTGCCCATATGGCCAGTATTGGGGACATTTGCAACCTTAAATAATATATATTTCTTTTTATAATCATATTACATGCGAAGAGGAATCATGCGCTATAGCAAAATTGTATTTACAACTATTTTTGCATTGTTTTCGCTACCAATTTATGCTGTCATTGATTGTCAAACAATCCTTGCAAAATTGCCAGAGCATAGCCCCGATTCATCTGAACTTGCAAAAATGGTGGATAATTTTGAGAAAGAATGCGCCAAAAGGCCAGATGCAAATAATCCGGATGTTTACAATCAATGTGTAACTGTCGGCATGAGATCGATGGCAGTTTCCGGTAATTTTATTGCTGCAGAAAAAATAGCCAAAATGGAATGTGAAGCAGGAAACGATACGATTAGCAAAACATGGATGGGCTTGGTACTTGGCAACAACAATGCTTCCGATGCAGATAAACAAGTGGCGCAAGAAGCCATAGACAACAAAGAACAACAATGAAATCTTGCCTTAAAATTATAAGACGTTAAATCGCGGTTGTGATTGGCGCAGAGATTGGTTACTGCTGTTTGATTTTCTTAAAGGCTGTGAACTGCGTAAGGGGCTTGTAATATAGGTTCTATTTTGTGGTTGTTGATTGACGGATGTTTGCCCAGAAGTGGCAACAGAAACATATTGTTGGCGTAACTTATTGGCAATAGCTCCTAATTCTTTAAAGCAAGCAGAACGCACTTCAGGATCATGCACCATGCTGGCTCTATTTCTACATTCGAGCATAATGTTGTCAATTTCTGCTTGTTCTTCTGATTGATGTTTAGATTTAGCGCGTTTGTTTTCCAAATAGCCCATCAGACAGGTAAGACCTGCCATTACGCCAACGAATCGCATAATATTTTCAATAAATTGAGAAGCTATCCAGAAGTTGGAAGAACAAAGCAAGATTGCGATGATAGCAGTAATAATACTATATCTTGTTGACCACAATTTATGTTTTTCTTCAATTTTCGCTAATGCTAATTCGCGCTTAATAGCAATGAGTCTTTGGGCAGATTCAAATATTTTGGTAATATCTTGTGGTAATTCTTGGCCAGGATTGCTTGAAATATTTTGCAGATAAGTATTTTTTGCAGCCGCATCTTTTTCGAGCATTTTAATCATCTGATCGAATAGTTCAATTTGTTCTAACAAAACTTTTCTTAATGTGACATCATCACTAGATTGCTTTAACTCAGCGAGTGCCTCATAAGCATTGAATTTAATTATTTTTGAAGATTCGTTTGATTCAATCTGTTGCATTTGTTTAATATGCGCTTCGATGGATTCAATTCTCTTCGTAATATATTCATGCTCAACTTGCTTGAGTTGCGCTTTTTCAACGAGTGAATAATCGCTAAAAGGTGGCTTTGAATATTTCAGATTTAAGCCTTGCTTTTGTTCTTTAAGTTCTTTGATGGTAGTTTGAGATTTATTGATCATGTAAAAATGAAGGTTAATGACAGCCAAATTTCTAATATTATTATCAAGTACACTCAAAAGATTTTTATAACTTGTTACTTCGGGTGAATCGTTTATTCCTTTGGCTTCTAATCTTTTTAATTCCAGATGTAATTCTATTTTATGTTGATTAATTAATTGAACTTCTTTATTCGTGGTTTTAATAACTTCTTGTGGGTTTACCTGTTTACCATAACTTTGATAGAAGTTATGTATAATTTCATTTTCATTAATTAACGCCTGACATCTTTCAACTAACTCTTCAGTGATCTCCGCCAGCATTTTGGCATGTTCTGGGTTTTGTGTTGTATTGTCTTCTATTTGGGTTAAAAATTGACAAAGTTCTTCACGCTGAAAATTGACAGCAGCAAGTTTATTTTGTAGTTCAAAAAAATCCTCAAAAAAAAGAACGTTTTGTTGAAAATCAATGTGTTCTAATTTGCATTTTTCTTGCAGTATTTCAAGTTCTTTTTGACGGGAGTAATTTTGATATATTTCTTGAATATACTCATAACAATCGCTGAATAAAGAAGTTGCACTAATAAGTAAGGTAGCTAATGGGGCGCTAAGTATAAGTTCGCCAAAAAGACCCGCTGCAAGAAACATGGCGAAAATATGTAGCAGATTAAAGAGGGTAAGGGCTACTCGACGAGAAAAACTACGTTTTTGGCGCGATTCCTTGCTCCAGAGATCGAAAACATTCATCGTGGTAAAATAGAAGCCAACCGCAGAGGCGATAAGTTCCCATAGATATAGAATTGCGTTGATAAACTCTTTAATCCGACCAAACATTAGTTATTTCGCTAGTGTACAACAAGTTGAATCAATTCAATATCCTAACTTTAGTTGGCTAATCCGTCAAATTTAATATTGTTGAGATCGATTAATTCATGACACTACACTTATTGAATCAGCTGGATTTTTTCTCAATATCACTTTGTAAAATACGTTCAAGCTCGTGACGTGCTTGTTTGGAAAAGCTAATTAATTCAGGTTCTTTTTCAAAGAAGGCAAATGAGGTTTTAAGCGTTTTTTCGTCATGTTGTTTAAATTTTTTAGCTTTATAGCGCAATTCTTGCGCAGGCTTTCCCATTCTTCTCATTGCAGCTTGGCCCATGCTCAGTGCAGAGTCGAAAGTTTCTCGTTTGAAATAATCAACACCTGCTTTGTATAAGTTATAGGCGTGGCGCCGGTTACGCGCTCTGGCTAAAATTTGTACGTGCGGAAATAATTGCTTAACAATATTCACAATTTCAATTGCTTTATCAGCATCATCAATGGCAATTATCAACATTTTTGCTTTTTCTATGCCAGCGTTTCGAAGTAAGTCAAGGCGTGAGGCATCACCAAAATAGGCTTTGATCCCAAAACGACGAATTTGTTCGATTTGATCAGGATCCTTTTCAAGGATAGTGAGCTTCAAGCCTTGTGCGCTCATAAATCTTCCAATAATTTGTCCAAAGCGCCCATATCCTGCCATTATCACGGTGCTATCTGTTTCTCTAATTGTGTCATACGCAATATTGCTTGAAACATGCTTTTTGAAAATAAATTTTTCGTAAAGTATCATTAAAAAAGGCGTGATAGCCATTGATAAGGCAACCATCATGGTTAAAAAAGAGGCTTGAGATTTGTTGAGGATCTTTAAACCGGTGGCATATTGAAACAAAACAAAAGCAAATTCGCCACCTTGAGACATGGTTACGGTAAAAAGCGCATTTTGACGAAGCACTAAACCAAAACCTTTGCCAAGCGCGAATAAAATGGTCATTTTTCCAGCAATAAATATTACTAAACCCCCTATTAATAAGTAGGGATGTTCAATAAGAAAATTAAAATTCATGCCCATGCCAATAGAAATAAAGAATAGGCCTAACAATAGCCCTTTAAATGGCTCAATATCTGTTTCTAAAGTATGTTTGTATTCAGAATTTGCTAGTACCAAACCGGCAATAAAGGCACCCAAAGCTGGTGAAATACCTACCAATTGCATTAGTAAAGTGATGCCCACCACTAAAGCCAATGAAGTTGCAGTAAACACTTCTCGAATATTGGTTTTGGCAACAAAATGAAATACGTAACGGGAAAAATAACGCCCAACAAAAACCACAAAGGTGATAGCTATCATGGTGACTAGCGCTTGTTCCCAGTTATTAAGAGAATCTATCCAAAAAGCGTTTGTTGTTGTGAAAGGAGGGGCTGCTTTGAGTGTCAATAATGGCATAACAATTAAGATAGGGATAACAGCAATATCTTGAAAGAGCAACACAGCAAAAGCGGCATTACCCCCAGGGGTATTGAGAAGTACTTTTTCTTGTAGGATCTGCAAGCCCAATGCAGTTGAAGAAAGTGATAATGCCATCGCACAAGTCACACACACTTGCCAAGAATATCCAAGTGCTAAGCCAATGATCGCGAATAAAAAAGTTGTAAAAAGGATCTGTAAGCTACCTAAACCTAAAATGGCTTTTCGCATTTTCCAAAGCATTGTTGGGTCTAGCTCTAGGCCAATTAAGAAAAGCATCATCACAATGCCAAACTCTGCAAAATGCATAATGGCTTGGGTATTTCCAATAAGGCCAAATCCGAACGGACCTATCAAAATGCCAGCAACAAGATATCCGATAACAGAGCCTAAGCGAAATCGATTGGCAAGAGGCACAACAAGACAGGCTGCTGCAAGAAATACGAATGTTTTGAATAAGAATCCATCTTGATCCACAGTTGCCTCATCATTTTGATTTTAAATGCCCATTAGCCTGGCAATTATTATATATTTGGAAAATTAATGCAAATAACCAGTTTGCTTTTAGGATCCGTAAAAATTATTTTTTATGTACGTAAGTGCCAGGTGCGTCATGAAGGACATGAATATCTTTTTGTGGATTTCCCATTTTTGGGGGCGGGGTCTGCTCTGAAGAATATTCAGCAAGCCATTGTTGCCAACTTGGCCACCAGGAACCCTCCATAGAAGGCGCACTATGGAGCCACGATTCTGTTGTGATGTATTTACCACCTTCTTTTCTTTTCATCATTTGAAATCTTCTATTGGCATGTCCTGGTTCGCTTAGGATCCCTGCATTATGTCCACCATTGGTAAGTACAAAATGTATGGAATTTTTGCAAAAAAGATGAATTTTATACACAGAACGCCAAGGAGAGACGTGATCAGTTAAAGTGCTTACCACAAACATAGGGATTGTAATATCACCGAGTGAAACTTTTTTTCCATTAACGGAAAATTTCCCTTGAACCAATAGATTATTTAAAAAGAGTTTTCGTAAATATTCTGAATGCATGCGATAAGGTAATCTGGTGGTATCGTGATCCCAAGCCATGATGTCAAACATTGGTTCCCTTTCGCCTATTAAATAATCTTTAATCATACGAGAATAGATTAATTCAGAAGAGCGCAACATGCTAAATGCCCCAGCCATTTGAGAACCATCTAAATAGCCTTTTTCCCACATGACATCTTCAAGATAGGTAACTTGACTTTCGTCAATGAAAAGTTGCAATTCACCTGCATCTCTAAAGTCAACTTGCGCGGCAAATAACGTGATTGTGTCTAATCTTTTATCAGAACGAGTTGCCATGTACGCTGCCGTGGCCATTAATAATGTGCCTCCAATACAATAGCCAACCGCATTTACTTTGGTGTAAGGAATAATTTTTTCGATAATATCAAGCGCAGACATGATCCCCAAATTGATGTAATCATCAATACCTAAGTGTCTATCTTCTTTGTCTGGATTTTTCCAAGAAATCATAAAAACCGTATGACCCTGATTTACCAAATATTTGACCATCGAATTATGTTCTGATAGATCTAAAATGTAATATTTCATAATCCATGCCGGAATGAATAGCACAGGTTTTCTAAATACAGTTGGTGTTGTTGGTTCATATTGAATTAATTCAATCAGATGATTACGATAAATGACTTTTCCGGGTGTCATTGCTAAGTTCTTGCCCACTTCAAATTGTTCACAACCAGCAGGTGGCAACTTTTTTATATAACGATATATATCATCAATATAATTTTTATATCCTTCATAAAAATTTTGACCATGTGAATCAAGGGTTACTTTCAATACTTCAGGGTTTGTTAAAGGAAAATTAGAAGGCGCAAAAATATCTAACACTTGCCGCGAAAGAAATTTAACAACATTCTGATGATGATGTGAAACGCCTCGCACATCTTTTGTTGCATTGTTAAGCACTTCTTCGTGGAGTAAAAAACATTGAGAATATAAATTAAATGGAAATTCGCACCAAAGATGACTTTTAAAACGATGATCGTTCTTTTTGCAGGTGATTAAATTGGTGTAATCTTTGGAAAAAAAAGAATGAAAGGCATTAAAAAATAATAAACCAAATTTTTCTTGGTATTCTCTTATGATGCTCATTTGTTTTATAGGTGAGATACCCATATGGGTATACCAATCAAACATGGCAAGTGAAATAGAAGCAGGAGAAAGCCAACCCCAATGTTTACTTAGAAAAACATGCACCGCTTTGTCGAAATATTCACCTTCATAGGAGGATATATCAGGTAGCATGGTGTCTCTAAAGTCACGGTATTTAACATCAAAGCTTTCGTGATTTGATTTTTTATTTTCCATCGGATGTCAAATATTTATACTCAATTGTGATCATACATGATTAATGCTTTGCTTTCTTTTCTTGTTCAAAGTGATGCATTTCTTTAGAGAAGCACTTATTATATTCTGCTGCAGCTCTTGTAAGAATTTCAAGCATGTGCTGAGAATATTGATAACAGGTTGGCGCAAAACTTGAAGTCCAATAGTTTTGAGCATTCATCCAACCTTCAGGGTTTTTAAACTTCTTTATTTCTTTCATCAATTCCAAGTTACACTGAATGAGCTCATTACAGGTATTTAAGTTTTCCATCATTATTTCGCTGCACATTTGCATAGTAATTTTATTTAAATTCAACCATGTGCCCATTGAGCCTTGAAAAGGCTGAAAATTGTATAAGGAACTTGGCCAGTTTAAAGATGCTTGAGTGTGTACCATGATAATACCTCTGTTTGCTTGTCTTGGTTTCCTTGATATACTCTTCCCAGTTTAAATTTAGGCTTAAAGCCTACGCCCGCCCACCCCAGTCATGCACTAATCAAAGCTGCACGCCTGGGGGTTCGCGCGCTTGGCGCCTAGTCTAAATTTAAACTGGTTCGAGTATAAATTATCGGTCAAAGTAAATACAAATAAAGTTGCAAGAAAAATCAGCATCATTTTTTTCTGTAATCTGTGCTAAGATTTCGACTTTACTGATTATTCAAATGCTCAAAATTAAATTTAATTGTTCTTGATTAAAATTACACTGAAGAAAAAGAAACCCATTAAAATAGTAGAATGAGGCCTATATGCTTAATAATTTAAGCATCAAGAATAAGTTGCTCATTACCCACCTGATGGTGGGGTTATTGTGCTTTCCATTTATATTGTTTACCGTCATTAAAGTTAAACAAAACAATGATCTTTTATTAAACATCGTTCAACAGTCTCGACCACGAATGTTTGCTTTGTCCAAAATGAATGAAAACACACTTGATTTTATGCGATTGCTAAATTTATATATGATTAAAAATGATGTAAGTCCTACACGAGCGGAATTGTTATCTAAAGTAAATGAAGTTATGAAATGGGAATCAGAATATAAAAAGTATACAAAAGATCAAGCACTGAAATTATTTATGGATGAAAGTAGCATAGATAAATTAGAAAAAGTCATAGATCATTTGGAAGATAATTTTACTGATCAGGCGTTGTTGGTAGTTGATTACATTGATAATGGGGAAAGCGCAACAACAATTGCCGCATCTTTAAAGAAACTTGATGGTTTTCAAAAAACACTTAGAACGTCAATTTCAAATTCGGTAGCTAAAGAATTTTCATTTTGGAATGCAGAAGTAATAAAAGCAGAACAGGAAGCCCACAGAGTCATATTTTGGGCTTTTTTTTCCTATGGCATGCTTCTTATAGCAGTTTTTATTTTTAGTGCTTATCTTTCTCGCAAAGTTTCAGAACCAATTATTAATTTAAGGGATATTGCCAGTGAAATAGCTAAAGGAAATTTAAATAGGCGAGCAAACGTAACATCAGGTGATGAAATAGGTCAATTAGGTGTGGCCATTAATAATATGATAGTTACCTTAGGACAAGCTCGAAACATAACCAAAAAGGTTCAACAATTAGATGATGAGAAGGTGCTTTACCTAAGTTTATTTCCGCAAAGCCTGATACAGTTTAAAAAGCGTTTTGAACATTTATCAAATCAAATTAAAGTATTATTAAATTATCAAGAAGTCCTAAATTCGGTTAATTTGTTCTTATTGGAAATAAAACAACAACCACAGTTTGATGATCTTAAACTGGCAGATTTGAAAAAATCATCACATCATATTGAAATGATTCATGAAAAATTTAGTGAAGTATTAACGCAAACTAAAATGTTGCTTGATGACTTTAAAAAAACATTGAAACATATAGAATCTTTTTCACTTAATAATGAAATGCATTTAGAAGAAACTGACATCACAAGCTGTATCCTTTTTTCTGTTTCCTTAATTGAGAATACCCTGCAAGAAAAGCAAAAATTAAAATCTGAAATAGATATTTTGCCAAGTACAATTTGCGATGCTAGAAAATTGGTGCATGCGTTGACCAATGTGCTGATGAGTTCTCTTGCTTCTATTGCAAAAGAAGGAGAGATTAATGTTCAAGCCAAACAAGTTAACACAGAAATTGTCATTAACATTGTAGATACAGGTTTTGGTATGAGTAACGAAATTAAGGAAGAGTTGTTGAATCCTACTATGAATGGGAATGTTTCAGGCAAAAATATAAGACTATTTATTGCACGAGAAATTATTCTGGAAAATGGTGGCAGTATGGAAATTGAGAGCGAAATGGGTAAAGGAACAAATTTTACTGTAAAGCTGCCAATTACTCAAATTACACAAAACACATAAGTTCATAATATACTCGATCCACTTTAA
>JAFECR010000010.1:23204-38159 GCA_018242045.1 Pseudomonadota bacterium | reverse complement strand
TAAAAGCTCGCAATGACGGAACTCTTAAATTCAAAGTGGAAGCAGTATAGAGCCTTCTTGTTATTCAAAATTCAGAGTAATTACAAACTACTTGCCCATCTTTTTCGCGTGTATATCCTCTATGGAACTTTTTTCACCTAATATGACTCCATACAATAGGTAAAAGAGAGGTACAGATGAAAAAAGGTCCAGACAAATTTGCTATTGATATGAAGAAATTACAAGATATCCTAGTAAATGAAGAAGAAAAAAATAAGGAAGAAAGTAATAGTAGTCGATTTGTGCAAAAAAATTATGATACTGTAGTGCGTGAGTTACTGCCTTCTTTGTTACCACTGAATATACCTTCCAAGCAAGATGAACAAGAGGTGGGTGCAGAGCGTTCTAAGCTTCTTAAAGAATTAATGGCGCTGCATGGTACCGGACAAGATCCTAATCGTGATGCTACAATAGCAAAGCGAAAGTTGCTTATTGAGAAAAAAACTGAATTAAATGCAATTAAAAAAACAATTCAAGAATTAAACAATATAAATGAAAAGCTTTTAAAGCTACCTTCTGTTGCTAGGGTAAAAGAGAGTCTTATCGAATATGATGTGTTAAAGCAAAATTTGCTAAAGGATGAAGAGAATGACTTGTTTGAAAGTGTGCTTATAGATGAAGATGAGGAATATGACAAAAATAAAATCAATAATCAAATAAAAAATGTAAAAGATGAAATTTTAATTAATATCAACCAATGGCTTCAAGAGGCCAAGGCAGAGATTATAAGGCAATATCCGTTAGAATTTAAATTTGATGAAGAGATGAAAAATGCTTTTTCGTCATTGACTGAAGATATAAAGGATAGATTTCAAATATTTCATGTTGAGCATACGCTCAATTTAATTAAGGATGAAATTAGTGCTCATCTTAAGCCTACCGATGAAATGAGCCAGAAACGCAAACTTAAAGCGCAGTTGCTTTACCAAATTGAAAACTCTCAATTACACTACGATATTTTAAAAACGATTGGTGTGGATGAAAATACATTCTCGGAAAAAGTATTAGCGTCAACAACAAAGACCATACTTAATGAGCTAGAAAGAGGACAAGCATTAGGCGCGTATGATTTTGCTTATCCCAAAACGATAGAAGATCATCTTAAACGTTTTTTAGAATTTCGAAAGGAATTACTTATTGCTAGAGAAATTAATGAAATAGAATTTACTTATCATGAAGAGAGATTTAAAGCATACGAAGAGTTAACCACCAATCATAAGAAATACGGAATTATAGATGAACATGAAGGAAAGCAATTTGAAAATTTACGCGAATATCATCAAAAAGAGTTGAAAAAATATTCTGCAATAAAGCAAACTCTGAATCAACAACTCGCCGCTGATATTGAGCAGTTTGTCAATCAACATAGTGAAAACAGTCATAGCAATATTAATCAAAAAATAAATAAACAGTTAGGTGTTACCTCGCAACAAGATATTGAAAAGATAATGGCTAAAGCACAAAGCAATACGCGTCTTGGTTTGTATGACTGGATTTCTTCAGCCACTTTTGCCTCTCGTTGTAAAAGATCATTAATTGGTGCAACTACGATGGGCACTGCAAGCGCCCTTACAGGCGCTGTGGCTGGTCTTGGTATTTTCTCTACTGCAACGGCAATAGCGGGCGGTGTTGGCGGGGCTCTGGCTGGTGGTATTACAGGGTTTATGTCAACTGAAATCGCAAGCAGTGGTGAAAATAAAGTGGCAGAAATAAAAGGTATGGTAAAAGATTTTCTATATGGACAAGAAAATAAAGTAGCAAATGAATATTATTTGAACCCTGATGAATGTATTGGTATAAATGCGAAATATGCTGCAACTGAAAGAATGCGGCAGATTTGGGGTGAAGATGGTGCGAACATTCTTGCTTGTCAGTATGTGAATCTCTTATTTGAAATGCATATTAAATTACTTTACGATACGCCAACTGATAAAAAACAACAGGAATTACTTGAACTGCAGTATAAACATTTTTATAGAAATTATCAGATGCTAAGAGGTGATGAGGCAGAAATTAAAAAACTATATAAAAATGAATACTTTGGTGAAGACAGAGGACAGAAAGAATTTAAAAGAGCATTTGAAATGGATCCTATACAACAAGTAAAAGAAGATCTTGCTGCGATGATGGCGATTTTGCGTGAAGAAGATGAAAAATGTAATATTGAACACAGAAACGCTGTTAATACGGTTTGTACTGGTATGGATTTTTTGCTAGAAGGAGGTGAAAATAATATATTATTACAATTAACCCAAGCGCCAGAAATTGCTCAACTACCTAAAGGAATCATCCCTAAAACAACGCAATTGATGCTTGAATACAAAAAGGAAGCATTGGAAGAAAGTTATAAAGAATCTCAAACTGAGACTCAAACTCAAACTCAAACTCAAACTCAAACTCAAACTCAAACTCAAACTCAAGAAAGCCAAACGCAAGCTAAAGCCGATGAAAAAGCCCTTGCGCTAATTGTTGAACCAAAAGAGATAGTATCGTTTGATTCGAATGAACTGCAAAAGCAACAAATGCTGATTCAAGTAAAGAAAAATGCAGTTATTATCGCTAATGCAAAAAAGAAAAAGGAAAACATTGATAAAAAATTTGAGCATATGCACAATCTTGCTAGAATAGCTGGAGAAGATAAAACTATAACGGCTAGCATGGAAACCCTTAATACTGGGTTTGTCGAAAAAAATACCCAGTTTACAGCCAACATGAGTAGTGCTAAAGCAGCAGAATTTTTGCAGGCTCGAGAATATGATAAGTTTAAATTTTGGTTTGAGAATGTATTTATACATAAACACAAAAACAAAGACAATGTTACCCGCAAAGATGCAATATCCCGTAAATTATTAGATGAAAAGGGGGATGCTCTGTTTAATGGTAAATCAATTTGGCATCTCATAGCACAAGATTCGGTGGGTGGAAAAGAACTTTTATTTTGGATGTTCAGAAAGCAAAATGATAATAAATTTGAAAAATTTATTAATTATTTTGATTTTGATCATGTCGATGAAAACAATATGAATGCCCTTGTTTACGCAGCAAGCCTCAGTGGCCCTAAAAACGACGGCATTTTGAAAGTACTGATAAGTGAATTATTTAAAGGGTACGTTGCAGGTACAAAAGAACAAGCTAGCTGTGATAAATCTTTTAAACAAATTATTCAGCTTAAAACTTCAGAAAACCCAATGTTCCAAATTATTTGTATGAAGCTTCGTGATGAAATAAAAACATTATGGGATGCAAAACAAAATGAAATATATCAAACTAAAAGTCTTGTAGGGAAAACGTCTCAATTTATGTTTTCGGGGCTTTCAGTGCTTCCGGGCCTTAAAGCTGCGACTGGTCCTCAATTTGAATCAGATAAAATACTGTCACAATTACTTGGATCGATGGCGTTGTATGCTACCAATTATCAAACAATTCCTCAATCTCGAAATGATTTAATGGAATTTATAACCTATTTTAAAATGAGTGGTTTGGCTGATAAATCTATCACAGATCTAATAGCTGATACCCAAGTGGCTGGAAAAATAACGCAATCAACGCTAAGCAGTGTAGAAAAGCAAAGCAAACTTTTTAATTTTGGTGTCCATCATCACTTTGAACGAATTAAAAGTACTGTTCTTGATTTGTGCACCTGTGATCCTTTGCCAACAGTAGAAGAACAAGAAGTTTTAATAGCTATTCTTTCTGAAGATACCGCTCAGAATAACGATAACTTTAAGAAATTGGTGCAACAACCCAATATTCAAACGCTGCTCTATAAACTGATTAATCAAAATGTTAAATTTAAGGATAAAAATTTAATCTGGCTTGCCATTGAAGCAAACCGACCAGAAATAGTTATTCATTTATATAATTTAAGTTCAAACAAAGCAGCAATGGATGAAGCAGGCCCTGGAAAATCTTCTGCGTTTACATTTTCGGCAAGTCAAGAAGATAAAAGATGCTTCGATGTTATTTGTCAGGAAGTTGCAAAGAGAACAGGTGTTACGCAACTTGCGTATATGACGCGATTCGAAGTTAATCCGACAGATAAACGAAGAGCGGTGCATTATGTAATGCAAAGTAAATCACTTAACCATTTTCTTGAGTATTTAAAAATTGAGTTGAGAAATAACCCACCTGATTGGAAAAGACTAACAGGGCTTATACCGGATTTTTATGCTGATGTAGCAGCTGAAACCCCTTTACATTTACTGTTGAAAAATAAAAATGCAGTAAAGCTTATTACGGAACTCTCTGAACATATTGAAAAAGGTGAATTTAAAGGTCTTCATAGTTTATTTGATTTATTTGATATCGAATCTCTCACTTACGAAAATAAACTTGGTGAAACACCCTTAACGCTTTTGAACAAATCCACGGACAGAACACTGCATGATGTCATGTTTAGATCGCTTATTAAAAATGCATCGAAATTTTCAGGTGATATCAAATATAGAGACAATGTATTTAGATGCGCTGAATTAGCTATCAAATATGAAAATCAACTTTTATTGGATAAGTTGATAGCTTGTATTATCGATATTCATGACAATAATAATCCTAGAACAGGTTTGACTACCAACCCAGTTAAAGCACAAGTCGATAAGTTAATCCAACTTTGTATAGATTCTAATCAAAACCCCAAGGTTGATAAGGATCATAAGAAATATCTCATAAATAAATTGCAAGTTTTAACGAATTATGCAACAAAACCCAAACTTAAAGAAATGATGGCCGTCATTCATACTTATCCAGATTCCACAGAAAATCAGCAATTAATGAGCATCCTCTATTCAGCAACGGCATCTTTACTTAGTAATTCTGAAAAAAATAAATATGGACAATATATGGCTGACTTTGAATCTTCCCCAGACTCCTTTGAAGTTGTTGAAAAAACTGAAGAAGAAAAGCGAGGAAAGCCTGTCATTATGTCAAAAGAAGCAAAAGAAGCAAAAGAAGAAATAAGTGAAAAGAACAAAGCACAAGAGAATGAAAAGCTCAGAAAGAGTAGAAAAAAACAATAGTCATTCTTTAAGCAGTATATTCGATCCACTTTAAAATTAGGAGTTTCANNAGTCCGTCATTGCAATGACGGAACCCCTAAATTCAAAGTAGTATATACTTGCATCATTAAATTCAAAATGGAAAGAGTGGCGATGCAAAACAAGCATCGCCGTTTCACTAAGCCCCACTTAAGCTAAGACTAGATTTTCGATATTGTACGGCATTAACGCTAAAACCTTTTGCGCTAAGCATTGAAAGCAAAGAACCATCTTTCTCTAATAAATGACCGATCCCACAAGGTAAGAACAGGGAGCCATTATTTTGCATATGTGCTTTTTCAAAGATATCTGCCCATTTAGGGTTTAAATCCATTTCTTCTTGTTCTAATTTTGGCATTTTTTCATAGTTGCCATTATAAAAATGATTGCACACATTATATACATGTTCACTATTTAGAAATGCCATGGGATTTTTATAATATTCATTTACTTTTTCGGCTAATGATTCAATTAATTGTTTTGATTCAAGGGCATAATTACCATTAAAGTCTAATTGGCTATCAATTGCCACGAGATTGTCTAAGTCATTTCTGTTATTCTCTGCATTTAACTCAGCGACTTGTTTACCATTTTGTTTAAATAGTGAAACAAGCTTTTCTTCCGTTCTTAAGTCATTAAGATTAAGTCTTTGGCTAAGATAAGCGCCGAAAAGTTGGTACAGCAAGATGGGAGAAATATTTTCCAAGCGTTGCTTTATACCATACATGTCTAACAGTGATTGCATATCGCTAAAGAACTGTTTTTTGTTATCAATTTTATTAAAGAAAAGGCTATATTCTAAAGGGGTGGCATGATGTCCTTTAATTAATTTTTCTTGTATGTCCATAGGGATGTACGCCATGCCTTCGGTTAGTAAAGTATCACAAGAGGCAATAATGTTATGAAGGTATGATGGAAGTGCGTCTAGTGAACTTGGATGTATTACCCCTAAGATATAATGTGTTTTATTGTCTCTAGTCACTTCATAGCATAATGGTAATGCTATTTTAGAAAATGGCACAGCATGAACATTGGGTTTGCTTGTAAAAATATTGAAGCTTGGGGTAAAACCTTGAGAAATCATATATTGCACTGCCTTATTGGGTTAAAAAAAACAGGTTAATTGTTAGCTTGGTTCAAACATTGAACCAAGCTGCTTAGCGATAATTATCTACCATAATTGAACTTTGTTGGTGCAGACTCAGTTTTGGTGGGATTACTGTACGCTTTGAAATTACTAATTTTATTCCAGACATTGATCCTAAATTGATTAAAAGAAAATAGCTGATGTTTTTGATTGTTTTGAATAGGTGCGTTAACTTCACATTGCTTTTCTTGAATAAGTGGCTTAACGGTGACAGCGGATTGGCTTGGCATTAAATCGCTATGGCGGCTATTTGCAGCTTTTGCTTTTTGAAGCTTTAAATACTGTCGTAAACCAATGCTCGCTGTCACGGTCAAAGCAGCTGCCACAACCATGAATGCAGAAATCTTAGGCAGTATCGCGCTTGCTTTAATGAATAAAGGGCTTGCTGCTAAAAACTTGATACCAAAAAATGCGGCCCAACCTAAGCCTGCAATCGTTGCTAATAGGATAATAGAAAATAAAATATATTTACGCATCAGTTGCTTTTGCGTTTTTATTATATTTTGTTTTGCTTTAATAAATTCAAGCTTTTCTTGCGCTTCTTTAATTTTACTATTTATTTTGTTTAGCCTGAATTTTACTGAGTTTTCTTTTTGGTTTAAAGTACTTAGTTTTGAATTGGCAGCTTGTTCCTGTTGTGTTGCTAATTCAAGGTTGCGATAGGCTTGCTCAAGTTTATGTTCAGCCACAGCAAAAAAATGGTTTGCTGTGTGTTCAGTTTCTTTTGCTACTATAAGGCGCGTAGCTGCAACGTTAAGTTTATTTTGATTATTCTTATATTTTTCTATTAAAGATTGCTTTTGTTGTGTCGCATTGGCTAAAGCTATTTTATTGCGGATCACATTAATTTTCTGTTGGGTTTTTCGCACGTTATCATTTATTTCATTTAGCTTGAGCTGGGCTGATTCTTCTCTTTGATTTGCAGCCTTTAGTCTAAATTCGGCTGCTACTTCGCGAGACACTGCCCAATCAACATTCACTTTTGCATCTTCAGCGTAGAGTTGTTTTAAAGCTAAATCTTGTACATAGCCTTTTTCAAATTCTATGGTTTGTTTAAGCTGAGCTTGTTTTTCACTGAGCGCTTGTTTGCTTTCTTTTACTTTTTCTACTAAATCTTTCTTTTGTTGTATCTTTGCAAGCTCTTGCCATGTCGCTTGAACATTGTCATTGATATCATTTAGTTTTTGATTTAGCCGGCTTTTATTTTCATCTTTGGAAGATGATAAGAATCTTACAAGTTGTTCCTGTTCATTGATGTCTTGAAGCTGTTTTTTTGCATTTTCTATTATTTTTTCTTTATTTTTCAATTGAGAGCTTTTTAAATAATCATTTGCATTCATTTTTTGAACTTGCATGCGCTTTTCTTGAAGTTCGGCATTGACTTTATTTAAGTTATCCTTAGCTTCTTGATATTGCTGCCTAGCTTTATCAAGATTGGCATTTGCATCAACAAGATTTTGCATTTTTTGTCGAGATTTCAAACCCTTAACAAATTTTGTTATTTCAGGTGTCAGTGTAGGATCTTTGAGCAATGTATTCAAAATATTATCCATAACTTGATTTAAGGTGCTTCTTTGATTTGGATCCCTTTTTATCATGTCGCTATAGATAGCACTGTCTACTTGCAATTCTTTTTGAAACATGACCCCCAAAGCATAGACATCTGAAGCAAATGAAAAGGGAACATTCATACTCGCTATTCTTTGCGGCCACAGTTCAGGTGCCATATAGTCAAAAGTGCCGCAGTTCTTGGCTATAGCAGTAGTGCTACCAGGGGTCAGCTTTTTAGAAAGACCATAATCTATTTGAATGGCAAAAATATTAAGATCGTTGATCTTCGCTCTAAAATTACTCGCTTTTATATCAGCATGAATGATGTTTCTATCATGTAAAGCTTGAATAGATTCACAACATTTATAGGCAATTAATAGTATGTAATTTTTTGTAGTCAAAGGACCAGAATAACCTGTAGTCAAAAAAACATTAAGATATTCAAGTAAATCCTTTTCGCCGATGATTTTCATAATTGTATAAAGTTTTTTATCAATATTTTTCCCTAAAAAAAACTTCTTCATATCTATTTGAGCTTCACCTAAAGTGAAACCAAGGGAATCGGTAATTTGTTTTTCTGTATTTGCAAAGCCTCTTAAACCTCTACCTTCAATTTTTACCATAAAATTATTATCATTTTTATTCTGGACTACCTTAACCTTACCTTCTCCACCTTGGCTTGTTTTTACGTTAGGATCATTTTTATTAGCCACAGCATAAATCTGATCATTCACTTTGATAAAAGAATGCTTTATATAAAAGGGGTATAATTTTTTACTATATTTCACTTGTGTTGGATTTAGATAAAAATAATTTTCTGCAGATTGCCATTCAGCAGCGGAGATCTCTAATTTCATATGTGCTTTTGCGTCAGGGAGCTTAAGATACATCGCATTGACAAGTTCAATGACCTTATCGTAAATGCCGTAGGTACTCGTAACACCTAATTTTTTTGCATATGCTTGATAACCTGCGATGGTAGTGATGTTTGAGACATCATTTTTGATGGCCTGGATACCATTAAGAAGAAATTGTTTTTGTATCGTGACGTTTGATAGATTTTTAAAAGAGTCTGGCAATTTCTTAAGCACTTCAAGTAATTCGTTAAAAGTGGTAGTTGCTTTAATTTCTTCTTGTAAGGTCGGACTATCTTTCATCGTCAACTCACGCGATAAATGGTGTTAATCAGTCGACAAACTACAATGTTTTCCAGACAAAGTCAACCCTATTGTTTTTAAATTGAAACGTACTATTGAAATTTGAGTTTAAAACTAAAAAATTGGACTTTTTTGAGGTGTTTTTGCGATCGATTCATTTTATGAGTTGACAAACTAATGATGATGCCGTATCCTCTTTGGCCGATTAATGATAAGGATTTATTAAATGCAAAGTAATCTGCAGTCTGGCACCAACACAGAAGCGCTTTTCTACTGGCTAGGGGAGCTTGGGAATAAGCTAGTGCAATTGATCTATCCCTCTCAATCAAGCCTAAACCCAAGCTCAAACTCAAACCCAACTTGCCAACCACAAGAATCACCACAAGATACTCATCTTAGAAATACGAGTCTTTATCTTACGGCGTTTTGCTTAGTTACTGCTGGTGCAGGCGCTTGTGCTCTAGGGGCATGGAAAGCAGAACGAGATAAAAAGGCAATTGATGAGAAATTAAGAAAAGAAAAAGAAATGAGTGCAGCTGCAAGCAAAAAAAATAATGTAAGACTTTAAGGTATAGCCTTAAAGTCTTTAGAGCAAGCTTGATGTTAAATCTTGGTATCCATTAGGTGGTAATGCTACTTTTAATTGGGTACAAAATTGCCCAAAGCGTTCGGATGAAGCATTTTGTTTAAAGCCTTTAAACAAGCGCTGTTGGCTTGATTTATCTATAGATTCAAAGGCAGAAACAATCTTGATTAAGCCCTCATCAGAGCCAATACTGGCCTTATATGTGAGTATGCATAACATGAGTTGTTCATCGCTATAAGCTTCCCATAAAAATGGCAGCATTCGCTCTTCTGCATCAATATGTTCCAAATATTGACTGATAAAACGGTTGAAACTGCGATAAAAAAATAAGCCTAATTCAGCACGTTTTTCCCCAGAATCTTCTCTCTTCATCTTTTGCATTTGCAAAGACAGATCCTGCAAGGAGAGCTCTAATATTTCATGATCTGCATGTAAAGGATCTGCCATGAATAAATTTTTGGCTAAATAAAGAGGGTGTACAAAAGCCTCTTCAGCACGGACATGTTGGTGTAAATCTTTAAGCAACTCGGTGAAATTAGAGAAAAGTTCATCAAAGGCCTCTTTATGAGCAATGTCTGCTTTCCCGGCTTGTATTGCTACTTGGTAAAGCCATTCTCTTTGTTCTTTATGAGGATTTGTATATAAATCAACACGCATTTATCATTCTCCTAGCTTAACTTTCAATTAACTATACTATATAGTATAGTTAATTTCAAGGACATTGGTCATGATAAAAGCAACACGTAGAAATAATCAAAGATGGGTGCATAAACACCAACTAATTATTGAAGCCGCAAAAGCCTCATTTTTATCACGAGGATATGCTGAGACTAGCATGGATGTCATTGCCAACCACGCCGGGATCTCTAAAATTACGATATATAAGCATTTTGACAATAAATTACATCTATTTAATGAAATGATGCGCGATCATTGTCAATCTCTTTATAAAGAAGCGCCGATTATTACTCATTCATTAGCAGTTTCCCCTTTTCAGATCTTAAGCCAATTTTCCAAAAAAGTAGTTGAACTTTTATTGCAGCCTCGTTCTATAGCATTGATCCGAGTGGTGATAGGTGAATCTGAAAAATATCCTGAAATTGTTAGTGCCGTATGGGAAGCAGGTAGAATGCCATTGCAAGATATCTTCAGTAACTATCTTGCGCAAGAAATAGCTCATTCAAGAATGCAGATCCCTAATATTGCTATTGCAACTAAACTATTTTTTGGTATGTTAAAAGAAAATTTTATTTGGCCAGCCTTAACGGGTATGGCAGTACCTATCGATAAAGCTGCTGAGGATATCATTGAAGAAGTTGTCAATCTATTTTTAAATCAGTATCAAATCAAATAGTCTCTTCCCAGTTTAAATTTATGCTTCGTTGCCTGCACTTACTCACCCCAGTCATGCACTAATGTGTGCATTCCTGGGGATTCGCTCGCTTGGCGCCTCGCCTAAATCAAAACTGGTTCGAGAGTGGGTCAGTTTAAATTTATGCTTCGTTGCCTACTTTAGCGAAGCAGGATGCTGAGATGTATGAGTGACATTAATTTCATTCATGTTAATTTCAGCGCTATTTTTTAGTAAATAGTGCATACCAAAGCCTATTGCATAACAAATAGGCAATGTTGTAGTAATGGCAGGCACTGCCATAACAAAACCAAGTTGTGATAAGTAACACGAAATACCGATGCTCGTTGAAATAGCAGCAAGATTGATACCAAGTAATAGTTTCATTAACGCTTTATTTTGGGAAATATGTTGAGGCACTCGATTATTGTGTTTTATCCTTTCTGTAAGTTCAATTGTTTGAAATTCTGGAAATTGAACTAAAGCAGGTATTGTTTTTTGGATAAATTTTTCTTCACTCAAAGTTAAAGGTAAAGTTTCTATATGATTTTTCCATTCGTTAGCAATTTCTTGGCTAAGCTTAGCCTCTTTAGCAAAGCGATAACTTACCTCAAAGTAAGCTTGAGTATCTTTAAGATCAATTAATATGAGAACAGCAATTTCAGGATTATTTGTACCAAGTGAAACGATATTATCTAATGGGAATATTGAGCAAGTGTTGATAAAACTGGCAAAATACAGATGATTTTGTTCTGCAGCACCTCTTGCTAATAATTCGTAACTAAAGTTTGGGTTATTAAACGGATCTGCCATTTTATTTTCAATATAATGTTTTCGAATAAGTGCAACTAAAACTTCTCGATAAAATGATATATCTTGGCCAAGTGTTATTAATGCTTTTATCGAAAGGTGTTTGAAAAAATCAATATCTTGGATTAAGTTATGTGTCAGTAATGATAGTGCAGCAACATTTGTGTGACTCATCAGTTTCAACCGAATAGGTGAAATACCAGTTACTGTATTAAATAGCATTTGAATTTGCGAAGGTGAGAGTTCAGATTTTATATTAAATAAAGTCGCTTTTAAATTAGGATCTTCAGGTGCTAGTTTAAAAGAACAATATAAATTTGCAAGCATTAAGGTGGCGGCGAAAGGGTTTTTATCTATCACGAGCATAAAAGTTTTGTTGATCTTTTTACATTGCGATTTAAAATTTAACACGAAGATCCTCTTTTTTATCGTGAAATTGAAAGGAATGCTTGATTGCTTTGTAACGTTTTAAAAGTTTACCAGAATCTAGCCCATGACTTTGGCAAGCATCTAAGAAAGTTTCAATATGTTGATCCCAAGGGCGATTAAATATAAATGAATTCAAAATAAAGGTGGTAAACTCAAATGAAGTTTCTGCTACAAGACGATAATCATAGAAGAGCTCGATATCTGTTTCATCAAAAGGGTTTGCAGGGTTAACCTCATTAGGCAAATGCAGCAGTAACCAAGATAATCGCTTTCTTGCAATGTTAATTAATAATAATGTTTGTTCTTCTTCAGAAAAAAACCTTAAGTATTTAATGGCTTTGCTGGTTTGACCTTGATATCGCTCAAAATAATCAGTTGCTAATTTTTTATAATTTATATCATCATTATTAACAGTAGATGAATAATGATAAATTTCTTGACCTTCCAAGAATTCAGTAAGTTCACACAAGTCTTTATCTTCTATTTTTAAAAGCATGAGATCATCTGCTTTTTCAGTTAAAAGCGCCTTGAGTTTAAATTGCGCTTCTTTTATTCTCGGTTTATTTTCATGATGCCATTGGAAAATTAAAGCGCGATGTTGCTCGTCAAAAAGAGCAGCGCTAGCTGCAGTATTGACATTTAATGTGGTAAAAAGATGAGTTTGTAATTTTTGTATTAAAATAGTTTTTTGGCATCCAATATCAAGCGCTTCAATCCATTTTTCAAGCTGTACTTTACTTGCTAGACATTTGCCAGCTAACAGTGAATTTATTTGCAAAGCGGCATCGCGTTTATTCTTATCAGGTAAATAGTGCTTTAATATGGTTTCCCACCCATTTAAATAATCTTTTCTAACAATGGCGCCTCCCCAAGGGTGCAATGCTTTAGCAACTAAAAAGGGATGTCGTGCATGGTCTAAATCCGTTATCCATTTATAAATAGGGTTGAAGTTTCTTAGAAGCGTCTCTTTGGCACTGGGTTCGCCAAAGGTAGCAACATATTTATGCAGATTTTCAATTTGCGCTTTTGGCATTGTGACACTTAGGGTCGCTTGTTCGTCAGTAAGTTTTTGTAAATGCGATATCTCGCTTGAAACACGCAATGCAATATGATTAGCAAGCCTATTTAAATGAGTAATGAATTGTTTTTCTTGTATTTCAATTTTTGTTAATACATTGGCCACGACATCAACTATAGCGCCATTGCAAAAATAATTTTCAAGCCTAAGCGAACTTCTTAAATTTTGCTTAATCTTAGAAAGATTTCTTTGGTGTTTGCGTATTTGTTGGCAGGTATGTTGTATATCATATTGTGGAATATCTATAAGTACTTGGCTAAGATGATTGGCTATATATTCTTGATTGCAAATTAATGCATCCAAAGCAGCATATATTTGCGTTTTCTTTCGATGAGTCATCAAGCCATAGACGCTCCCCTTTGCCATGCGTATCAAGTTCCAGGAGAATAGCCAAATAGGGGACAATGCCAAAGTATAAAATAAAAACTGATGGATGATATTGAAAATAGCTGTTCCAAGCAGCATCGATATCAATGGTTGCAGTAAGAGACTAAGATAATGATAAGCAATAAAAGTTATTCCCATGTAAAGCACATAGCATAGCATACCTAAGGGCGCTGGAATGAAAGAAACAAACCAATCGAAATGAACACTATCTTGTTTTAGATCTACTATGATTTTTTCATAACATTCCCTGATAATTTTAAGTTCATGTTTAACAGTTATTTCTTTTTTAAAGGATGAATATCCTTTTTTAAAAACGGGTGCCAGTGTCATTTCATATAATTTATCTTTATCCCAAGTGATGTCGTGCAAATAGTCATAAATGATCAAGCGCCTATCACCGTTTAAGGTGGCAGAATAAGGTGTTTTAATGATAAGTGGATTTGCAAGCGTATTAAAAGAATTGATTTTATGGCAAATGCCAGCAACGATATCGTCCACATCGCTTGTGGTATTTAGCATGCGATAAGCTTGACAACGCCATAGTAAGCCATCATAAATTGTCGATTTTAGTTTCAATAATTGCATTTGATTTTCTTGTATTTTGTTTAAATAGTGCTCCAAAGAAGGGTAAAACCATTTTGAAAACCAGTTAAGTTGAGTCTTCTTTTTTTGCAGTAATTTAATCGCTAAATCATAATGCCTTTCAAGTGGAACAATTTTTGCTTGTAATAAATCTAATAATTGTTTGCTGTTAAGTGATGCAAGCGGTTTTATTTTTTGCCATAACTGATAGAGTGCATTGATCTCATCGGAGTTTGAACTATGCAACGTTAAGTCTTTCCAAAAGGTGGCATCATTTAATTGCTGAATGCTTTTACTCGTGGTTGCATAACGAATGGCAATGATATGCTGTTCATGCAATTGAATTTGATTCAGCATATATTGCAAATGAGAATCTAAAAATAAATTTTTCCAGGAATTTTGTAAGGGGTTATAAGCATTTTGATGAATGCGTATCACATGGATTCTTATTGTTCATAATTGATTACAAATTATATTTAACAATATTGATTTGCATTTTTCATCCATTTTGGTGGATATGTTGAAAATTATGCAGTATGAATCAGTGATAAGTAGTTCATGACTCATTGATCGCCTCTTGCGCAATTGGTATAGGAGATTATTTATGATTAAAAGCCTTTATTGCCCAATGAACTTTAAAATAGTCAAATTAATTTAGCTAATGGGTATCTATTATGAAACGCGGTATAAATTTCGAACAAGAAAATGAACTAAGTAATAAACGTCAAAAATTAAGTGAAATACCATCTAATATACTAGAACCCTCTATACTGCTTCAACTTTGAATTTAGGAGTTCCGTCATTG
>JAFECR010000010.1:677-23165 GCA_018242045.1 Pseudomonadota bacterium | reverse complement strand
GAAACTCCTAATTTTAAAGTGGAGTCGTTCATAATTAAGTTATCTAAAATACCTTTAGGGCTAGGCTCCTGATTATTTAAAATTTGTTATTAGGATCATAATTTATTACAATTCTAACTTAATAAATTTATGTAGGTATCCATATAATTATGTTTGATTTTCTTACAACAACTACCGCAGCACAAGACATTTTAACCAAGGAATTTAATGTAACGATTAGTAACAAAAAATTCATCCAAGATGGACAACCTTATTTGTTAATCCAGCTCCCCTTAGAAGAAAACCAAGAATTTACCATTAATGGTAAAAAAATGTTTGCGCTTGAACAACATTTTACGATCCCTAAAAAGCCAAACAAAAATACGAAATCTGCCTACCATTACACATTGGTACTATCGGACCACAAGAATAAAAATAAAGCAAAAAAATATAAAACACATTTATATTTCGATAATCTTGATAAAGTAACCATGGAGCCAAAGCTTTTAACGGAAAATGAGAAATTCCTCAACATAGACGAAGCCGCTTTCTCACAACTAAACGACTATGCCATACCCTCTAGCGCCCTTATTGGTAACATACGCAGTTTACAAAAAACGGCAATCGATACACTTATTGATAAAATTGAAGCTGTGAATGTTGAATTAACGGTCCTTAGTGAAAATTTTGCAGAAAATAAAAATATCTATTTAGAAAAAGTTAAAGACCAGCTTGAAAGTTATCAAGCATTAGAAAAGATTGGCTGTACTTTATACAACCATGAAAAATCTTTTTACGAAAAAATTATCAAAGTGCAAGCACATGTTGCTCCTAAAACACAAGAAATAGAAATATCACCTTTATCGGATGAAAATTACTCACAAACGCCTCCCCCACAAGTAACACCAAAAAATGAACCTAAACAAGAAGACAACCAGTTTCAATCTTTAATCACCGCCTGTGAAAAACATCTGTGTGATTTCAAAATACAAGAAAAACCAAGTGAAAAATTATTAACAGACATGATAAATAAAGTATCTGCCTGTCGCACCATGGTCTTTTTTGAGAAATTGACCATCCAACAACAAAATGCACTCATTAAGACAAAAATGAAGCTTGCTAACACACTTTGTGCTTTTTTTAATCAAGCTGATCTTATCGCTTTTAGTGACGCTTATCTTTTAGCTGTTAAACTTAGGGTTATTCCTTTAAAAAACCAATTTATACATGCGATGCTTAAGAATGACAGTAAAGAAACTTTAGATAAATTATTAAAACTTAACTTAGTCGCCGATTCTAGTAAATATGATTTAAACAACGATAACAGCCATTTCACCCTGCTTGAGTGGTGTGTCCAATTTGATGCTGATAATTGTTTTCGCTTATTACATTCAAATAACTTTTCACTAAACTATATTGAAAATGAAAACTCCCCTTTTTTACGAATAGTTGATAACCGTTCAACGTGGCTTAAATTTTTATCGCAATTTAATTTTAGTGAATTGGCATTAGAGAAGCTTAGTAAGCGGTTGCTTACGCTATTAGAAAAAAGAATGTTAAGCGCCACTGGTGAAAAATTAAGTTTAATTCAAACTAAAATTGCGATACTAGATATAAGTTTCAAAATACGTGCAAAACTCTCTAAACCTGAATTTAGCTTTATTTGGTCATCATTTTCATCATATGGTTACGTTAGTGCAACAAGATGGATACAACTTAGCAACCATCTTAAATATCAACAAACTTTATTGCAATATATGGAATTACTTTACGGTATCATAACAACAGTACCTCAGAAAAAACTGCGTGATATTTTTGACACAACAGAGGATTATGGAAAAAACTATAAATTAAAAATTTCTGAGCTTAATGAAAAACCAATTGACGCTCTCATCGCAAATTTGGAAAAAGATATAGGATCATATAGAAAATATATTGCTTTTCAAACACTATCTAACGTAAATGATCTTAATATAAAGAATCATCGAAATGAATCGCCTCAATCTAAGCAAGCCAGCGCTACATATCAAAAAAACTTATTAACCCAATTTAATAATTTAAATTTAAATGCCGAGAAAACACCAGAAACACAGATGTCTGCGCAAATCAATTTATCTAATTCATCTAAAAAATTGTTATAGGAGCAGGTCTTACGAGGTGTGGGGGCAAAACTGCCCCCATCACCTTATACCTTAAATTGAGGCTTCTAGCGCTTCAGGATTACCTTGATCTAACTTTTGTAGTTTAAAATATAGCAATATTGCCAAGCCAACTGCCAATCCATTCACAAATGCAACAGGTCGCATTGAGCCGTCAAAGAAAACGCCTGTCAACGCGATTGCTATCGATGATATTAATAATCGAGAAGACATAATAAATGAAGAACATGCGCCTTTAAGAGTCGGAATGATCTCCATTGATTGTGCAAAAGTGACACTCATGGGAAAAGCGCAGCCTATCGCAAAGAGACACATTGTAGAAGTTATCAATATAGGCCTAAAAGGAAATGTAAATGCAAAGAATGTCATTAACATCATTGAAATACCACAACAATACAACCCAAATTTAACTGCATTTTTGCCACCTATCTTTGCAACAACTTTATGTGCATAAAAACTCATTGCTGAAAAACAAGTCACTACTAACCCTTGGTGGGCTGCGTATTCAAAATATGACAGATTGCAAGCATTAATATAATAAAATGCAGCACTACCAACAAAGGTTAAGTACGCGGTCACCAACATATTAGGCATGCTGGCATAAAGCAAAAATTCTCTATGAGTTAGAATTGACCAATAGTCCTTGAGAACACTTTTTAATTTAAGTGTTTTTTTCTCTGGCTTGGTTTCTGGTAATTGCATGATTAATAACACCCAAGCTACTAATGCAATTAAAGCTACCGCTGTAAAATTTGCCCGCCAAGTAAAATAATTGATAATCAAACTTCCCAGGATAGGTGCGCTGGCCATAAAAATGGTGATATACGCATTCACTTTACCAATATAGGTGGCTGCGATATCTCCACTATATCTATCCGATATCATGGCAAAACCCAGTACGACCGTACTGCTTGCCCCTAGACCTTGAATAAACCGCCAAAACATAAGTTGATATATTGAATACGAAAAAGCACATCCCAATGCACCCACTAAAAAACAGGTTGCACCAAATAGCATCAGCCCACGCCTCCCCCATGACTCAGATAATGGGCCATAGAACAACCCAGATAAACAAAAAGCTAGGAAGTTAAGGCTTAAGGTATTCTGTACTTGCGCTTCGGTTGCGCCAAAAAAGGCCATGATACTGGGGAAGCTCGGAATTGAGATATCAATTTCCATACAGCAACCCAGCAAAGAGATTATAATCAACGCAATCAAGTTGAGGTTTGAAGACTTTTTTAACATATTATTCACTACTTTGAGGTTAAGAAATTTGGCTTCTTTTGTCTTTAATTTGAATTTGGAGACCACAGCGAAATAATTAATAACACTACATTGTATCTTCTTTTAACCCGCTGAATAGGTTTTTGCGATAAAATGTATTATTTAAACCTCCAGAAGGTCTCATGGTCCCTCTTAAGAAACCAATAGTCTTTTCTCATCGAGGCTGAATGTCATCTAGTTAACTTTTTTGTTAAAAATAATAAACAGCACCAAAGTTGCAAAATAGATACAATAAGAGCCAATCCGTTTTTAAATTCTTCAGGGAGCAATTTGTGATCAATGGAATAGAGACTATCGTTCAAGGCTTATATAACCTAATTTTTTTAGATAATCAACTTTTCGAGCTAATCATTAAAGTAAACAAAGGAGATTTTGAAGATTTTCATAATTATTTATCAAGTAAACCAGACTTAGATCTGTCTGCACCAGGATATATAATTAACATTTCTAAACTTGTACAAGCCTTAAATGGAAAAAAAGTATCTTCATTAAATCTTAAAAATAGAAGGCTTTCGGAGCAAGAAATATTTGTCTTGGCTGAATGGGTAAAAAGGGGGGATCTTAGCCGTTTCTTTAACCTCATATTAGATCCTAATGTCGAAGTAATTTATCAAAGCATGTTAAGTAAGATAAAAGATATTTATGACTTGATGATAGACGTAAATAAAGGTGAATATTCAGATTTCAAAGAACATATAAAACGATATCCGTATTTAGATTTAGAATATTATCATGGCACAATTAATATGATAAATTTGCTCGTGGCGTTGGTGGGTACGCCTATTGCTAAATTAAATTTGAAAGGGAGTAAGTTAAAAGATAAAGATGTAGTTGCCTTTTCGATTTGGTTGAAATTTCATAAGAAAAATCATAATATTCAAGTTCATCTTGATAATAAAACTCTAACCCTGGTAAAGAAAATATTAAATTTATTGGACATGGCAAAAAATGAAGATGAATTAAATGCATCTTTATTAAATTTAGAACTTTATCAATGGATTCGCAGGAGGCATGAACATTATTCAAATCAAAAATTACATAATGATGAATACGACATTATTAAGAATTTATTAAATCAAGGAGCGGATCCTAACTTTTCTTTAGATGAGCCTTACGTAATGTCTTGGATAGAATATGCTATTAACAGTCGAGATTTCAGATTGTATCGTCTTTTGCTGAACTTTAGAGCTGATGTAAATTTAAATTCGCTAAATTGCTCTTTTCAAAATTATAGTGATCGATTAGAGAGATCGCTTAGGATGGGATCTTTACCCATCCAAAAGGTGAATGATTTATTGAAAGAAGATTATTTTAATAAAGATTACCATAGCATGTACAGTACAATATTAGCGCAATCTCATCAAGTAATTCAAAATGAATTTGCCTTGATACAACAAATTGTAAACGAACAATATGAGTTAATTCATTCTCTTATAGTAAAGGAGCTTTCCATAGCCACCGAGCAAGGAAAACGCCTTATGATTCTCATTGGAGAAAGTCATATAAGCATCAATTCGTTACTTGTGGAGTGCATTATTGCCCTTATATGTTTTAACCAGCTTCAAATTGATACTGTTTTTTTAGAGTTATGTAAAACAAGATTAGACTATCTTGATAAAGAAGGAAAAGCGCTTGGTAGGGAAAATATATGGCATTCGATGATGACATTTTATCAATTCATAAAACAATATCACAATATAAAAATTTTGCCTGTTGATTTGGGTTGGAATGGGGCAACAAATGTAGCTGGCACAGAATTTCAGCAGGCTCCAACAAACGTTACCTTTGACAATTCATCTCAAAAAGGTTTGGAATATCGTGATTTGATAATTTCACAAATCTCTGATGCAAAAGCGATTAGTCATGTTATTGAAGTGGTTGGTGTATCTCATATTTATGATTTAATGAATAACACGACGCTCACAAATAGATTCCATGTGGTTCCTATAAATGCATCCGGTTTTACAAAAAATACACAGCAAAAGGAAAAAAATAAGCAAGCCTATTCTTTTTGGAAACAAGATCCTTATGAAGAATTGTGCATTGATTATTATTTGTCTGATCAAGTACATCAATTTACGCTGGTGCCAAGAAACTCAATTGGTGACAGTATATTAAGTCCAGAAGAAGCAATAAGAGTAGCAAAAGTAGCACATGGTTTGGCATGTAAAAAAGATAATAAAGCAAAATTAAAATTTAATAGTTAGTCGCCATACGCAATCAGCATATTATTATTTTTTGACTGTCAGCAATGCAATTGGCTGGTGCGCTAAAATTCAAAAAGTAAGGACTAAGCAAGAATTTACGAGCATTATTTTGGCAGATCTTAAAGAAATTGGAAAAAGCAAAATGTTTGTGAATGATCTTGATTTAATGAAAGAAAATTCTTCAAATCTTAAACCTAAAAAATCTTCCTTAGTAGCCTTTGCACAGCCTAAAGGCATTGTTAAATCAACTCATAAACCAAAAGCTCAATCCGTGTCAAAGTTACTTGAAAAAATCCAAAAAGACAATATCAATAAACCTAAATCAAATTAAAAGTGCTATAAAAAGCAGATACTTCAACCAAAATATCATACATGTTCAATCAGTTTGCATGCTTCACACATTTTTTGATCAACTCATTAGAGGCTATCTCCTGAGCGATAGACAGAAAATTTATCAAAGATGTTTGATTAATAAAGAAAATTCATTTTTACTATCTACTTCCCGCGCGAAGGCGCGGGATCCAACGTTAATAATAAAGTTGCAAGGAGAAACAATAGATTAATTGTTCAGTTTTGGTTTCGGATATTCCACGATTTCAACCGATTTTAACAAATTATTTGTTGTTAATTGATTTGTAGGAGTATTTTTCATATGGTTTACAAAGTTTTGTAATAATACATTAGAGTCAGGGCAGGGCCAAGGTGGGTAATATACCCTTCACCAAATGCAACGATAGCATCTGACTCGTAAATCATTGTATTTTCTATTCCGTCCTTGAAAGCATCACCTTTGAAAGTGAGCGCAGGGTAGCGTGATGAGGTATTTTTTGACTCTGTGAGGCCATACTAATTTCTTATTTCAAGGTTAATCCCTATTTTTTGATATAATTTTGCTAAAATCCAAGCAGGGCCAATCAGAAGGAATTGAAGATCCGTTAAAAATGCGGGTTTTTTTCCTTCAATTTTATGACCAATAAATTGGCCTATCCAACTTAAAATAAATAATGTTAGACTAATATAAAAAATGGGAAACTGCCTTTTTTCAAACAGCATTAAGACGCAAAGCATCAAGAGGGAAACTAAGAACATCCCAAATGCGATAATCAATGAAAGCCTTAGATAATATATTAAGGCTAAAAAGACTACTAATACAGCGACATTCACCAGTTCAACATGATTAGTATGTAGGATTTTCTGGAAAAAATGTGTAGGAATTGGGATCACCCAAAATAATCCTAAAATACTAAATACAATAAGCGGCACACATATTTCATGGATTAATATATTTGTTGGATGCTGATGATAAATGCTGTAATTTTTAAGCCATTCTTGTATATTTTTCATAGTTACTTTGTTTTATCCATTACACAAAGGGAACCAAACTTTTCGCAATGACGCAACTCCTAAATTCAAAGTGGAAGCAGTATATTACCCTTTCTTCAAGCAATTACAGCCAGCCAGATTTTTTGAAGCGATAATATATGTAACCACAAACTGTGACAACGACGGATAATGCTAATAAATATCCATATTCCCATTTTAGCTCAGGCATATGCTCAAAATTCATGCCCCAGATCCCGACAAGTACAGTCGCCATTGCAAATATTGCCGCCCAACCCGCCAATCGTTTAGTCACTTCACTCTCATCGATGTTCACCATCGACAAGCTAACCTGTATGGCGATACCAATAGTGTCACGGATCGAATCGATGGATGTGTTAATCCGATAAAGATGATCATGTACATCGCGGAAATATTCCTGTGTATTGGCACAGATAGGTGATACCCAAGGGCCAAGTAATTTTCCGACTGCTTCTATTAACGGCGCAACCGCATGCTTGAGAGTCAGGACTTTACGCTTGAGTTGATATAGCCGTTCAATATTAGCGCGTTGCGACCCTTTGGTAAAAATTTGATCTTCAATAGTTTCAAGCTCAGATTCCAGTGCTTCAGCTACGGGGAAATAACGATCAACCACGGCATCCATTAAGGCGTAAAAGACAAAAGCTACCCCTTGTTTAAGATGGTGAGGTTCTTGTTCGCAACGAGCACGCACACTCGAAAAACCTTGCTGACAGTCGCTTCGCGTCGATAATATATAATTTTCTCCGACGAAGATATCTAGTTCGCCAACGCGCAATTCTCCGTCGAGCAATTCTAAAGTATGCATCACTGCAAAAATCGAATTCCCATATTCCTCAATTTTCGGACGTTGATGACCAACACGAGCATCCTCAACCGCCAAGTCATGCAAGCCAAATTCTTGCTGCATCTGTTCAAGTTCGGCCGGCTCTGCATCTTTTAGCGCTACCCAGACAAAACAGTTTGGGAGTTTGATATATTCACTAATCTCTTCAATGGGAATATCTCTTAGTTTCTTTCCTTCTAGGTAAGCGACGCAATTGATGAGCATGAATAAGGATCTCCGAAAGGAAATTTTCATTACCTTTATTATGCATGAATTTACGCGGACGCGCTTAATAGTTATTTAACTACAAAACCAATCTGCGATGCAGGATAGTTATTGGAAACAACTATCAAGTAAGTGACAGGCGTAGCTAAGGCGCCAGCGAGTAAATCTCCAGGCATGTAGCATGTGTATTGGTACAAAGTATATACTCTTTCCAGTTTAAATTTAGGCTTTGTTGCCTAAATTCAAAACTGGTTCGAGTATATCACACAGATTTGCTATTTGCTTAAGCTGCTTTATTCGCTGTGTTATCTAGATTTTTTGGTCTTTTCAGGAGTATCATTTATTTATAATAATTTTTTTATGTTATCTCCTTATTCGAAGTACTCATAAATGAGGATAAAAAAATGAAAATCGATAACTCTGAAAAAATTATAGACATTCCTAAAGAGATTATTGATATTCCCATTAAATCTCAACCAAAATCTAATCTAGCGATGTTTTTTGAAAAGGCTGGGTATGTGCTTCGTAAACCATTTGAGATAACCACAGGATGGATTGCAAAAAGTATTCATATTACACCAGGCCAAGTGTATCAGTTTTCATCAAATCCCACAACGGATGCTAAGATAAAGAAACTTTTGAAATATTTTTATCTTATTTCTGGTGCACTAGGTACTATTCCAACACTCATGCTTCGAATGGTAGCATCTGGTTTTACTAAAGTATCTTTAATCATAGATCCACGACCTTATTCCATTACATTTAGAGAAACCGAACCATTAAAAACTCACCCAGAGGATGAATTAATAGGTCTTTGCAGAAATAGTTCGCTTTTTCCTCCCGTAATGGTAAATTTTCATTCTTTTCGCGATACTGATACAAGAACCCAAGAATTGATTAATTCTATTTTATCTCCCCGAGATAATGTGCGGCCTAATTTTATTTCATTGCAAGAAGTTTTTGACTTTAGTGCTGCGCAGAAACTTGCTAAGGCTTTAAATGGCAATGGTTATGATTGTATATTTAATATGGCTTTTTCTCCGCTTTGGTGGAACAGTGGGTTATTTTTTGCAACAGATAAAAAAATAGTACACGCACGTTTTGTAACCATTCCTTTGCCCTTTTTTGTGAATGCCAATAATATATTTAAGAAAGAGTTTTGTTTTGATGCTTTTGCCAAAAAAGGCATATTATTTGTACTAATAGAACATAAGTTAAATCAAAAGATTGAATATCATATTGTAATTAATACTCATACTAAATCTGAACCGGGGCATGATGAGGTATCTGAAAAAGCTATAGCGGATATTCGTACTCGCACTTTAAAACTCATGGTGCAAGAATTAGTGCAATACATTCATGAACTTGAAGTAACCATGTTTAAGGGAATTAAAATTAAATGGATCTTTTTAAATGGGGATTTAAATGTCTCTGACGTACAATTTACTGGGAAACAAACGAATGAACGAAGCTCAGCTGATGTCAAGTTCTTTTTTGGAGAAAAAGGCATATTTCCTGGAGAAGGTAAGGATACCTGGCTAAGAAAACCCCCAAAAGATGAATATCCCATGGAAGATGAAACAGGTTGGGGGCAAAAGAACGTAAACCATAATCAACTTCAACATTGCATACCTAACGTGAGATTTGATCATTTCGCGCTATTAGAATGGCGACAAGATCTTTGCCCTGCGTATCGATCTATCATTAAATCAAAAGATAAAAATTCTGATATTGATGTAAATGTAAATCCTAGTTCTCAAAGCCCTGAATTCATTGTCGAAGAAACCAGCCCTGTTAAATTTCTGAAAGTTTGGGATGACCAAAACGCTTCAGATGGAAAAACAACACCAATTTCAGATCATGCTGGTTTGCTTTATAAAGTAAAACCGTAATAATTTCTAATTTCTAAAGTTACAGAATCTTTCTACTTTAGATTAATTTTAAGTTCTTTTATAATTTTAAATATCTATTTCACGATAAAGTCATTACTTTCACAAAACGCGGGGCAGCCATTTTACAGCAGCGTTAATAGCATAGCCAAGCGAGCGAATCCCCAGTCATGCACATATTAGTGCATGACTGGGGTGAGTAAACGCAGGCTTTAAGCCTAAATTTAAACTGGGAAAGTATATACCCTTTCTATTTTGAAGCTAGGAGTTTCAAAGTGGAAGCAGTATATATATCCTTTCGATGTGTATTTTGAACGATATTAGCGATAGAAAAGGCTTTTGGGCCGCTAAAGAGCTACTCTTTTCGCAAATGTTCATTTCAACTAAACACGTTTAAGTACACACCTGTCGAGTTACTAATAGAGAAATCTAAAAAATTTTGTTTTAATCGTATTCATTATTTTTTCCCAACATTATTTAACATGACAGTACATAAGCAACAAACTCTTGCACAACCTGTCAACTTGGAGATACGAATGCTACGGAATTCATAATCACTTAATAAGCTTAACTAAAACAGCCTAATCTTTTTTAAAAGATCGTCGTTGACGTGACGCATTACATTCGACATTTCGTTGCACATTCAAAGCTGATCCAGAGTCTGTCTTTAGATAATTTGGTAAATAAGGTGGCTCAATATCATCATTAGTCCATACTGCACCATCATCCTCATAATGAGGAGTATCTATGTATTGAATAAGCTTTTGCACTTGAAGATTTTGAATAAAGGTAGGATTAAGGATTTTTAAACACCATTCATAGCCAAATTTACCGTAAAGAAATGGAGGCAGTGATTTAAGTTTATTTTGTTGGCAATAGAAATTTTCCAATGCAGGCAAATGCATCTCATTTATGGATTGGACTTTATTGTGGGATATATCGATTGTTTTAAGAGAGGTGCACTTACTTAGATCTGGAATAATTGAAATTAGGTTCCCAGAAAATTCTAATTCAATTAAGTTAATGCAATTGCCAATGTTACTTGGCATATTGCTGATATGATTGTTTTGACAGTTTATTTGTTCTAGCATCTGCCAATTATCTACTAAACTTTCAGGCAATTTGGTTATTTTATTTTCATTTAGTAGCAAAGCCTTCATGGAAACACATTTACCCAACGTATCAGGTATTGTTTCCAGGTCATTATGACTACCATTTAAACTAAGTAGTTCTGTGCAATTCCCTATAGATGTCGGCAACCATTGCAATTTATTACGTGAAAAATTTATACCCTTTAAATTGGGTGTATTTAAAAAAAGTGCTTCTGGTAAAAAAATTAAATTATTTTCTTCACAGTTGATATACTCAATGTTTTTCCAATTAAAACGAGTAAATAAGCTTTCAGGAAATTGAGTTAGATTTAGTTTGCTAATATCTATTGTGTTGCAATTTGCATCAATTTTTGAAAGAATCAACTTTTCGTTTAGACTTCGAAGCGAGTCATTTAAAAACTCAATTTCAGATAATGTAATTTTTTGCTCAGAAAATCTCTTAATAACATTAAGCTCTTGGCTAATTTGGGTTTCAGATAACGAATGTGTAGAAAAACAATCTAATATTTTCTTACGTTCATTCATTTTCTGAGCAATGGTTTCTTTTATGTATCGAAGAAATTTAATGGGTAGAGAATTTGTGGTCTGTATTAAAAAAGTAGCCCTTAAGAGAGTAGGGTTTGTTTTTGTTAATCGATTAATATACGGTTCCCAAAAATTTGAATCATTCTCAAATTCCATCCAATCATTGCAATGCTGAAAATGGTGTAATATTTTTAGAGCATCATCTAAAGCAAGATAATGAGTAATTTCATTTAATCTGTCAGAGATTGTTGAAGAGATTGTGCTTGAAAGCATATTTGATTTCCTATCATATTAATCCATAATGTTTAACGCAATTTTCTTATTTCGAAGTCTTTAGTACAAATTTGTTGATTACTGCTAGTTGCCGAGTCGACATTGTTATTTTTGGAACTTATATAGGTGTAAAGATTTTTAAATGGCGTATAATTGGGCAAAGGAGCAATATCGAAATCAATTGTATCAGATAGTATGCTTGAGCCCGGATCGTAAAAATCTGACATGGTGGTTAAGAGTTCATTTTTGATTGTTGAGTTGTCTGGGGTTTGACTACTCTCTAATTTTTTCTTTTCTTCTATTGCTTTAAATTTTGCATAAGTATATATGTCGTCTATCGGTATACTTGGCATCATACTACCATTTAAGGTCGTAATATATGTTTTGAGCTTAGTAATTTGTTTTCCGCGACTATTAAAAAAGACTGAAAATGAAAATTTACACTTAGTCTCTGAATTGTACGTAATAGTTTTGATAAAATCTAAATAATCGTTAGTATAGCTCTCGTTGAGCACTTCATTTTGGGTATACGACTTTGCACATGTCTCCAAAAAAGCTAACAATAAAATAATTAAATTCTTAGGGGTAGGGCTACTATATGTTGTAGTCGGTTTTCTTTTATGATGATCAGCTTGCTCCTTCATATCAAAGGTTAGCAATTGTTGCGCTGCATCAAGAAAATGTTTGGCATTAGGGTGTTGTTTTTTTAAAATACCAATCTTATCGTGAAATTTGTTATAAAAATCCTGTCGGTATGTAAAATTATCATAATTTTTACTATCTGTTGTACCGGACTTTGTCTCATGCTGACTACTATCGATTTCCTCAATATTGACAACATGCGATGTCATAACGGTGCCAGAGGATGAACAATTGTTGTTGTTGGTGTTATTTGTAGCAATAGCTGAAATTGGTAAAGTCTCTTCGTTATCAACTAATTTTTTCCATCGTTGGAAGGAAAATATATTGTCAGTAGATATGATAGAGGTAATAATATCTACTCCCTGAGGGAGTAGCATAAAATTATTTAACGGAATTGCTCTTCTGGAAATTAATTCTGTAAATGAACAGGTATCCGTTCTAGTATTGTTAGTAGGATTAGTTTTCTTAGAATCTTTATGAAAAAGAACTTTATCTTTGAGAAATGTTAAATACGTTTCAAGCAATTTTTCATTTTGCTTTTTGTTTGTCGTAAAAGTAGACGCGCAGCGTTCCAGACCGAATAACAATGTAATAATCGAATTATTTTGGGTTTCATTGGTAAAGCACAAGGTGTTAAATGATGCTGGATCAGAATGTATATGAAATGAAAAGATCAAGTTTTCTTGCGCCTTTAACAGAAACTCTTTTGCATAAGGAAAATAAATAATAAGAATAGGAAAATAAAAATGAAGTGTATCATAAAGATATATTCGAAATCTGAAGCTATATAATGTCTGGAGTTGATCTTGATCAAAGGAGTTTAATTTCCAACTATTATAGCTTTCCAGAAAAATGTTAGATGTAAAATCTGGTCGTTGTAGCCTTAAGAAATCATATAATTCATCTATTGCATCTGTCGCCAGCAATTGTTCTTTAAAATTTTGGTGTTTATTGAAAAAATTACATTCTAGTGAAAATGCATTTATACTTGTTAATAGTGCAGTATTTTCTTTAAGATCTTGCGCAAGTTCCATACACATTTCAAAGCAATAAATTAACTTTTGAGCGTTTTCAGTCATTCTTAAAAGGCTAAGTAAATTCTTTTTAGTTTCAATCTGTTGAGTTTCTTCTGTTGGTATTTTATATTCAACGGATTCATTTAACTTTTGAAAAAAATCAATTTTAGGGGCAATATTGCACACACTTTGACTAATCTGATTTAATTGTTTAAACAAGGATGAGTAGAAGTCGCTTTGCAAAAGCTTCTTTTTTGGCAATTTAATGTCAGGGAGAGTTTTGGTTAAATTGGGTTCAAAAGGTGGAATATAGTTGTAATATGAATACGTGTTATTTTTGTTAAATACACTTTCATCAAATATTTTAGCAAAATCGTTATCTAAGGCAACTGGTGTTTTTTTAGTATCATAATAAGCACTATCAGTGTCAGCATCAACATCAGAGTCAGTATTAGTATTATTTGAAGTAGAATGTATCTTTTTTTTGGCGCCGCTCGTGCTCATGGTTCCCTCATTTGAATGCATAAATAGACACGCATAGTTTGAATTTTGTATCCAATATTATTGATCTGGTTTCACTCTAACCTCTGTTTTTATTATTGGGGGTATGCTTGTTGTCATTGTTAAAGCTGTTGTTGACATCGTTGTAGGGGTTGTTCTTTTTAAGTTTAAAGACGGTAAATATGTTTTTTGGTCTTCAGTATCAGAAGGTTCTGCCAAGAAAGCTTGTTTTGCCAATTGATCTGCTAGTTTTTGTGCAAAATCAGTTTTTTTGTCATAAGAAACCACTCCTGTGTCAGACACATTAATATCAACGAGCTCTAAAACATTAACCATGTCTAGTATAATGGATTTATTTTCTAATAATTCCTCAATAAATTGCTTATAGGCAATAGTTTGAAAACTTAAGGGAATATTGTTTGCAATTACTTTTTCATTGCGCATCTGTTTATATTTTTTTAGTGCTGAAAGATATAATGGTACGCACAATATTATTGTTTCGAAGCTTGCAATAGCATCTTGAAATTCATCGGCAGTGAGATGAACATATTCTGATTTAATTCTTCTTGCTTGTCTAAATATTTTTTCTTTCGAATACCTTTCTGTTAAAAAGTCTTTTACGTTAGTAAATAACGCAGGAGCATAAGTCGGCGTAGGCCTGGTCGGATCTGTGGAGAAAAAATCTGCAAATAGATCTTTAATTGCATCTTGGCAAACAAAATAACTTGCAATTAAAAATTCACCTTGTTCAGGGTAAAATAACCTCATCAGGGCGCCAATATGAGCTATAAACTTTTGTTCCGCTAATGTGAGTTTAAATTTAGTATATTTAAAATCATCTAAACCCAAAAAAGAAGCTCTTTTTTGCAGATACATTGATAAAAGGTAACTCGCATTAATTTCAGTTTCATTTGCTGAATCTAAAATAAGATCCAATGCATTCATTGCTTTAAAGGTATTATATGTTAAATATACAGAGCCTTTTGGATCCAGATGTCCTTGAAAGCCCATAATATTTACTTTCCAATACATTTTCCAAAATTCGAAAGCCTCTTTTGATAATCGTTTTTGTTTAAAGTCATCTAGCAATGTCGAAAACATGCTCTCAGATCCTTCTGTATAAAGCATGTGTCGATAGTGACGTCGATGAGAAAATGCAGACTGCAATAATTCCTTAATTTTATTGCGTGAGTCAATATCGGTATATTTCTGCCAAAGTACTTCAACTTGAGGGTACACTTGGCGTGCGGTATCTATGTTTTCAAACATGTGTGCCGGAAATTCTACAGAATCGACAATATATTTATTTCCCAAAATTTTATCAGCGCGTTTACAGGCCTCAGATGATAGTGGCACGGAACTTATTAAAGTGGCCATTTTTAATATTTCAATGGTTAGTGAATCTAAACCCTGAAATTTATCACAAAGTAGGTAATATTGTATCTTTTTTAAAGGTGGATTAAATTTTTTTGTTTTTTCTAGTTGAGGAGCTGCAAATTTATCATATCCTGCTTCACCTAACATAACTTGATTCAGACAATAAAAGCGACTTAAAGCTCGTTTAACTTCCATGTAACTTGAATCGGTTGCAATGATATTTTTTTCTGGTGATGGTTTAGGGTTTCTGACACTTAATGTTAAAATGATAATTTCTTCATCTGTTAAGAGCGTATCTTGAGGAAATTGTTCTTTTGCGTATTCACGAATGGCATTAATTTGTTCTAAAATAGCTTTGAGTTTTTCTTCAGGGAGGTTTTGTTCGAGATTTTCATTACTATAGTATCGGTAAATAAGTTCTTTTAATTTATCATCTAATATATCTTTTTGAGATTCTTCTTGTGTTGCCCCTAATATTGCCATGTTACCCCTCCATTCATTTTACTTAAACTAAGAGAGTTATTACAAATGAAATTATTTTACACAAGAACAAGATTTAGAACAATTCTGGTTGCTTTTATATTCCTTTACCGAAAAATGAAGTAAACAGCACCGATCATACACACACTTGCCCACAAAAAGTTTAAAGAGATTGGCTGGCGCATGTAAAAAATAGCGAAAGGTATAAAAATTGAAAGGGTGATGACTTCTTGCAAGATTTTGAGCTGGGATAGGGTAAGCCCCGCCTCATTAAAACCTATTCGATTAGCGGGCACTTGAAAAATATACTCAAAAAAAGCAATTCCCCAGCTGACTAAAATTGCTACCCATAACATTTTGTTATTAAGCGTTTTTAAATGTGCATACCAGGCAAAAGTCATAAACAAATTAGAAGCAATTAGCAAGAGTAATGTTTTTATAAGACTCATCGAGGTTATCTTTAAAATGGAAATATTCATTTATAACAAAATTAATGACACATGTATACAGTTGGCAAACTCACAATAATGGGGATTGGTTGTCTACTTACGAAGAGCAAAGAGATTCGAATATATACACTCTTCAAATTTTGTTGAGCGTAACGTTCAAGTTAAACCTACAACAAAGATAGGCATTTTAAATACGCAAGATTCAAGTATCGGAGAATATCTACCATCACACGTTCGAGCTGCAGATGCTTTTCTTCCTGATAAATCACATGAATATTACAAAACCTATATTGCAACAACAAGTTTGCCATTTATTGCCGGGCCATCCGGGCATGCTGGCATTCTTTTAAGAACAGCAACGATGGTAGGCCACTTATCTGCCAGCCAAATGCAAAAATATATATTAGCCATCATAGGCATGATTGTTGGTGGCGGTATGCACAGTATTCATGAAGTCATGATGATGAGTAAGCAACTTGGTTTTTCTTATCAAGCAGGAAATTACAATGTGATTTTAGATGCGATGGATGCTTCTTTTGCAAATGCGGCTAATAATCTGAATTATGATTCTCTCGAAAAAAATAATGTTAAAGCAGCGTTTGCTTAACGCCCTAAGAGGTGCCCCCTTTTCTTGCTGTCAAGGCGTCTTACCACTCTGGTCTTTTTAGGCCAGCGTGATACTTTTTTGTTCAAAATAAGTGACTATCAATGAAATATATGATATGAATTGCTGTCGTAAATAAAGCAGCAAAAAAGGATTTAGTGATGATAAATGGATCAAAAAAATCTCAAAAAAATGGATCTGTTAAGTTAAACACGATATGGGATGATATTCGTAATAAATTATTTGAGTCAGCACATTTAAAGTACACTGAACTTTCAAAAAAAGATCAAGACAGTTTAGATGGAAGACTTGCCCTGGTAAGAATATATGGGGGGCTTAAAAATTTTCCCGCAGCTTTAAATGTATTAAATACAAAAATGACATATGCTGAACAACAATTGAAACAGGTTGTCAAAGCAAATGCTTATATTTTTTATGAAATGCGCGATCATGATGGCGTGATTAAGCTTTGCAATAAAATTAAAGTGTATGATCTAGATATTTTGCTTCTCAAAATAAAATCTTACGCTAGATTAGATGTCGATGAAGTAGATCCACTCATAAAAAAAATAAAGCCAGAAGATAGAAAAAAAATATCTATAAAGGTCGATCTATCGAAGATATTTCTTGAGCTGAATAGAACAGAAAAAGCGGAACAGGAGATTACTACTTGTGAGTATAAGCATGATCCTCAATTAGCACGGGCACTAATGTTTGTTTATATGCATTCTAAGCAGTACGAAAAAGCAGAAGAACTATACAATTCAGTACGTGATTTTGTTAGGATAAATTCTAGCTTTCTAATAATTTATCTCAATGGGTTGTTAGAGTTTCAAGGAGACATTAAAGAGAAAAAGCTTAAACATGATAAAGCTGAAACCATTGCTTTAATTTTATTTAAACGAAATCTCACAAAAAATGATTTAAGAAAAATAGTGTTGATGATTTTGCGTAATGGTTTTGAAAGCAATGAAGTCTTTAAATATGTAGATAAGTATCGCAAAGAAAATCCTTCGGATGATCAAATTGCATTGTATTGTAATATATCCAAAGAGGAAAAAAATGCCATTGAAGGCAGAATATTTGCCAACCCTGGGGCAAATATCGTTACTTTGCGCAGTTATATGCATCAGAATAAAAATAATGTTGCTGATTATGAAAAAGGTTTGCAAGCCTATAAAGTGCTGATAGAAAATGATAAAGATAAAAAAGATCATAAACTATGGTTTGACTATGCTAATTTTCTCGGTGAAGGTGGAAAACATCAAGAAGCACTTGATATATGTAATCAGATCTACGAAGTAGGGACAAAGTATTCCAAAATCTATACAGGATTGGCACATTGGATTTGTGTTTTAAATAAACCTGAAAGTGATAAATATGCCGAAGCGGTTTTAAAAAAAGGCTTAAAGGTTTGCCCAAGAAGTTTAAAGATTGCGTTAAGTTATAGCAAATTATTGAACACTCAAGATCGCTATCATGAGGTTGTTGCTATTTATGAAAAATTACTTGAATTATGTCCTGATTATGTTGATGCAAAAATAGAGCTATCACAAGCTTATGTTACAATAGGCCATACTCAAAAAGCAAAAAAAATGCTTCTGCAGGAATTGGACAAATCACCTGACAATCCTTACCTCATTGTTGCCGTAAGTTATGCCCTTATCGCGTGCAATGAATTTGATAGTGCAAATCGTCATTTAGAAGGTATTACGGAACATGCTTTATACTGGAAAGAATTTTCTTTATCACACGCTATTTGCTATGAAAAACAAGAAGATTTTGATAGTGCATTGAGAATATTAGTAAAAAGAGGGGAAATGCTTAATAAAGGGGCACAGGATTATCTTGCCATCATTAACGCTTGTAAAAGGGCCGTAAAATTAAATAAATATACCAAAACGGCAAATGAACATGTTAATGCCATGCGCCTAAAGTTCCCTAATGATACGAATATGTTAGTAGCTTGTGGTTTTTATTATATAGAAGCGGGTGATTATGATGCTGCAAAAGATCTTTGCATGTCAATTTTGCAAAAAGATCCGAATAATACACAAGCCCATTCTATGCGTAGTATTGTTAACAATAAAAAAATTGCTCACAGAACTAGGGAAACCTTTGCCCCTCCTATTGAAAATCAACAAGCATTTAAGAATCAAATTTTAATAGAAATTGTAAGGGAAGAGATAGAAAATGCTAATAAATTATTGAATATATTTAAGGAAAAATACCCAAATTCTCGAATACTCTATTATGTTCAAGCGAGTTACTATTTAGAACGCAATAAGTGCAGTAAAGCTATAAAATGTATGGATAAGATTAAAGAACAATTTGGCGGATACACCTTAGAAGAGAAATTATTATTAGTAAAAATATATCGAAGATTTCGAATGTGGGAAGAAAGTGAAGTATTACTAGAAAGTATTTTAGTAGAAGATCCTAACAATTTATCGGCACTTGGGCAGATAGCCGGGTGTTACTTACGTAAACATCAGATTCAGCAAGCGTTTAATGCTTGCTTCACAGCGATGAAAATGTCACCCAATGATGTTCACACCATCATGCAACTTGCAAATATAGAACGCAGTCAACAAAATTATACCCGCGCTTTGATATATTTAACAATACTTGATAAATTGAAACCAAATGATTTGAAAATTAATGTTCAAAGAATTAAAGTCCTACGAGAACTTGAACATTATGATGCGGCATTGCAATTATGTAAGGTCTTAGAAGAGAAGTATCCAAAAAATAGGAATGTACTGCTTCAGTCATTTTACATTTATTTTGATAGAAATCAGCTGAAAGAAGCCGGTGAAAAACTTAATGCTTTGCAAATGTATCATGATAATTATGGTGTATTAACTGCAACCATACGTTATAAATTAGCAGAAAATAAATATAATAAAGTTGATATTGACGCTCTTTTTAAAAAATTAATTTCCCAAAATAGCCATAAATCTAGCGCGTATTTTGAATATGCCTCCTATATTCGTACTGCTTATTCAGTGGATGAGGCAATTACACTTTTTGAAGAATATATTGAAAATAAACTTCAACACTGTTCGCATGCGTATGAAAAATTAGCGCTACTTTATATTGAAAAAAACCGATTAACGTCAGCAGAAAAGATATATAACAAAGGTATTAGTAATAACCCAGAAGAAGCTTCATTATATATAAGCTATTTAAATTTTATTTTAACAATAAAGCATGGTGCAAAAGTTAAGAATCAAGCAGTCGAATTTTATCAGGTATGTTGGCAGAAGTTAAAAAACAATCCTTATGTTATTAATGTGTTAAATCAAGCCATGTTTAGAGCAGGGTTTAGTGATTTTCTTGTAAAGCAAATTACAGATAGTAATATTAACAATTCAGTGCTGGAAAAGCATTGCGATTTAAGTAGTATTCAAGAAGTAATGTCAAAAATTTCTGCATTAGGTTATGGCGTGTATGCCCTAGGTGGTGCACCGCGATTTTTCTATCTTTCTAAGAAGTCGAATCGATCGACATCCTTTACATTACACGATGTTGATCTCATCACTGATTGTCCTCCTGAATTATTAACAAGCACATTTAATGGATATAAAAGTCCATATATTTCAAATCAAGTGAATTTTATTTATAAGGATTTATTTTTTGATGTATCCTTTATTGGTGTGCAAATGCTTGATCCAAAAAATTACTTAATTTCATTAAAACCGCTTAGCTTTGATTGTTTATTAATGGATAAAGAAGGTAAATTTCTAGATGTTACGGGTGCAGCCTTTAAAAGTTTAGATTCACTGCGGCTCGAAACATTTGCAAAATCAGATTTTCGTGACAATCCAACTTTGTTATTCAGAATACTACGACATATTATGGAATATGGGTGTTATTTTGATCCCGGTATTAATGCTGAAAAATTATTACAAGAGATGTCTATTTTGGTAAAAGAAGAAAGTAGATCTGCAAAAGTAATGGCTGAAATGATCAAGATAATATTACGAGGGCGCTCTGTTGATACTATCAATTTTATGATTAATTGTAATGTTCTACAGAACATTAACCCTGATTTAAATTTCATGCTTAATCAAAATTCGGAATTTAGACGGTGGTTTTATGGGGAAATTACCATGACTGATGAGATGGTGAAAAATGAGCGTTTAGGATTAAAACCCTCTCGAAACTATCTTTCAAGTGTATATTTAATGGGAAATGTAATGAGACAACAGTATGAAAAAAAAGAACTTGATGAAATAATGCTGAACGACTTGATGCTTCGATCCTTTGGTGATAGAAAAGAAAGACCACAGATCCTTCGAAATATTGGTAATTTTTTTGTTACTCTTAAATATTCATTAAATTTTAATTTAGAAAATTTTACTATCCAACAGCAAGAATTAGATGAAGAACAAAGTAATCATTCCAGGCAGAAAATAGAAGAATTGGCAATGGATATATCGTTTGAGGCGGAATCAAAGACAGATAAACCATATATTTTTGAAGAATACTTAAATGAGTCAAGCATAGAAGAGAATCAAACCAATTTAAGTAGTGCAATTAAACAAACCAAAAAGCATGCAGCTAGAGGGCCCGATAAGGCTGAGGAAAAACAAAGGAATGCAGAAACAAGGCAAGTTTCAATCGTAAAAAAAGAAACAAACAAGAGCAAGCAACTTAAAAAAAATATTGATAAGCAACAAACTCAGAATAAGACAGCCAAACCACACAATAAGCCTTTTAATTCTTCTGATGTTGAAGATGCTGCATTAATACAAAAATTTAGCAAATTGCTTTTGAACGATACACCAAATCCTATCAATATAAATTCACCAGATGTACCATCAGAACATCCATGTAATTACTTTATTAATTTGTGTAGGACTTATGTGAATTATGTCTATGCTTATTTACCCAATTTGCAAAGAAGTCCTAAAGAGGTTGAAAATAATGCACTAAGGCAAGATTATGGAAATAATAAGGATGTTAAAAACACATCAAAACATCCTTATACAAGTCAAAAAAATAGCAAGAACAATAAAAAGTTTAAAAACAAAAAACGTTAAATCGATTAATTGCCGGATATTAAAGGGGGCTTTACGAGTGTAAAGCCTTATATCCTTTGTTCGGTTTGGGCGACAGAGAGAGTTCTTTGATTTTCTAGGCCAGCATTAGTCTTTAATGCTTCACCATTATCCATTCGTCTAATTTATTTTGATTCTAGCAATATAAGCCTTATATAATGCCCTTTTTTAAGCTAATAATATCGGGAATAGATCAGTATGATTTCTCAACCAACAAAAGACGCTATTAATCGTCTTTATACCTTAAGTAATTCCATTGATAGAGCTTATGTAGGTATGTCTTGCGCGAGCTTGCTTTGCGTTGATATACACCTGCTATCCACACTTTATGCTGGATTGACACAAGGGTCTTTTCCTTATTTGCAGGTTTTACCCCAAATTTTACCTCACTTAGGGTTACTCACTCTAGGTTCTTTTGCCTACGCAAAGGGAGCACCAACTATTGTTGAAAATACAATGACACTTAGTGCGTCACATTATCAGAAAATCACAAATAAAGCACAAATGCAGCG
>JAFECR010000010.1:0-659 GCA_018242045.1 Pseudomonadota bacterium | reverse complement strand
GATTATTGCAATTTGTTAAGATCGTTTCGCGCCTGTTTTTCTAGTGACTTATTAGGCACTAAAAAATTCTTTTGGAAAAGGGATGATAAAGGCTACGAACCCTATATTGATTATCTTAAAGAAAAAAATGATACAGATGAAATAATTCGTCTTGCAAATAAACGAGATGAAAGTTATATTGAATTTTTAACCTTTTTAAAAGAGAATAATCAAAAAGAAAATCTATCAACTTTAGTTAACGTGGGCGCCAATGAAAATGATTGGCAAAATTTACCACGTTTAGAAGATGAAGATTCCATGGCCTCATTGAATACCCTATTGAATAATTTAATAGCACAAATGCAATCGCCATCAGAGGCGCAAAATTTACCCTTACAGGAATCCTCAAGGCCTTTACAATTTACACCAAGGTCAGATTTACAGCAAAATCCAGTCGCTTCGCAAGAAACTCAATTAAGAGCAAGGCAAGCAAGACAGGTTTTATTATGATGAACCAGTGAAAGTAAAAAGGTTCGTGGCAACCTATCTTCAAATCTTGGGTATTGCGCTTCATGAGCAAAATCTTAAGATAGATTGCTTCACTTACGCTGGGCCTTTTTTATTGCTTGTGTAGCAAATGATTTCCTTTGTATACCCGATCCACTTTAAAATTAGGAGTT